>JACDZI010000058.1 GCA_013426785.1 Rhodocyclaceae bacterium | reverse complement strand
CATGAACGCCTCGACCCTCGTCCAGAAACTCTGGAACTACTGCAACGTCCTGCGCGACGACGGCATGTCGTATGGCGACTACGTCGAGCAGCTCACCTACCTGCTGTTCCTCAAGATGGCCGACGAGCGCAGCAAGCCACCCTACCACCAGGAAAGTCTGATTCCCGCCGACTATGCCTGGCCAACCCTGCTGGCGAAGAGCGGCGACGATCTGTTCGACCACTATCGCCATGCGCTGGAGGAACTGGGCAAGCAGAAGGGCACGCTCGGCCTGATCTTCGCCAAGGCACAGAACAAGTTCCAGGACCCGGCCAAGCTGACCCGTGTGATCGTTGATCTGATCGACACGGAGAACTGGTCGGCGCTGAATGTCGACGTGAAGGGCGACGCCTACGAAGGCTTGCTTGAGAAGAACGCGCAGGACACGAAATCGGGTGCCGGCCAGTATTTCACGCCACGTGCGCTGATCCAGGCGATGGTGTCGTGCATCGCGCCAAAGCCGGGCGAGACAATCTGCGACCCGGCCTGCGGCACGGGCGGTTTTCTATTCACAGCGCACAACTACATCGTCCATCACCACGCCAACCTCACCAAGGACGAGAAGCGCCACCTCAAGGAAGGCGCTTTCACTGGCTGGGAGCTGGTGCAGGCGACAGCGCGCGTTTGCGCGATGAACCTGCTGCTGCACGGCATCGGCTCGGAGACGCATGCGCCGATGCGCGTCGCCGACGCGCTGGCGGCCGACCCCGGCGAGCGGTTCGACGTGGTGCTGGCCAATCCGCCTTTCGGCAAGAAGAGCAGCACGGTGATCGTCGGCGAGGATGGCCGCACCACCACCGAGAAGGACATCATTGAGCGCGACGATTTCTGGGCGACCACCTCGAACAAGCAGCTCAATTTCGTGCAGCACATCAAGACGCTGCTTGACGTGCCCGGCCGTGCGGCCGTGGTCGTGCCGGACAACGTGCTGTTCGAGGGCGGTGCCGGCGAGATCATCCGCCGCAAGCTGCTGCACGAGTGCGAAGTGCATACCCTGCTGCGCCTGCCGACCGGCCTGTTTTACGCGCAGGGGGTGAAGGCCAACGTGATCTTCTTCGACAGGAAGCCGGCGTCGGAAACGTCCTGGACGCGGAAACTGTGGATTTACGACCTACGCACCAACAAGCATTTCACGCTGAAGACAAACCCGCTCAAAGCGGAGGACTTGCAGGAGTTCGTTGCACTCTACAACCCGAAGAATCGTCACGACCGCAAGGCGACCTGGTCGGCAGAGGCGGACTCCGCCTCTGGCTGCGATCCCGACGGCCGCTGGCGTGCCTACGATTACGCCGAACTGGCAGCGCGCGACAAGGCCAGCCTCGACATCTTCTGGCTCAAGGACGAGGCGCTGGCTGATTCGGACAATCTTCCCGCACCCGAGGTGATTGCGCAGGAGATCGTGGACGACCTAGAAGCGGCGCTGGTGCAGTTTCGCGAAGTGCTGGCCGACCTGCGATAAAAGTCGGCGCTGGCAGGACGGCAGCCGAATCGGCGATAATCCGCGCCCCGCCCGATTTCCCTCACTCCATTTATGAACGTCCTCTTCGAAGAGGATGGCGCCTTCAAGACCGGCACCATCGTCGCCGACAATGATAGCTCGCTGCAGGTCGATACCGCCAGCGGCAAGCGCGTCAAGCTGAAGGCGGCCAATGTGTTGCTGCGCTTTGCCGCGCCCGGCCCGGCCGAACTGCTGCGGCAGGCCGAGACCGCGGCGGAAGCGATCGACACCGAATTTCTCTGGGAAGTGTGCGGCGAAGCCGAGTTCGGTTTCGTGGAACTGGCGACCGAGTATGCGGGGCACCCGCCGACCGCCATCGAAGCCGCCGCAGTGCTGCTGCGGCTGCATTCCGCGCCGATCTATTTCCACCGCAAGGGCAAGGGCCGCTTCAGGAAAGCCCCGCCTGAGATTCTGCAGGCCGCGCTGGCCGGGCTGGAGAAAAAGCGTCAGCAAGCCTTGACCATCGAGCGCATGGCCGCCGAACTGACTGCCGGCCAACTACCGGCCGAGTTCGCCCCGCTGCTGCCGGAACTGCTCTACAAGCCCGACCGCAACAAGCTGGAAACCAAGGCGCTCGAAGCCGCCTGCGCGACGACTGGCGCAAGCCCGGAAGTATTGCTGCAGCGCTGTGGTGCGCTGCCAGACAGCCATGCCTACCATCTGGGCCGCTTCCTGTTCGAGCACTTCCGCGCCGGCACCGATTTCCCAGCTTACCTGCCCGCTGTCGATCCGGTCGATTTGCCGGTTGCCGACGTGCAGGCATTCTCGATCGACGATGCCCATACCACCGAAATCGACGACGCCTTCTCGGTGGCCATGAATGCCGATGGCGGCATGCGTGTCGGTATCCACATTGCCGCGCCGGGGCTGGGTTTCAGGGTGGATTCCGACCTCGGCCGCATTGCCCGCCAGCGCCTGTCCACCGTTTACATGCCGGGGCGCAAGATCACCATGCTGCCCGAGCCGGTCATCGCCGGCCACACCCTCGCCGCCGGCCAGACCGTGCCGGCCCTGTCGCTCTACCTCGACGTTGCCGCCGACCTGCGCCTGCTTGGCCACGAGAGTCGCATCGAATGCGTGCCGGTGGTGGCCAACCTGCGCCACCACGACATCGAGCCGCTGTTCAACGCCGAGAGCTTGGCTACCGGCCTGGCCGACTTTCCCTTCCGTGACGAGTTGCAGCGCCTGTGGGAGCTGGCCACGGTGCTCGAAGCGGGCCGCGGCCAGCCGGCGACCAACCAGAACCGCAAGGATTACAACTTCCTGGTCGATTGGGAAGCCGATACGCCGCAGGGGAATGGCCACGTCATCATCGAAGAACGCCCGCGCGGCAGCCCGCTCGACATCCTGGTTGCCGAGCTGATGATCGTCGCCAACAGTACTTGGGGTGCGCTGCTGCGCGACGCGAAGATTCCCGCGCTGTACCGCGCCCAGGCCGCCGGCAAGGCGCGCATGACCACGGTGGCGACGCCGCACGAAGGCCTCGGTGTCGATTGCTACGCTTGGTGCACCTCGCCGCTGCGCCGCTTCGCCGACCTGGCCAACCAGTGGCAGCTGATCTCCCACCTGCGCGGCGACAAGCCGCCCTATCCGCCCAAGTCGGCCGACCTGATGGTGGCCCTGCGCGATTTCGAGCTGACCTACGCCAGCTATGCCGATTTCCAGCGGGGCATGGAGCGCTACTGGTGCCTGCGCTGGCTGATGCAGGAATGCGTGGCTACCGTCACGGCGCAGGTGCTCAAGGACAACATCGTGCGCCTCGACGCCATGCCGCTGGTGCTGAAGGCCAGCGGCATGCCGACGCTCGTGCGCGGCACTCGTGTGCGGCTGGCCGTCGGCGCCATCGACCTGCTGGCCACCGAGGCGCAGGCCGACTTTGTTGAATTGGTCGAAATACGCCCTGCCGACTGCGCTGATGCAGCTTTAGACGAGGAAGGGGCGGCGGCGGGCGGGGAGTAGAATTTTCCCCATGTCTGCCACCCTGGGCTGGCCCGCCCCGCTCGCCGCGCTCGACCCGCCGCAGCGCCATTTCACCGTGGCGCTGGTGGTTTCGCTGCTGTTGCATGCGATCCTGCTGTCGATCCACTTCCAGTTGCCCCAGGCACTCGAAAATGCCACCGAACGCGCGCTCGACGTCATCCTGGTCAACAGCAAGCACGCCACCAGGCCGACCAAGGCGCAGGCCAAGGCGCAGAGCAACCTCGATAGCGGCGGCAATGTCGAGGAAAACCGCCGCGCCAGGACCCCCCTGCCGGCCACCCCGCAGCAACAGGCCGGCGATGACCTCGTTTCCACCCAGCAGCGCGTTTCCCAGCTCGAAGCGCAGCAGCGCGAAGTCCTCACCCAGAGCAGGTCCGACCGGGCAGCGCTGGTCGCGCCGGAGCGCCAGCCACTTTCCCCCGCCAACGAAGGCAGCGGTCGCGACCTTGCCAGCCGGGCGATGGCGCTGGCGCGGCTCGAAGGCGAGATCTCCCGCGACATCGACGAATACAACCAGCGGCCCAAGCGCAAGTTCCTCGGCGCGCGCGTCGAGGAATACCGCTTCGCCCAGTACGTCGAAGACTGGCGGCAGAAGGTCGAGCGCATCGGCAACCTCAACTACCCCGATTCGGCACGCGGCCGGCTGTATGGCAGCCTGGTGCTGACGGTGGCGATCCGCAACGACGGTTCGCTCGAACGCGTCGAGATCAACCGCTCGTCCGGCAAGAAAGTGCTGGACGAGGCCGCCCAGCGCATCGTCAAGCTGGCCGCCCCCTATGCGGCCTTCCCGGATGCGGTGCGCCGCGATACGGATATCATCGAGATCACGCGCACCTGGTCCTTCACTTCGGCCGACCAGCTGCGCGCCGACTAACCTCTGCAAGGAACCCCCCGATGGCCCTTTCCGCCGACAATGTCAGCATGGCCCTGTTCTGCGATTTCGAGAACATCGCGCTCGGCGTGCGCGACGCCCAATACGAAAAATTCGACATCAAGCCGGTGCTCGAACGCCTGCTGCTGAAGGGTAGCATCGTGGTCAAGAAAGCCTATTGCGACTGGGACCGCTACAAGAGCTTCAAGGCCACCATGCACGAGGCCAACTTCGAGCTGATCGAGATTCCCCATGTGCGCCAGTCGGGCAAGAACTCCGCCGACATCCGCATGGTGGTCGATGCGCTCGACCTCTGCTATACCAAGGCGCATGTCAACACCTTCGTCATCATCAGCGGCGATTCCGACTTCTCGCCGCTGGTCTCCAAGCTGCGCGAGAACGCCAAGCGCGTCATCGGCGTCGGCGTCAAGCAATCCACCTCCGACCTGTTGATCGCCAACTGCGACGAATTCATTTACATCGACGACCTGGTCAGGAAGCGCCAGCGCGATGGCGGCATCGGTGCCGAGAAGCAGAACCGCAAGCCCGTCGACCCGCAGGAACAGGAAACGCGCCGCCTCAAGGGGCTCGAAATGGCCGTCAGCACCCTCGAAGCCATGCTGGAAGACCGCGACGACGACGAGAAGGTGTGGGCTTCCGTCCTCAAGGAGGCGATCAAGCGCCGCCATCCCGGCTTCAACGAGAACTACCATGGCTTCAAGACCTTCGGCGCCCTGCTCGAAGAGGCAAACAAGGCCGGCCAGCTGGAATTCGGCCGCGAGAACAACAGCGCCTATGTGAAGCGGCGCGCGGCCGGCGCAGCGTCCGCGCCGGTTGCCGCCGAGGCCGAGCCCGTTGTTGCCGTCCCGCCAGCGCCGAGTTTTCCCGCCGCCGAGGACAAACCTGCCCGGTCACCTCAGCGCCGCTCACGCGGCCGCAAGCCGAAGGCGACGGCGGACGTGCCACCTGTTCCGGGGGCCGAGCCGGTGGTTGCGGCCACGGAGGCCAAGTCGGCGCGCAAACCCCGCGCCCCGCGCAAACCGCGCGCAAACAAGGCGGAAACAGCCGATGCCTGATCGTTACGCGGTCTTCGGCAACCCGATTTCACACAGCCAATCGCCCCGCATCCACGCGCTGTTCGCCGCCCAGACCGGCGAGGAGATGAGCTACGAGGCGTTGCTGGCGCCGCTGGATGGTTTTGCCACGGCGGTGCGCGCCTTCGCCATGTCTGGTGGCCGGGGGGCGAACGTCACCCTGCCTTTCAAGGAGCAGGCTTTTTGCTTGGCGACCGAACTGACACCGCGCGCCAAGGCCGCCGGCGCGGTGAATACCCTGAGCTTCGATGGTACCGCCCTCCGAGGCGACAACACGGATGGCGCTGGGTTGGTACGCGACCTCAAGGCCAACCTCGGCTTCGACATCGCCGGCAAGCGGGTCCTGCTGCTGGGGGCCGGCGGGGCGGCGCATGGTGTGGTCCTGCCGCTGCTCGACGAGCAGCCGGCCGCGCTGACCATCGCCAACCGCACCGAGGAAAAGGCCTTCCGGCTGGCGCTGGCCTTCGCCGGCCGGCGCGGCACCTTGCCCGAAGCCTGCGGCTTCACCGCGCTAACCGGCCGCGAGTTCGAACTCGTCATCAACGCCACTTCGGCGGGTTTGAGCGATACCGCCCTGCCCCTGCCGCCACGCCTGTTCGCCGCGCGCGGGCTGGCCTACGAGATGGTTTATGGCCGCGAGACGGCCTTCATGCGCCAGGCGCACGCAGCCGGTTGCCGGGTGGCCGACGGGCTGGGCATGCTGGTCGAGCAGGCGGCCGAAGCCTTTCAGGGCTGGCGCGGCATGCGCCCGGCGACCGGCCCGGTATTGGCGCGACTGAAAAGCCGCTGATTCAGGGGGCGGGCTTGCGCTCAAGAATGGCGGCAATGCTGAGCGCTACCTTGAAGGGATCCCGTTGTGCGCTGCCAGCAAGGCCACTTACCAGTGAAACATGGGCAGTGGCCGCCATGGCGAGCGGCGCAATTGACGTGCAGTAAGCGTGACGAGTCGCCAATGGAAGCCCTCATTTGGAAACGTCACCTTCACCGAACGAACAAAGGATGGCGGCAGGTTGTAGCGAACCATCCCGAGCGAGATATCGACCAGATCCGCTTTTCGGAACGCCTCGACGTTGGCCTTGTGATGGGCTTGATACGCACGGATCTTGTGGTGCTCGGTAATGATGGCCTCAACTTCGGCTTGCATATGCGTGAGGCCCTGGCTGGAAAGGTAAGCCATTGCTTGATGAACTGACGGTTCCAGATAGTCGAACGTCTTGGCGGTCCAAATACCAATATCGTGGAACGCAGCCGCGATGAGAACCGACTCGGGCACAGTACTTTGTGGCGCTGTTAGTGCCAAGAAGTAATTCAGGACTCTGCATACATGATTTTGGTATGCCAGAAAATCGGCTCCGAGATCCGACGCGAACGATTGGATCAGTGCTTCGGTACGAGGAAACCGTGGACAGACTTGCATGGTGATGTTTCGCTAAGCAGATGGTGCTTGGCGAGAGTGAGGTATTAGGCGCCGGCGCGCAGGCTGCCGGTGGCCGGCTTGCGCTCAAGAATGGCGGCAATGGCGAACGCATCGCAGCCGGCAATGATCGCCCAGAACAATAGCTCAAGCGCGATGAGGGGCAACGGTTCCCCGAATTGGTTGAACGGGGTGAAGAACTCCCAGAACGCAAACACCATGAAAAACACCAGGCCAGCGAAGCGCCATGCCCTGGACAAGATGCCGGCCGGCCACGCCACCGCTATGGAGCGATAAATGAAGGCATGGCCGATGCCGAAGAGCACGATGCCAATGATGATCGGCACCGGGCTGGCGACGACCAGCGGCAGGGGTTCCAGTGTTGTCCACACCGCGATGAGTTTCTGGCTTTGCATGGAAGCGGTGAGCAAAATCCCATCGCCGTTCCATCCGAAACCTATGCCCCGGAAGGTTAAGAGCATCGCCAGGTTCATTGCCATTCCCCCGGCAATGCCGGCGACTATCGTTTTCAACATGGATTCCTCCGTTTATTCAGGGCGACGAGAGCGCCGCAGGTTCCATCGCCAACGCTTACCTAGTGGCCTTTTGCTTACGGAAGAACTTCAACCGGAGGTAACGAAGCTGTAGAAATAGTTTGTTCATAGCCGCATTCTGCGGTGAACCATTCTGTATATCAAGCGTCCTAAGCGGGAAACCTTTGGAAGCATACCCATGGCCCGCTACAAACTCATCGACACGAGCCGCGCTTCTGTCTGGTGCATAACATCGAGAAGCTGACGCACCACGGATACAGGTTATTGCGTCGCGCGGTGAAGCAATTCACGGTGTCGGCAGGCCGGAGACGGATGGTTTGCCGCTGGCGTGACGGCAAACCCTGTAGATTTCGAATCCCATAGAAAATATGTGAGCATGACCATGATCCCTACCCACGAACCAGGCAAGGGTGCCCGCGACGTGACCCGCCCCACGGGACGGCCGTGAGCGGAAAAGTCAGTTCCGACAGCACGGCGCATCCACCCGGCCAGCTGCGCCTGTGGGCGACCCGCCTGCTGGCAGGCGCGGTGCTCCTGCTGCTGCTGTGGCAGGGCTGTTATCTCGGCTGGGTGGTCTGGTGGCGTTACTTCGATCCCGGCGAAACGAGTTTCATGGCGTTGCGGCTGGAACAGATGCGCGAAAAGAATCCCAAGGCCGAGTTGAAGCAGGGCTGGCTGCCGTACCAGAAGATTTCGGTGCAACTGAAGCGCGCGGTTGTCGCCGCCGAGGACGACAAGTTCATCGACCACGAGGGCTTCGACTGGGAAGGCATCCAGAAAGCGCTGGAAAAGAACCAGAAGAAGGGCAAGGTGGTGGCCGGCGGTTCGACCATAAGCCAGCAGCTGGCCAAGAATTTGTTCCTCTCCGGCGACAAGACGCCCTGGCGCAAGGCGCAGGAGGCGCTGATCACTGTCTGGCTGGAGCTGCTGTGGGACAAGCGGCGCATTTTGGAGGTCTATCTCAATGTCGTCGAGTGGGGCGAGGGCGTGTTCGGCGCCGACGCGGCGGCGCGCCGTTATTACGCGGTGGGCGCAGGCCAGTTGTCGGCGGAACAGGCGGCGCGGCTGGCGGTGATGCTGCCGGCGCCGCGCAAGTTCGAAAAAGCCCCTTATTCGACTTATATGAACAGCCGGACACAGGCGATACTCGCGCGCATGCCCCGTGCCGCAGTGCCATAGCCCAGGATAGGCAAGCGTAGAATCCGACCGCTATGACCGAGACTCTCGACATCCGCCCGCGCGCCGAAGACCCGCTGGAGCAGCACCTCGCCGAGGTGCAGCTGCTGCTATCGCGCCATCGCCGCGTCGAGGACCTGGTGCATCGCCAGGACATGCCGCGCCACGACCTGGTCGAGGAAATCGTGCACAAGCAGCACCTGGTCGAGTTGCAGAAACTGCTCGACCGGCTGGATACCGAAAACATCGCGCGCATCCTCGAAACCCTGCCCGAGGAAGACCGCGTCATGGCCTGGCAGCAGGTGGCGGAAGTCCGCTGCGAGCCGGTGCTGGAACTGCTGGAAGACGACATCCGCGAAGAGCTGGTCGGCGCCCGAGCCTATGCGAGCGTGCGCAACATGCTTAATGCCTTCGAGCTGAAGAACGGGCGGCTGGCGCAGGTGCAGGTGGACAGCCGGGCCGACCTGGCCAACGTCAAGCCGATCTGGGTGGACCTGGTGGCGCCCTCGCCCTTCGTGCGCGCCTGGGTGGGCAAGTATTTCGGCCTCGAACTGCCCGACCCCGAGGATCTCACCGACCTGGAGGCCTCGGCCCGCTTCTACGTGGATGACAACGGCGAGGTGCACCTGCACTCCGACTTCCTGCTGGAAAAGTCGGACGGGGCGCGCAACGTCGCGGTCGCCTTCATCCTGCACAACAGCATCCTGTTCTCGGTGCGCACCGAGGAACTGCCGGTGTTCCGCCTGCAGCGCCTGCGCGCCCGCACCCAGCCGGGCTACGTCACCGACGGTAAGGACGTGCTGCTCGACCTCTACGATGCCGACGTCGAATACTCCGCCGACGTGCTCGAAGACATCTACGCCGACCTCGAAAAAGTCGGGCGCCAGGTGCTGTCGCCGCAGGTCACCGATGACGAGGCGGCCGAAATTCTTGCCGAGATCGCCCAGGGCGAGGACCTCAACGGCCGCATCCGCCGCAACGTGCTGGATACGCGCCGGGCGCTGTCCTTCTTCATGCGCAGCCGCGTGCTGTCGGCCGACCAGCAGGAAGACGCGCGGCAGATCCTGCGCGACATCGAGTCGCTCGACGGCCACACCACCTTCCTGTTCGGCAAGATCAACTTCCTGATGGATGCGGCGGTCGGCTTCATCAACATCAACCAAAACAAGCGCGTGTCGAAGCTGACGGCGATCACCGTGGTGTTCGTGCCGATCAACATCATCGCCGGCATCGGCGGCATGTCGGAGTTCTCGGCGATGACCACGGGCACCTCCATGCCACTCGCCTACGGCGCCTTCGCGCTGGCGATGGGGCTGCTCGGTTTCGGCACCTACCACGCGCTGCGCTACTTCGAGCGCAACGCGGCCGCTAAGCGGCTTGCCGCGCGCCGTTCTCGAACAGCGTGACGCTGCCGTAGTAGAAGCGCAGCCCGAACCAGTCCGTTTCCCCAGCCAGCAGCGCGGGATCGTCGGCCAGCGGCAGGTCGGTCTGGTCATAACAGGTGCTGGGGGCGACGGCGGGCGGCGGACGAAGGTGCGCGCTACCAGCACCGTGACGAGCGCGACCAGCAGTTCGCCCGTGCCCAGCTGGGTAGCGAGCGGCTTGGATTTGGACGTATCGTCGTCGCGCGCATAGGTGAGCGAAGCGATCAGCGCACGCGGCCGATCTGCTAGGCCAGGTCTTCCAGCCGGCCCAGCGCGCCGAGCGGTTTGCTATTGCCGTCGATCTTGTGGTGCAGGGCGGTGTCGAGGCTGCGGTTGACCGGGGCCGGGATGGGAATCGGGGTGGGGGTGTCATGCTTTCTCCGTAGAATCGCAACTTTACTTGTCTGTGTGCTCATGCGCCTCGCCCCGTTCCTTCTCATCCTGACGCTGGTTGCGATGCTCTGTTTTATCCTCGCACTGGCGATGGGTTCGCAAGGCATGGAGTTCGCGCGCACCTGGCAGGCGTTGCTGGCGAGCGAAGGGCTGGACCGCGAGGTGATTCTGACCCTGCGGCTGCCGCGGGCGCTGGCGGCCTTCGGCTGCGGCGGTTTGCTGGCGCTAGCTGGGGCCCTGTTACAGGCGCTGCTGCGCAACCCGCTGGCCGATCCTTTCGTGCTGGGTATTTCCGGCGGTGCGGGAACGTCCTTGCTGCTGGCAATGCTGCTGGGCCTGACAGGCCTGTGGCTGGTCGGTGCCGGCTTCCTCGGCGCGCTGCTGTCGCTCGCCATTCTGCTGCTGCTGGCCTGGCGTGCCGGCCTGCGTCCGCAGCGCCTGTTGCTGGCCGGCGTGATCCTTTCCTCGGCCTGGGGCGCGGTGGTGACGCTGATGCTAGCGCTGGCACCCGATGCGCCGCTGCGCGGCATGATCTTCTGGCTGATGGGCGACATCTCCGGGGTCGATCCGGCCATCGCCGCCGTGCCGCTGGGTGGCGCGCTGCTGGCCCTGGCGCTGACCTGGCCGCTGGCGCGTGGCTTCGATGCGCTCGTCCAAGGCGAGATGAATGCCCGTGCCCTTGGCGTCGCGGTCGACCGCCTGCGCATCCTGACGCTGCTCATTGCGGCGGGCATTACCACGCTGACGGTGCTGGTGGCCGGCAGCATCGGCTTCGTCGGACTGGTGACGCCGCACCTGTTGCGGCTGCTCGGCCTGCGCCGCCACCGCGTGTTGTTGCCGGCCTGCGTGCTGGGCGGCGGCACGCTGTTGCTGCTGGCCGACCTTGCCGCGCGGACCTTCGCCGCCCCGCTGCAATTGCCGGTGGGTGCGGTGACGGCAGCGATCGGCGCGCCGATTTTCCTCTGGCTGCTGGCCAGGGAGGCACGATGAGGCTGACGGCCGAGCGGCTGGCGGTGAGCATCGGCGGACGTACGGTCTGCCGCAATCTCGACCTGGCGATCGAGGCGGGCAGCCGCTGGGCGATCCTCGGCGTGAACGGCGTCGGCAAGACCACCCTGCTGGCCACCCTCGCCGGCCTGCGCGCGCCGCAATCCGGCAGCGTGGCCATCGATGGCGACTCGCTCGCTACCCTGCCCGCGCACACGCGGGCCCGGCGTCTGGGCCTGATGACGCAGGAAGACAATTTCCACCTCAGCGATCCCGAGGCGACCGTGCTCGAAGTCGCCCTGCTCGGCCGCTTGCCGCATCTGGACTGGTGGCAGGCGGAAAGCGCGCGGGATGTCGATCTGGCGCACCAGGCCCTCGCGGCGGTCGGGCTGACGGACATCGCGGCTCGCCGCGCCGCCCAGATCTCCGGCGGCGAACGCCGCCGCCTGGCCCTCGCGGCGCTGCTGGCGCAGGAAGTGCCGCTGTGCCTGCTCGACGAGCCGACCTCGCATCTGGACATGCATCAGCAGATCGCCCTGCTCGACCTGCTGATCGGCTGGGACGGCCGCACGCTGGTGATGACCCTGCACGATGTCAATCTGGCCGCGCGCTACTGTTCGCATGTGTTGCTGCTGTTCGGCGACGGCGAGTGGAGTGCCGGCCCGGTCAGGGCCATGTTCAATGCCGAGGTGCTGACGCGCCTGTACCAGCATCCGGTGATCGAGATCGACGGTCCCCAGGGCAAGGTCTACTTGCCGCGCTGACGCACCGTATCGAGGGCGGCGCACAGCCGTTCGGCGCCGTCGAGGATGCGCGGCGTGTGGCGTTGCAGGATGTCCGGTGGCACGAAGAACAGGTTGCCGCGGCGCACGGCCTGCAGTTGCGTCCAGCGCCGCCATTCATCGAGCCATTCGGGGCGTGCTTCGTCCATGCCGCTGGCGACGATGGCGTCCGGGTCGGCGCGCAGTACAGCCTCAACGCTGACGGTCGTCGCTGGCTGGCTGAGCCCGGCAAAGACATTGCGCCCGCCACACAACTCGATTACCGCGTTGATGACATGCGTGCCGCCGACGGTCATCAGCGGCTGGTTCCATATCTCGTAGAACACGCTGACCGGTGGGGCAGACTGGTAGCGCTGGCGCAAGGCGCCGAGGTGGTCGGTGAAGGTCCGGACGCTTTCGGCCGTCGGCGTGCCGGCCAGTTTGCCGAAGCGTTGCAGGCTGTCGGCAATGTCTTCCAGCCGCTTCGGCTCGCTGACGAAGATGGGAATGCCGAGGCGCTTCAACTGCGCGATCTGCCCCGGCGGATTGCCGCTACCCCAGGCGATGGCGAGATCCGGCTTGAGCATGGCGATGCGTTCGAGATCGAAGGCCGCGTAGCTGCCGATGCGCGGCAGTGCCCGGGCGGTCTCGGGAAAGTTCGAGTACTCGACGGCCGCCACCACCCGTCCGCCGGCCCCGGCGGCAAACAGCAGTTCGGTGATGTGCGGCGCGAGGCTGACGATGCGGGACGCCGGTTTTGCCAGCCTGATGGAGTTGCCCGCATCGTCGGTGACGGCGATCTCGGCGTTTGCGGATGCAAGCCAACAGATTCCCAGCAGTGCAAACGTGGCCGCAATCCGCTTTGATGTCATTAGTGGAAACGGTAACTCGCCGTCACGAAGAGGCTGCGTGGTTCGGCGGGGTAATAGTAGTAGTCGGAATTGAAAACCGAGTAACCGGCAGACGTTGCGTAGCGGCGATCAAATAGATTGGCGATCCGAGCGCTGACGGTCCAGGGGCGTAAGTCCCAGGAGGCGCGCAGATCTACGGTGGTATACGCGTCCAGCATCCGTCGGGTATTGGCGGTATCCCCGCTGACTCGCTGGTGGCCGACATAATTGACCAGGGCGCTCCAGTTGCCGGCGTTACCGCCATTCCAGCTTGTTTCCAGGCTGGTCTTGTCACGTGGAACCAGCGGAATGTCCTTGCCGTCATTGTTGCCATCCCGGAAGGTAGCCGCTGTCCGCGCATACATCAGTCGCAAGTGCAATGCATGCGCGATCCGCCATTGGCTCTCGAACTCGAAACCCTGCCGCCGGGTCGCGGGAAGATTGACGTTTGCTCCGCTGGGATCGTCGTAGGCGATTTCGTCGGTCAGGTTAATTTGATATACGGAGGCGCGCACCAATGCCCTATCCGCCTGCCAGGTGCCGCCAAGCTCGTGAACTTTCCCTTGCTGGGGTTTCAGGTCACCTGCAAAGGTCGTGGCATAGGTATTCGGATCGAAGCCAAACAACTCGTCGGTGTTCGCGAAACGAAAGGTGCGCCCTGTTCTGCCGAACAGTTTCAGGTTGTCTGTCATCCGTGCGGTCAAGCCGACCTCCCAGGCAGTTTGGTTTCTTGAGACGGTACCGTCAACTCCAGCATTGGCATCTTGGGCCCGCTGATCCATATGCTGATCGCGTGCGCCGACGGTCAAGTCCAAGTGATCGGCAAGTGCTGTGACGTTCTGGAAATAAGCTGCCAGACTTTGCTGCGCAACTTTCTGTGTATTGCTGCCAGTAGAACTTGACCAAGAGGGATTGCTAACATTGCCATCGTAATAATCGATACCGATGACGCTTTCACTTTTCAGACTCCCCAACCCATGGCTCGATCGCAGGCGTGGCGTAAAAGATACTGTTTCGCTGGTACGATCGCTGCGGAATTTTGGATTGCGGGCGGCGTCGAAATTGCGGCCATGAAAATCCATACTGCTCCTGCCCAACTCAGCCTCCAATCTGACTGTCGCCCCGATATTCCAGGCGAATCCGGGTCTGATGCGATAGCCCTCCTTGCTTTGATGGTCGAACAGTTTTCGGGCCATTTCCGGATGAGTTTGATATTGGCTGCTGAAGAGGCTGCTAGGGGTACCCGATGATTCCTTGAATGAGGCGAAATCGGCAAATCCTTCCCCCCCGGCAAAGCGATGGCCAATACGCCCGGCGATGGACAGTTGGTCGGATTGGCTGTTCTGCCGCCAACCGCTTGCCCGCGCATCGTGGCCGGTAATATTGAAATAGCTGCCGCCCGATTCCTCCGCCAGGTGGGCATCAACAGCATGGTATCCGTAGCTGCCCAACGTCGCGGTAACGGTGGTAACGGATTTAGAAGACTTGTCAGTAATGATGTTGATGACACCACCACTGGCCCGGTCCCCGTAAAGCACGGTGCCGCTACCGCGCATGACCTCGATGCGACTGACCGCTTCAAGCGGAATACTCGACCAGTCGATGGCGCCACTGTCGATGGGGTTGATGCGCTGGCCATCCAGCAGGATCAAGGTGTTGCTGGCCGCAGCATCTCCGAATCCGCGTAGATCGACGGTGGCATCCATGCCCAAGGAACCATAGAGCGTACGGACATTGATGCCTGCCTGCGCGCGCAGGAGATCGGGCAAATTCGCCGCAGGCGATGTTTCGATATCCCGTCGGGTAATAACGCTGATATTCGCCGGAATGTGCGGATTACCTGTGGCAAAGCGGGTGGCGGTCACCACCACCGCCGTCTCATCATCACTGGCGGCAAAAACGGGTTGAAAAGCAATGGAAAGTGCAACGGCGCAAGCCGTGCGGTTGATACGGATAGACATGTTAGAGGCTCCCTGTGCGGCCAGCGTCCCCGCAGGCCGATGACAAATACGAATACACATGGGATCGGAGTCGACGGAACACCACCGACACGCCGCACCCCGCAGCGCATTCACTGGATTGTCCGTGGCCGGTCTCCGGGCTCGGAAGTCTTGCCGCTCCGCCTTCCCAGGATTCTTCCCAGTGGCGCTTGGAGCGACCGCACTTCCTTACCGTTGCGGGGGCAGCACAGGCATTGATGAGATCTCACCTGTTTCCCGTTTCACCTGTTGTTAGGCAGGCACCGCAGACAAAGCGTCGGAATTGTAGCCTTGCCGTCCCGTTAGCGCCGACTTTTCTGTAGCTTCGGTGCGAACACACCTTCAAAATCCTGTCGAACTACTTGACCTAAAACCGATTTTCAAACAAACTCCGCGCCCATGGATGAACAACTGGGCGGACTGGAACAGAAGGTGGAGCAGGTGATTGCACTCTGTGCCGAGTTGCGCACGGAAAATCACCGCTTGCGCGACCGGGTCGTTTCGCTCGAAGATGAAAAGCAGGATCTGGTCGAGCGCATGAGCGAGGCGCGCACCCGGCTCGAAACTCTTCTGGACAGGTTGCCCGCCGAATGAGCGCGACGCTGGATATCAGGGTTCAGGGCCGCGAATATCGCGTTGCCTGCGCGCCCGAGGAACTCGATTCCCTACAGGTAGCGGCGGAACTGCTCAATGCCAGGATGGGTGATATTGCCCTAGCGACCAAGAGTACCGGCGAACGCCTGGCGGTGATGACGGCGCTCAATTTGGCTCATGAACTGAATGCCGCGCAGCAAGCGTCAACGCAGCAATCGCCTGCCGCCAGTCCATCAGAAAATTCCATCGACGTCGAGAACGCGCAGCGTAGAATTAAATCCATTGAAGCGCGTCTGGATGAAGTGCTTGCGCCCCAGGACCATCTGTTCTGAGGTTGTTTTAAGCGGCTGCCCACCTGCGTTTCGTCAGGATTCGAGAATTCCCTGCGGTGCGCGCCAAGGCCATATATTCCTTGAACCAATACGCATTGGCATCGGTCGCCGACCAGTTACGCCGCCGTTGTGAGCACTCCCCGTCGAGTGAACCTGAAGCGGCAGGGACGCGGCCACTCTGAACCCAGGTTCAGGATGCCGGCCAAACGGCATTGCGGGGTGCCCCACTGACGCGGCCACGTCATCTGTGGCTGCGTTTTTTCTGTGCGCCCGGCACGGGCGCACTCTTGTGGGTGGAAGTCCCACCGT
>JACDZI010000006.1 GCA_013426785.1 Rhodocyclaceae bacterium | reverse complement strand
GCCCGTCACCACCGTCTCGCCAACGCCGACTTTTTCAGAGCGAGGCGCGCTGCTCGAAGCTGGAATAGGACCCGCTGCCGAGTTCGACCGCGACATGCTCGACCGCGGCGGCGGGCGGGCCGCGCCGCGCCCAGTGCATGATCGCGGCCACCTGCTCGGGCGTGCCTGCCACCATCGCCTCGACGCTGTCATCGGCGCGGTTACGCACCCAGCCGGTAACGCCCAGCGCCTGGGCCTGTGCGGCCATCGCATAGCGGAAGCCGATGCCCTGCACCCGGCCGCGAATGATCAGGTGGCGGACCTCGGTTTCCATGCCCATTACTTCACTTGCATGCCCGGCGTGGCGCCGGCATCGGGCGAGAGGATGAACAGGCCGGCGGTCTTGTTGTCGGGGTCCGAAGCCGCCAGCACCATGCCTTCGCTCATGCCGAACCTCATCTTGCGCGGCGCGAGGTTGGCGACCATCACGGTCATGCGCCCGACCAGCGTGGCCGGATCATAGGCCGACTTGATGCCGGCGAAGACCTGGCGGGTGCCCAGGGGACCGAGGTCGAGCGTCAGCTTGAGCAGCTTCTCGGCGCCCTCGACATGCTCGGCGTTGGCGATGCGCGCGATGCGCAGGTCGACCTTCATGAAGTCGTCAATGGAGATGTGAGTGGTTTCCTGCATCTTGTCCTCGGTATTTTGCTGGTGCTCGGCATGGCGTTGCGGAGAAGGTTCGACCGCAACCAGTGACTCGCGGTTGGCGGCGACGAGCGCCTCGATCTGCTTCGGCTCGATGCGCGCCATTAGGTGCTCGTAGGGATTGATCAGGTGGTCGTGCGGCAACTGGAAGCCGCTATCGCCCCAGTGCAAGGGCGCGACGTTGAGGAACTCTTCGGCACGCTGCACCAGTTTCGGCAGGATCGGCTTGAGGTAGAGCGTGAGCAGGCGGAACATCGCCAGGCCCTCGGTGCAAACCTGGTGCAGTTCGGCATCCTTGCCCGCCTGCTTGGCAATTTCCCAGGGTTTGGCGGTGGCGATGTAGCCGTTGGCCTTGTCAGCCAGGGCCATGATCTCGCGCACCGCGCGCCCGAAGTCGCGCGCCTCGTAGGATTGGGCAATCGATGTCGCGGCGGCGACCATTTCCTCGATGATGCCGTTGCCACTTGAGCCGGCCAGCTTGCCGCTCAGTTTCCCTCCAAAACGCTTGGCGATGAAGCCGGCGCAGCGGCTGGCGATGTTGATGTACTTGCCGATCAGGTCGGAATTGACACGCGCGACGAAGTCGTCGAGGTTGAGGTCGATGTCCTCCATGCTGCCGTTCAGCTTGGCGGCGAAGTAGTAACGCAGCCATTCCGGGTTGAGGCCCTGCGTCAGATAGCTTTCGGCAGTGATGAAGGTGCCGCGCGACTTGGACATCTTGGCGCCATCGACGGTGAGGAAGCCGTGGGCGAACACGTTGGTCGGCGTACGGTAGCCGGCATGCTTCAGCTCGGCCGGCCAGAACAGCGCGTGGAAGTAGAGGATGTCCTTGCCGATGAAGTGGTACAGCTCGGCGGTCGAATCCGGCTGCCAGTATTCGTCGAAATCGAGGCCCTTCTTCGTGCATAAGTTCTTGAACGAGCCCATGTAGCCGATCGGCGCATCGAGCCAGACGTAGAAATATTTGCCCGTATTTCTTTCCCCATTTTCGCCGGGGATTTCGAAGCCGAAGTAGGGCGCGTCGCGCGAGATGTCCCAGTCGGTCAGTTTGTTGTCGCCTTCGTTACCCAGCCACTCGTGCAGTTTGTTGGCGGCCTCTGTCTGCAAGCTGCCCTGGCGCGTCCACTCCCTTAAAAATTGCTGGCAGCGCGGGTCGGAGAGCTTGAAGAAGTAATGGTCGGAACTTTTGAGTTCCGGGCGCGCACCGGAAACGGCGGACACCGGGTCCTTCAGGTCGGTGGGCGCATAGGCGGCCCCGCAGACCTCGCAGGAATCGCCATACTGGTCCTTCGCCCCGCATTTCGGGCATTCGCCCTTGATGAAACGATCGGGCAGGAACATCTGCTTGACCGGGTCGTAGAACTGCTCAATGGAACGCACCTCGATCAACCCGGCCACCTTGAGCTTCAGGTAGATGTCTTCCGAGTAGAAGCGCGTTTCGTCGCTGTGCGTCGTGTAGTAGTTGTCGAAGGCGACGTGGAAGCCGGTGAAGTCGCGGCTGTGCTCGCCATGCACGCGGGCGATCAGTGCTTCCGGCGTGATGCCTTCCTTCTCGGCGCGCAGCATGATCGGCGTGCCGTGCGTATCGTCGGCGCAGACGTACCAGCATTCATTGCCGCGCATCTTCTGGAAGCGTACCCAGATGTCGGTCTGGATGTATTCGACCAGGTGGCCGAGGTGGATGGCACCGTTGGCGTAGGGCAGTGCGGAGGTAACGAGAATCTTGCGAGCGGACATGTTCATAACCGGATGATTCGACGGGGCGATTCTAACTGGTCGCCCGCTCCAGCGCGGCCAGAAAAGCCAGTGCCTGCGTGCGATTGTCGCCGCACATTTCGGCGGACGGTTGCAGGCCACCGCAGCAGGCCGGGCGCTCCGGCCGGCCGAAGATCGCGCAGCGCAACTCGGCCGTCAGGTGGCGGCAGGGCTCGCCGGCCGGCTTGGCCAGCGTCGAGATCGACGGCGCAATGCAGCAGGCACCGCAGTCGGGACGACAACTTGCCGTATTGCCGGAACCGACTTTTCGCGTCAGCAACCGAAGCGCTCTGCAAGTCCGGTCAGGGTGATGTTCTCCGCAATTTCGTCGTGCGGGATCAACATGTAGCGCCATGGCTTGCCGCCATAACTTGCTGCATGATTTGATGCGTTCGCACACCACTGGACGGCAGCTTCCTTCTTGGCGATGACAACCGGGTCTTCAAGCTCGGTGCGCTTCTTGGGTTCAAGCATGTAAATAGATGCAGCCGTTTCAGCCACGAAGTCCGGCTGATATTCCAGGTGATCCGCACCATTCTGATAGTAAATCTGGAACTGGCCCTTGGCCGGCTTGAACCACTTGCTGGCCTCGCGTTCCAGAATCACAGCCAGCTTGCGCTCGGAGTCCGAATCGAATTTCTGCACCGGATACAGACACTTCTGGAAACCGCCGAACAGGTATTTGGCCATATTGCTCTTGTCCGTTGGTTCCACGCGGTAGTTGGCAGGTGGCTCCTGTACTGAATAGGTATAAGCACTCTGTTTCAGTTCGGTGAACCCCTTGCTTACTTTAACTTCGTAGCCGACGACATCCACCCAGTAATGGGCCTGCATCTGGGCATGAATGAACCGCGCAATGTCGCGCTGGTAACAACGCAGCACCTTGCGGGTGTCCTCCTCGGACAGGTAGCCCTTGAAGTGCTGCACCGTCTGGGCAGCCAGGTCATAGAGCAGGTCGGCGTGCTCGTCGTAGGAAACATCGTCGAAATCCACCAGGCCGCTGACAACATAGTCTTCCAGCCGCGTTTCGTCGATGCCGCCACGACCCAGCGACACCACTTCGAGATGATTGGTGCGCAAGTGCTGAATCCAAAGCTCGTCAGACACTGCTGGATACTTCAGCGCGGACAAGTCGAGCGTGAAAGGCTTGAAGCCGGCTTTTACTTCGCCCTTGGGCACCACCAGGATGCGCGGAATGTCGATGGTTTGCTGTGTTACCAGCTCGACCGTCTTCGCCACCACAGCGGCAAAGTCCGGCTTCTCCGTTACTCCCTCCAGTTCCAGTTGGGTCGGCTGATGCTGCTCCTCGACCGCCTTGACGATGGCGGCCTGGATTTCCGGCTTCTTCAGGTACTCGATGGTGGGCAATGTCTGCGGCTGGTTTTCCAGCTTGCGGATGACTTCGTAGGTGATCTGCGCAACTTTCTGCTCTTCCGGCTTGCTAAAAACAGGAGCCTGATCCTGCCCGGCCACCGTCGTACTGCTGGTTGCGTGGGCAGGCGTCAAGCCCAGCTTGGTGGCCAGTTGCGATTGCGACACCACCGTGGTCGTTTTCTGCGCGAGCGCATCGGCATCCAGCACGAGGGTCTGCAAGTGGATCGCCGACTCTGGTCGGTTGGCCTCGGTGATGATTTCCTGAAATTTGTCGTGGGCAACGATGTTCAACCGATCCACGGCGGTTACGCCGGTGCGCTTGCCATAGGGCAGGCGCAGGCCACGGCCGATGGATTGCTCGATGAGAATGCGGGCGTTCGCCGCCCGCAGCGGCACGATGGTGTAGAGGTTGGTCACGTCCCAGCCTTCCTTCAGCATGTTGACGTGAATCACGATCTCGGTCGGTTCGTCGGTGTGTTCGACCTTGAGCAGGCGCGTGATCATTTCCTCTTCTTCCGCGCCGGATTTGCTCGAATCCACCTGGATGACCTTCTCCCGATAGCGCCCCTCGAAGAAGCTGTCGGACTTGATCAACTCGGACAATTGCCCGGCATGGGTCACGTCGCGAGCAATCACCAGCAGGAAAGGCTTGACGATGGGCTTGTCGCTCTCGCGGGCGTAGGTCTCCAGTTCCACCTTCACGCTCTCGTGCAGACGCACGCCGTCTTCCAGCTTCAGCCGCTCGATCTCTTCAGCCGACATGCCCGCCGGGTTGAAGTTCTTGCGCGTCACGACGGCGGGTTCCTTGACGAAGCCGTCCTTCATCGCCTGCCCGAGCGGGTAGTCGACGATCACGTTCTTGAAAGCCACCGCGCCGCGCGCCGACTCGACGAAGGGCGTAGCCGTCAGTTCCAGGCCGAGGATCGGCTTCAGCTCGTTGATGGCGCGAATGCCGGCGCTGGCGCGGTAGCGATGCGACTCATCCATCAGCATCACCAGGTCCGGCAAGCCGGCCAGATAGTCGAAGTAGCTTTCGCCGATGTATTCCGACAGCCGCTTGATGCGCGGCGACTTGCCGCCGCGCACTTCGGAATTGATTTTTGAAATGTTGAAGATGTTGATCCGCACGCCGCCGAACAGCGTGCCGCTGCGCGGGTCATGCTGGTCGTAGTTGTCTCCGGTGATGATGGCAGGCGCATTGATGGCGAATTCCGCGATGCCCCGGAACACATACTTGGGATGGTTTCGATCGCTGAAGTCGGCAATCAGCTTGTTGTAGATGGTCAGGTTCGGCGCCAGCACGAAGAAATTGTCGATGCCGTGCGCCAGGTGCAGATAGCTGATGAAAGCGCCCATCAGCCGCGTCTTGCCCACGCCCGTGGCCAGCGCGAAGCACAGCGAGGGGAAGTCGCGCTCGAAGTCTTCCACCTGCGGAAACTCGCTGCGGATCGCCTCCAGCATGGCCGCTACATCGGCACCCTTGCCGGGTGGGGCAATCTCGGTAATGCGGTCAAGGATTTCCAGCGAACGGCGCTGCGGCGGGCGCAGACTGAGGCGGCCGGCGATGGCGTTGACGTGGCGGTTCATCTTTCAGTACCCCAGCCTTTCAAGAGCTATATATACTTCGTCCATGGGCTCAAAACTGACCTCGGCCAACCCGTATCTGCGCGACCCGAAAGTGCGCGAACGCACCGTCGTCGCGTCAGTCTCCACCTCGTCGGCCATCGAAGGCATACGCGCGCCCTTCAAGCAGGCATCGAGCGCCAGCGGCCGCCCGCGCGTCCCCAAAGGCCGCGTCATCACGAAGAAGTCCTAGCCAGCGAGCGCAGGGTCCGCGCGATCACGCCGCGGAAAACCTCCGTCATCGGCGCGTAGTCACGACCCAAAGCGGCATGCACCGCCGCGATGTACTGACGTTTTTTCTCGCCGCGTATGCCGCCGAAGTTCAAGGCCGGCAATCCGGCCTGCAGACCCATCAGCATCGCCAACAGGCGCGCACAGCGCCCGTTTCCCTCGCGAAATGGGTGAATCAGGATCAGCTCCGCATGAACCACTGCCAGCGCCTGCGCTTGCTGGTCAACCGTCTCGAAGCGGCATGGCGTGTACTCATTCAAGGGGCCACGTTCGAGTTCCTGCATCAGCCTCGGCACCTGGTTGGCCGCGGCGAACATGAAATCCCCCTTCCCGATATTGACGTGCCGGAACTCGCCCGCCCAGACATAGATCTCGCCCAGCCATAGCCGGTGCATGCGCTGGATGTCACCCGCGGTAAAGCATTGCTCCAGTTGCGTCTCGTCGATCATGCGCTGCGTGGTTGCGAGCAAGGAATCGGATTCACGACACGCCATTTCGCGCACCGACATGATTCCCAGTTGGTTGCGCAACACCCGGCCCCGCGAACCAGGCTCGAATTCCGCCTCCGGTCCATGAGCACTGTAGCGATCGGACATGTCAGGCAATTTCCGAGACACTGCGTCGGAAATGTTCGCCGTTTCCCGAAACCGTCATAGTGCAAGCTCCTGCTGTCCCGGCTTGGGCGCCTCCTTGGGCAGGTTTTCCACCTGCAAGGAGTAATCGTCGTGCCCCCACTCGCAGCGCGACAGCACCTGCTTGGGAATCTTCTTCACCGTCAGGTTGGGGTAGGCATCGGCCTTGGCGCGGAAGGCGGTGCACAGCACCAGCAGCGACCGATCCGGCCCCACCTCGTCGGCGAGCTGCTGCAACTGTTCATGGGTCAGGCTGGCGGTGGTCACATAGACAAAATCCCGCTCGGTGGAATGGCCATGCTGCCAATACACCGCATCCGAAGGCGCGTAGCTGAAGCCTTCCAGTTTGCACAGGGCCTCGGCCAACATGGTAGCGTTGTAGTCATGGTTGATGACCCAGTTGCCCCACTTGTCCTTTTCCAGCAGCGAGGGCGCTAGGCGGTAGTAGCGGAAACCGCCGCCGCCTTTCCAGGCCACGGCCTTGCTGATGCCGCCCTGATCTTCGCCGTCGATGACCTTTTGCAGGCGCGGAATGATGTGGGTGTGGCAGTGCTCGCCCAACTCGATCATGATCCAGCGCCGCCCCATCTTGTGGGCAACCGCCCCAGTAGTACCTGATCCTGAAAACGAATCAAGGACGATGTCACCGGGCTTTGTTGCGAGATCAAAGCAGCGTTTGATCAGTGCTTCCGGCTTCTTTCCCTTTGGAAATTCAACTCCACCTTCGTTATGTAAGTTGTTGGACAAAATGTCGTCCCACAGGCTGGTAAGGGGTTCGCCAGCTATGTACTCACCATCGATTAACTTGAGCTTGTCGGAGTAAAAGAGAATACGTTCCCCATTGGTGAAGTACATATTCGAATGTGCTTGGCGCTCCAGCAAGAGAACCTCATCGGGAACACTCTTTGATTTATCAATCATTTCACGCGCTTCGCCGCTCACTGCGTTGTAGTCGGGTCGAGCGAGACGCACTACGCGTTGAGCGTTCTTCATCACAAAATCAGACAGCAAGCTCTCATACTCGTCGCCAAGCGCTTTCTTGATGCCTTTCTCTGAGATCGCAAGGCTCTGTGCAAATGCCCTTGTCAAGGTAACGAAGCGCCAAGCCGAATGCGGCTCATCGTAGTTCTCAATGAACTGGCCGTAACGCTTGTCGCGCTCTGCACGCGCAGTGAATACACGGTTTGGTGCCCACACGGACTTATTTTTGGCGTAAATAAGAATGAAGTTCGTCGTACTCACAACGCCAGGATTTATCGACTTGTGTCCAGTTGCAGACCCCTGCTTGAAGGACACGACTGACACCCTGTTGGTTCGCCCAAAAATCTCATCGAGGAGAACAATCAGGTATCCCAACTCGTTATCGTCGATGTGTACGAACAAAGTGCCGTCATCGGACAGCAGCCTTCGTAACACTTCAACTCGATCTCGAAGCAGGCCAAGCCAAATGGAGTGCTCATATCCATCATCGTAGTGCTCAAAAGCCTGCTGAGTATTGAACGGAGGATCAATGTAGACGCATTTAATCCTTCCAGAAAAATCCTGTTCGAGCGCCTTCAGCGCCAGCAGGTTGTCGCCGAAGATCAGCCGGTTGTCGAACAAGTCGGCGCTGGCGACACGGTGTTTCGCGTGATACGACTTCGCCGGATCTTCCAACAGAATGCGCGGCTCCAGCTTCGGCCGGTTCTCCTTGCCGATCCAGGTGAGTTCGAGTTTTTGTTTCTTGCTCATGCAACTAACCCATTTGTGCGATGCGCCAAATCGCCGTGGCCTGCGTCGCCATCCAGTTCTGGTGCGCGGCAAGGCGTTCGGGCGTCCACTCCGCATGGTCGGTGGCCAGCTTGCGAGTAATGGCAAAACCGCTTTGTTCGAAAACGGAGCGTTTGGCTGTGTAAGCGGCATTCCCCACATCCTTGTTGGCGCCGGCCTGCATCAAGGTCATGTTGCCCAGTCGATAGGTCAAGGCATCGGCCTCTTCATCGCTGAAGGTTTCCCATCCCGTCTGTGGGTGTTGGGGCAGGACATGCTCGATGTTGAAGTTGTCGCTGGTGAAGCTGTAGTCGGCATCCGAAAAGTGCTTCTCCAGCGCGCACAGGATGAAACGCACCACGCGGTTGTTGCGTGACTGGGTGGTACGAATGGTTTTCTCGGCGAAGGCGGCACGAAACGCCGCGTCGTTGGGGTAAATGCCCTGCATCGAGGCCAATGCGGCACCTAGATTCTTGATTTCACCCTTCGCTATCCGCTCCGCAACCGCGTTGTAGGTGCGCTCCTGTTCGGCGGTGCCGTAGCTGCAAATGACATTGAAGCGCATCGAGATCACCACACAAGCGCGCATCAGGCCGGAAAAATCGGGGGCATCGAAAATCCGCCGAGCCGCCAGCAGCAGCGGCAGTGGCTGGCGGACATTGAATGTCCGCAACGTGCTGGCAAACCCCTTGATGTCTTGCGGCCAATCGGAGGCTTCTGGCGAAGACAGGGCAAGGTAAGTATCCAGGTCTTGCTCCATTTCCCGCAGGAGCTGGAAAACCACTTCACGCGAATTGACCTGACTGCGGATTGTCTTGAACAGTTCAGCCTGACGCGCAAATGGGCGGCGGCTGTTCCAGTGTGCACGCAGGAAATCGGGAAAACTCTCCGCGCCCAGACGACCCACCATGGCTTCCCAGCGTTCTTCGAGATTGCGCAATTCGTGATCGGTGTCACTACCGCGATCAAGAACCGAAAACAGATAGTTCTTCAGCAGATCGGTTGCTGACAGGCGCACCCCGCGTGCATTGAGCGTTTCGAACACCTTATAGGCATTCAGCTCGTCAGTGACGGTAATCACCGTAAAGAACAGCCGGTCGCTCATGTCTTCGACAAATTGCGCCAGCCGCATGCCCTCGGTGCCCGTGCTCTTCTTCAGGTATTCAGCAACACGACGATCAAACCACTCGAAGGCTTTGCGCAGAAGGTGTTCCGACGCACGAAAGCCGCGCTGCGGCAGGTGTCCCAATGGCACCAGATAGTCCTGATAGTAGCTGTTGTTGTTGCGGTTCAACGTCAGCTTGGCTCTGGCGACCAGCGTGACGGGATCAAGGTAGCCCACGTAGGTCTGGCGAATCTGTTCCATGCGCTGCTTGTTGGCCTCGGCATCGTTGCCCGCGTCAATGAGTCGTTGCAGGTTCTTCAGGACAGCCAAAACAATGATGCTGACGGTGGTCAAGCGCTGCTGTCCATCGATCACCTCAAAGGTCTTGTCATCCCCGGATTGCAGGACGAGGTAGCCCATGTAATGTGCGGGTTCACCTTCGGGTTGCAGGGTTCCCATCAAGTCCGCCCACAAATCTTCCCACTCGTCATCCGTCCAACTGTAGTCCCGCTGAAAGCGTGGGATACGATAGGTCAGCCCATTACCGATGAGCTTTCGGAACGTATTGTTTTCGGTCTTGAAATTTGTTGCGGCCATGTCAGTCTCCATTACCTTTTACGACTTGCAGCCACTGCGTCCCGCTGACATTCAAAAGTCGGCGCTGGCGAGACGGCGCAGCAGAGCGCAATGCTGAACTTTCCATACTGATATTGGCTTCCATTATCCGTGAAGTGCCCAACGAAGCATGAACAATGGTTGCAGGGTGGCGATCTGGTTCAACTTGCCTTCGATGACCGCAATTAACTCCTCGCGCTGTTTATCCACCTGATCCTGGGCGTCGAACAGGGAGCGCCGCTTCTGGTTGCGCTGCGCTTCGAGGGCCTTGATCTGCTTCTGCCCGGCCAGCTTTTCCTCCAGCGTCAGGGCGGTTGTGGCCGCGCGGCGGGCCTCTTTGATCTGGCGGTCGATTTCCTTGATTTCCCGCTCCAGTCCTACCTTCAGGTCGTCGGCCCAGCCGTCGAGCTTATCGGCCTCGGCTTCGAAGAAACGGGCGTTACGCTCTGAAATGACGCCTTGAATGGCGGCCTGACGATTTTGGGTAACGGTATCCAGTGCGCCCTGAACCGTATTCTCTACTGCAAGAGGTCGAGGCACGGACGCGCACGGTAGCGTTAACAGGCGCTGCGCGACTTCTTCATCCAGTGTTTGGCCGTCGTCGGTGACGGCCGCAAAAATCAGATCATCTTCAGCTTGGTCGAGTGCTTCCACGCTAAAGGATGAAAGGGCCAGCCAGCCGGTCTTGCCGATCAACGGCTCAAGGGTCGTGACCTTGCCGTCATGCTGGCCGCAGTCGAAATGAATCTCCGCAGTCGGCAAGTCGCGGCTCCTGGCGTCTGCAATCAGCGCTTCGGCCAGCGGATGGTTGAGGCGGTAAAGGTGGGCTTCGCCGGAACGGCGCGGCAGTTCGTACAGGCCCAGCGGGATGGCGGCGCCGTGCTGCGGGAAAGGATTTTCCGCCAAGCGAAATGACGCATCTCCGAGAAATTCGGCCTGACCATCCAGCTCATGCCGCGTGAGCTGCATCAGCAGGCGCTCGTAGCGGTTGAGATAGGCCCGCGACGCTTCGTCACGCACCTTGAGCTTTTCGCGTACCTCGTCGTCGAAGTTTTCCAGCAACTGCTGGCGCGTGTGCGTCATCGACTCATTGATCTCCAGGGAGAGTTCGAGCTGGAGCTGATTGAAGGCGTTGGCGATCTCTTCGGGCTTGCGGCAGTTCTGGTAGATGGCGGCGATGCGCTTTTCGAAGTCCACGCCGGATTCGATGGCACCCAGCACTTCGTCGCTGGCGCCGAAAACGCCTTCGAAGAGCTGGAACTTTTCGGACAGCAACTCGAAGACGCGCTGGTCGGCGGCATTCTTGCGGTTGATAAAGTTCACCACCACCACATCGTGCTTCTGACCATAACGATGGCAGCGACCGATGCGCTGTTCGATGCGCTGCGGGTTCCACGGCAGGTCGTAGTTCACCACCAGCGAGCAGAACTGGAGATTGATGCCTTCGGCGCCCGCCTCGGTGGCGATCATGATGCGGCCCTGCTCGCGGAAGTAATCCACTAGCGCGGAGCGCATGTCCGCCGAGCGCGAACCGGTGACCCGGTCGCTGCCCTGGTGGCGTTGCAGCCATTGGTTGTAGATCAGTTTGGAGCCATCATCAGTGTTCGAGCCGTTGAACAGGACAATACCGTCGCGAAACGGGCTGTCCGCCAGCACACGAAGCAAGTAACTTTGAGTGCGGCGCGATTCGGTGAAGATGATGGCCTTTTGATCGGCGCCGATTTCCTTGGCCTTGGCGAAGGCGATGGCCAGCGCCTTCAGCAGCGCCTTACCCTTGGCATTGTGTTGAATGGAAGTTGCCAGTTGGGCGAAGTCGTCGAGGTCGGCGATTTCCTGCTCAAGTGCCCGGCGGTCGTCTTCGGTCAGAAATTCAACAGGTTCGTCGTCGGTCCATTCCTCGGCCGTCTCGTCGAGCGCTTCGTAGTCCTGATCCAGTTCGTCATCAAGCGATTCGGCTGACTCTTGCTTGCGCAGCTTGGCCTTAAGGCGATTGGAAATCGAAGTCAGCGCGCCGGCAATGGCGAAAGTGGATGAAGCCAGGAGCTTGCGCAGCACCAGCGTCATCAGACTGCGCTGGCCGGCCGGCAGGGCCTGAAGATTGTCCCGTTGCAGGTATTCGGAGACGAGATGGTAGAGCCGGACTTCGCTTTCCTCGGGCGTGTATTCTTCGACCAGCGGCAGGCGCTTAGTGTAAGGAATGTAGGCCGTAACCTGCCGGCGCAAGGTGCGGTGGCAGACAGGCTTGAGGCGCGCCTTGAGCGTCTTGAAGACCTGCTCCTGATTCAGGTTGGCGAACTGCTCGCGAAAGCTTTTCAGGTCGCCGAAGGCATGTTCGTCGATGAAGCTCACCAGTCCAAACAATTCAAGCAGAGAATTCTGCAAGGGCGTTGCCGTCAGCAATAGTTTGTGCTTGCCGGCCAGCGCTTGCTTGAGGGTGTTGGCGATGACGTTCGACGGCTTGTAGACGTTGCGCAACCGGTGCGCTTCGTCGATGACAACCAGGTCCCACGGCACGGCATGCACATCGCCAGCCTTGCTCTTGGCGAACTGGTAGGAACAGATAACGATCTCGGGTACTTCAAAAGGAAGGAATTGGCCCTGTTTGATGGCTGAGTTGTAAGACTTGGCTTCGAGAATGCGACAGGGCAGGAAGAACTTTTCAGTCAACTCCTGAAACCACTGTTTCCGCAAGTTCGATGGAGTAATCACCAGGATGCGCCGCTTGCGCTCGGCCCACTTCTGGGAAAGCACGAGGCCCGCTTCGATGGTCTTGCCCAGGCCCACCTCATCGGCAAGCAGGGCACCCCTGGATAGTGGCGAATTGAACGCGAACAGCGCCGCATCGACCTGATGCGGATTGAGATCGACTTGCGCATCGACCAGCGCGCCGGCCAGCTTTTCGACACTATCCGGAGGGCTGCGTCGCGTCAGCTCATGGGCAAAATATTTGGTGTGGTAGGCAGAAATCACTGGCTGGGACTTGTTGATATTTTGGCAATTTTCCTGCAATGCAGCGGAAAATCCAAGATAACCCATAGTTGATTGTTTTAAAACAAGCACATTCGCATTTTCCCTTGAATGAGGCCGCTTCGCCCTCATGTGCGCTTGATAGAATCGTATTCTCCGACCCAGAAAGGTTTTTTCCCCATGTCTCTGACCGAACAGTCCATCCAGGAGGCCCTGAAGGCCGTCGTCGATCCCAACACACAGAAGGATCTCATCGCCACGCGCAGCGCCAGGAACATCAAGGTCAGCGGTGCCGACGTCTCGGTCGATGTCGAACTGGGGTACCCGGCCAAGAGCCAGATCGAGCCGATGCGTCAGCGGGTCATCGCGGCCCTGAAGGCCGCCGGTGCGGCCAACGTCTCGGCCAATGTCCGCCAGAAAATCGCGCCGCATGCCGTACAGAAGGGCGTGAAACTCGTCAATGGCGTCAAGAACATCATCGCCGTCGCCTCCGGCAAGGGCGGGGTCGGCAAATCCACCACTGCGGTGAATCTCGCCCTGGCCCTGGCCGCCGAGGGTGCCAGCGTCGGCATCCTCGACGCCGACATCTACGGCCCGTCGCAGCCGCAGATGTTGGGCATCGCCGACCTGCAACCGGAAACGGCCGACGGCAAGCAGCTCGAACCACTCGAAGCCCACGGCATCCAGGCCATGTCGATCGGCTTCCTGATCGACCCCGAGACGCCGATGGTCTGGCGCGGCCCGATGGTCACCCAGGCGCTGACCCAACTG
Organism: Rhodocyclaceae bacterium; assembly: GCA_013426785.1. Taxonomy (GTDB): domain Bacteria; phylum Pseudomonadota; class Gammaproteobacteria; order Burkholderiales; family Rhodocyclaceae; genus Sulfuricystis. The sequence goes on along the minus strand of JACDZI010000006.1, from coordinate 58,614 downwards.
CTCGGCGACACCAACTGGCGCGACATTGATTATTTGGTGGTCGACCTGCCGCCCGGCACCGGCGACATCCAGCTCACCCTGGCCCAGCAGGTGCCGGTCACCGGCGCAGTGATCGTGACCACGCCGCAGGACATCGCCCTGCTGGATGCCCGCAAGGGCTTGAAGATGTTCGAGAAGGTCGGCATTCCGATCCTCGGCATCGTCGAGAACATGAGCATCCATATCTGCTCCAACTGCGGCCACGAAGAACATATCTTCGGCTCGGGCGGCGGCGACAAGATGTGTGCCGATTACGAAGTGGAGATGCTCGGTTCCCTGCCGCTCGACCGCAACATCCGCGAACAGGTGGATGGCGGCACACCCAGCGTTGTCGCCGACCCCGACGGGCGCGTCGCCGAGATCTACAGGGGCATCGCCCGCCGCCTCGGCGTCAAGATCGCCGAGATGGCCCGGGACCACAGCGCCAAGTTCCCCAGCATCGTCATCCAGAACACCTGACTTTTCACGGATTTATGGTGTAATTCACAACGCCCCCGCTATGCGGGGGCGTTGTCATTTTCGGGAGGCAGGTTGATGAGCATCAAGTCCGACAAGTGGATCCGCCGCATGGCGGCCGATCACCAGATGATCGAGCCCTTCGAGGCCGGCCAGGTCCGCGAGGCCAACGGGCAAAAGATCGTCTCCTACGGCACCTCGAGCTACGGCTACGACATCCGCTGCTCGCGCGAATTCAAGCTGTTCACCAACATCAACAGTACCATCGTCGACCCGAAGAATTTTGACCCGAACTCCTTCGTGGAGGTAAATGCGGACTACTGCATCATTCCGCCCAATTCCTTCGCCCTGGCGCGCACCGTCGAGTACTTCCGCATTCCGCGCAACGTGCTGACCATCTGCCTCGGCAAGAGCACCTATGCGCGCTGCGGCATCATTGTCAATGTCACGCCCTTCGAGCCGGAATGGGAAGGCTATGTGACGCTGGAGTTCTCCAACACCACGCCGCTGCCGGCCAAGATCTACGCTGGCGAAGGCTGCGCCCAGGTGCTGTTCTTCGAGTCCGACGAGGTCTGCGAGACCTCCTACAAGGATCGCGGCGGCAAGTACCAGGGCCAGGTCGGCGTTACCCTGCCGAAAATCTAGACAAAGGAACGGGCCGTGCGCTTCCATTTTCCGATCATCATCATCGATGAGGACTTCCGCTCCGAGAACGCCTCCGGCCTCGGCATCCGCGCGCTGGCCGAAGCGATCAAGGAGGAAGGCATCGACATCCTTGGCGTCACCAGCTACGGCGACCTGACTTCCTTCGCTCAGCAGCAGAGTCGCGCCTCGGCCTTCATCCTCTCCATCGACGACGAGGAACTGGCGCAGGACGAGAAGAAAACCATCGCCGCATTGCGCGCCTTCGTCGAAGAGATCCGTTACAAGAACGCCGAAATCCCGATCTTCCTGCATGGCGAGACGCGTACCAGCCGCCACATTCCCAACGACATCCTGCGCGAACTGCACGGCTTCATCCACATGTTCGAGGACACGCCGGAATTCATCGCCCGCCATGTGGTACGCGAGGCCAAAGCCTATCTCGATTCGCTGCCGCCGCCCTTCTTCCGCGCGCTGGTGCACTACGCCGCCGACGGCTCCTATTCCTGGCATTGCCCCGGCCACTCGGGTGGCGTCGCCTTCCTCAAGTCGCCGGTCGGCCAGATGTTCCACCAGTTCTTCGGCGAGAACATGCTGCGCGCCGACGTCTGCAATGCCGTCGAGGAACTCGGCCAGTTGCTCGACCACACCGGCCCGGTCGCCGCCTCCGAGCGCAACGCCGCGCGCATCTTCAACGCCGACCACCTGTTCTTCGTCACCAACGGCACCTCGACCTCGAACAAGATCGTCTGGCACTCGACCGTGGCCCCCTGGGACGTGGTGATCGTCGACCGCAACTGCCACAAGTCCATCCTCCACGCCATCATGATGACCGGGGCGATCCCCGTGTTCCTGATGCCGACGCGCAACAACTTCGGCATCATCGGCCCGATCCCGAAGGAAGAGTTTTCCTGGAAGAACATCAAGAAGAAGATCGCCGCCCATCCGTTCGCCTCGCAGGTCGATGGCAAGCCGCGCGTGCTGACCATCACACAAAGCACCTACGACGGCATCCTCTACAACGTCGAGGACATCAAGGAAGAGCTCGACGGCAAGATCGACACGCTGCACTTCGACGAAGCCTGGCTGCCGCATGCGGCCTTCCACGATTTCTATGGCGATTACCACGCCATCGGCGCCGACCGGCCGCGCTGCAAGGAGTCGATGGTGTTCTCCACCCAGTCCACGCACAAGCTGCTGGCCGGTCTGAGCCAAGCATCGCAGATCCTGGTGCAGGATGCGGAGAACAACAAGCTCGACCGCGACGTGTTCAACGAAGCCTACCTGATGCACACCTCGACCTCGCCGCAGTATTCGATCATCGCCTCCTGCGACGTCGCCGCCGCGATGATGGAAGAACCGGGCGGCACAGCGCTGGTCGAGGAATCCATCGCCGAAGCGCTCGACTTCCGCCGCGCGATGCGCAAGGTCGACAAGGAATGGGGGGCCGACTGGTGGTTCCAGGTGTGGGGACCGAAGGACCTGTCCGAGGAAGGCATCGAGGAGCGCGACGCCTGGATGCTCAAGGCCGGCGAAAAGTGGCATGGGTTCGGCAAGCTGGCCAAGGGCTTCAACCTGCTCGACCCGATCAAGGCCACCGTCATCACTCCCGGCCTCGACGTCGATGGCGACTTCGCCGACGATATCGGCATCCCCGCAGCGATCGTTACCAAGTACCTCGCCGAGCACGGCGTCATCGTCGAGAAGTGCGGCCTCTACAGCTTCTTCATCATGTTCACCATCGGCATCACCAAGGGCCGCTGGAACACACTGGTCACCGCCCTGCAACAGTTCAAGGACGACTACGACAAGAACCACCCGCTGTGGAAGGTGCTGCCCGAATTCGTCGCCAAGCACCCGCGTTACGAACGCATCGGCCTGCGTGAGCTGTGCACGCAGATCCACGCGGTGTACAAGGAAAACGACGTGGCGCGCCTGACCACCGAGATGTATCTGTCGGACATGGTGCCGGCGATGCGTCCGGCCGACGCCTTCGCCAAGATGGCCCACCGCGAGATCGAGCGCGTGCCGCTCGACCAGCTCGAAGGCCGCGTCACGGCCGTGCTGCTGACGCCTTATCCGCCGGGCATCCCGCTGCTGATCCCCGGCGAGCGCTTCAACGCCACCATCGTGCGCTACCTGAAGTTCGCCCGCGACTTCAATGCCCAGTTCCCCAGCTTCGAAACCGACATCCACGGCCTGGTGAAGTCGGATGGCAACGGCTATTACGTGGACTGCGTGAAACCCTGAAAAAGTCGGCTCCGGTGTGGCCAATCTATTGCCGAAGCGCGATAAAGATGCCACCCTTCGCCTGCCTGAATGTCAGGTACGGAACTCCCGCATCGGTTCAGGCGCACGAATAAAACGGCGAAGGTCGATATCCATGGGCTTGGGCAATAGTCGCTTATCCATCAAACCATTAGCGTCCAAGCCTAGATGTAGATACATACTACTGCCGAGATATACACCGTTTTGTGTGGTCGCCTTACGTTAGCCGCTACGGAGGAAGAACGGAATGGATGTCATGTTCGCGCTGGTTATCGTCATTGGTGCTACGGTGGCCATTCTGAACCTCAGTCGGTTCGCGCAAAAAATACCGTTTTCAGTAAGCGGGCTGGACTACATCAACACCCAATCAAAGTATCAGGCTCTATTGTTGGTTGTTGCCATGCTCGTTCTACCCGCCATCTATTTTGTGAATGAGGCGAACTTCGCGGCCTTCCTCGCGCCGGGCAATATCGCAGCCCCTGCAAATGGGGTTTCGTGGCTAGGAATCTCGGCAGGGGAGTCATGGCGCAGCCTCGGAGCCAGTCTGTCGCTTTTCATCACACTCGCCACTACCACCTTTGTCTATTTGCAGTTCCGTAAATCCGTCGGCGATCCAAAGCAACTCCTACCCTACCTGCCGTGGATTCTGCTGTTTTCCCTCACCAACTCATTCTCCGAAGAGGTCGTTTACCGTCTCGGTGTTATTGTGCCGCTCGTTGGCTCTGTTGATACCGACCACATACTTCTCATTTCGGCCGTTGCCTTTGGCGCACCGCATCTTCGCGGCATGCCCAACGGTATCGTAGGTACACTGATGGCAGGTTTATTGGGGTGGTTACTTGCCAAGTCGGTGGTGGAGACAAACGGAATATTCTGGGCATGGTTTATTCATTTTTTACAAGACATTGTGATCTTCTCTGCCTTCGTCATGGCAGAGGCTAATCATCCATCAACCCGGACGCTACGCGATGAAGCCGCGCAGCGCTGATAACTGATACGTTGGTGACATTGCGCTATGCCCGCCGAACTAGCCTTTGTCGAATTCGTCTGCGACCAGATCGGCGCTGCGGGGAACGTCACGTTCCGCAAGATGTTCGGCGAGTACGCGATCTACTGCGACAGCAAGGTGGTGGCGTTGGTGTGCGACAACCAGTGCTTCGTGAAGCCGACGGCGGGCGGGCGCGCATGGATCGGGGAAGTCGTCGAGGGATTGCCCTATCCCGGCGCGAAGCCGTGGCTGCTGATCGGCGACGAACTGGACGACCGCGAATGGGCCAGCCATCTGGTACGCCTCACCGCGCGCGAACTGCCACTGCCCAAACCGAAGAAGAAGAAAGCCGCTCAGGCGCGTTCGTAACTGACGAAGGCGTAGCCGAGGCCGTCGGCACTGACGCCCGGCGTGCGGCCGACCTCGCGCCACTGGCTGCGGTCGTAGGCCGGGAAACAGGCATCGCCCGCGACGTCCGCGTCGATCTCGGTGAGCTCGAGCCGGCCGGCCAAGGGCAGCGCATGGACGTACAGTTCAGCCCCGCCAATAACGAAGGCCGTCTTGCCAGCGCCGACTTTTTGCGCCGCCTCCAGGGAAGTGGCCACGGTCGCACCCTCCACGGTATATCCGTAGTTGCGCGTCACCACGATATTGAGCCGCCCCGGCAGCGGGCGGAAGCGCGCAGGCAGCGATTCCCAGGTCTTGCGCCCCATGATCACCGCGTGGCCGGTGGTCAGCGCCTTGAAGTGCCTGAGGTCTTCGGGCAGGTGCCAGGGCAGGGCATTGTCCTTGCCGATCACGCCGTTCCTGGCCACGGCGGCGATGACCACCATCATGCCGGTCGCAGGCTCCGGTAGAGTTGCAGGTAGCGTTGCGCCGGCCCGGTCCAACTGTAGTCGCCGGCCATCGCGTTCTTTTGCAGTTGCCGCCAGCGTTTCTTGTCGGCCCAGACCTCCGCCGCCCAGCGCGCGGTGGCGAGGATCAGTTCCGCAGTCGCCTCCTGGCAGACGAAACCGTTGGCGCTGCCGTCGGCCAGGCCGGCCGGCGAGCAATTCACTACCGTGTCGGCGAGGCCGCCGGTCGCCCGCACCAGCGGCGGCGTGCCGTAGGCCAGGCTGTACATCTGGTTGAGGCCGCAGGGTTCGAAGCGCGAGGGCATCAGGAAGAGGTCGGCACCGGCCTCGATACGATGCGCCAGGGCTTCGTCGAAACCGATGGTCACGGCCACCTGCTGCGGGTAGGTCGCCGCCAGATCGCGGAAGGCCGCTTCGAGCGCCTTGTCGCCGCTGCCCAGCACGACGAGCTGCGCCGGCAGGTCCACCAGCGCCGCGCCGATGTCGGACACCAGATCGAGCCCCTTCTGTGCGGTGAGGCGGCTGACGACGCCGAAGAGCGGACAATCCTTGCGCGCATCCAGCCCGACCTGCGCTTGCAGGGCTGCCTTGCAGACCGCCTTGCCGTCGAGGTGGGCGCGGTCGTAATTCTTCGATAGCAGCGTGTCGGTCGCCGGGTTCCAGACCGCCGTGTCGATGCCATTGAGGATGCCGGTCAGTTCGTCGGCACGGGTTTGCAGCAAACCCTGAAGGCCCATGCCTTCGGTCTCGGTCTGGATCTCGCGGGCATAGGTGGGACTGACGGTGGTCAGCGCATCGGCATGGCGCAGGCCGGCCTTGAGAAAGGACAGGGTACCGTAATACTCCACGCCGTCGATATGCCAGTCAGCCGCGCCAAGGCCCAGTTCGGTCAAGACGGTTGCGGGAAACACGCCCTGGAAGGCCAGGTTGTGGATGGTCAGCACCGACGCGGCCCCGCCGCCTTCGTACAGGCGCAGGTAGTATGGCGCCAGCGCCGTCTGCCAGTCATGGCAGTGGAGGATGTCGGGGCGCCAATCGAGCGGGCTGGCATGGCTGGCCAGGCGCGCTGCCACCCGCGACAGCAGGCCGTAGCGCAGGTGGTTGTCCAGCCAGTCGATGCCTTCGGGGCCGAGATAGGGGCTGCCGGGGCGATCGAAGAGTTCCGGACAGTCGAGCAACCAGAACGGCACGCCGTCCGACCGCTGCGCTTCGAGCAGGTTGCACGCCGGCCACGCGCCGCCGAGCGTATCGAAACGGGCGATACGCTTGGCCTTGGGGAACGCGGCGCGCAGCGGCGGATAACCGGGTACCAGCACACGCAGTTCCGCCCCGGCGGCAACCAACGCCTGCGGCAGCGCCGCGGCGACATCGCCGAGGCCACCGGTCTTGACCCAGGGCGCGATCTCGGAGGTGGCGAATAAAACTTTCACGGCAAAACCTTCAAGCTTTGCATGCCGCGATCAAGCCGGCGGTCGAACTGTCGACGCCGCCGATCGCCGTCTTGCCTTCGATCATCGGCAGCAGCGTACCGGCGATCTGCTTGCCATATTCGACGCCCCACTGGTCGAAGGCATTGATATGCCACAGCACGCCGAGGGTGAATACCTTGTGCTCGTAGAGGGCGACCAGGGCACCGAGGTTGTATGGGTCGAGGCGCGGCAGCAGCAGCGTGGTGGAGGGCTGGTTGCCGGGAAATATCTTGTACGGCGCCAAAAAACTCGGCCCTGGCGGGACGGCGCCCTCCAGTTCGGCGAGCGCCTCGGCCTCGGTCTTGCCCTTCATCAGCGCGGCGCTCTGCGCGAAGCAGTTGGCCAGCAGCTTTTCGTGGTGGCCCGGCACCGGGAAATCAGCTTCCTTGCAGGCGATGAATTCGCAGGCCAGCGGTCGGCCACCCTGATGCAGCAACTGGTAGAAGGCATGCTGGCCGTTGGTGCCGGCCTCACCCCAGAGGATGGGCAGGGTCGGGCAGCCGACCAGCTTGCCGTCCCGGTCAATATGCTTGCCGAGGCTTTCCATCTCGAGTTGCTGCAAATAGCGCGGCAGCAGTTCGAGCGACTGGCTGTAAGGCAGCACGGCGCAGGTCTGCAGGCCGAAAAAATCGGCATTCCACAGATCAACCAGCGCCAGCAGCGCCGGCAGGTTCTCCTGCGGCGGCGCACTGAAGAAATGCTCGTCCATCGCCCGTGCACCGGCCAGCAAAGCTTCGAACTTGTCGAAGCCGATGGCCAGCGCCAGCGGCAGGCCGATCGCCGACCACAGCGAGAAGCGCCCGCCCACCCAGTCCCAGAAGCCGAAGGCATTGGCCAGGTCGATGCCGAAAGCGGCCACCTTGTCGAGTGCCGTCGAGACGGCGACGAAGTGGCGGGACACCGCCGCCTCACCCAGCGCGGCGGTCAGCCAGGCGCGCGCCGAAGCGGCATTCTGCATCGTCTCCTGGGTGGTGAAGGTCTTGCTGGCGATCACGAACAGGGTGCGTTGCGGGGCCAGGCCGGCCAGCGTGGTAGCGAGGTCGGCGCCATCGACGTTGGCGACGTAATGCACCTTCATCTGCGGCAAGCACTGGGCGGCGAGCGCCCGGGTGGCCATACGCGGGCCGAGGTCGGAGCCGCCGATGCCGATGTTCACCACATCGGTGATGGTCTCGCCGGTCGCGCCGCGCCACTGTCCGGAATGGATCGCGGCGCAGAAGTCGCGCATCTTCGCCAGCACGGTGGCCACTTCGGGACGGGGCGTCTGTTCGCGCAGGGCAGTGTGCAGCACGGCGCGGTCTTCGGTGTGATTGATCTTCTCGCCGGCGCGCATGCGGGCGATCCAGCCCGGTACGTCAGCGGTATCCCACAGTCCAGCCAGGATCGGCAGGGTCGCGGGAGCGATGCGCTGCTTGGACAGGTCAAGCAGCCAGTCGTTCCAGCGCACCGACAGACGCTGGAAGCGTTGCGGGTCGTGCTCGAACAGTTCGCGCAGATGGACATCGCGCAGGCCGTGGGCGTTGCGCTCGGCGTGTTTCCACGCCGGGGTGTTCAGGATCGGCGTCATGGCATAACTATAGCCAGAGCATCATGCCCATTTCAAAGGGGTGGGTGAGGTGTTCGTGATGCGGATAGGCACGGATGCGGTAGTCGATCTTGCCACAGACTTCCGGCGTCAGATCCAGCACGAACAGGCTTTCGCCGTCCTCGCCGGGTCCCCGGTAATCGAAAAACAGGCGGCGCGGCGGCCGCGACTTGGCGTTGGCGCTCGGCCGCGCCAGCAGCATTTCGACGGCGACATCGTCGGCGGACAGGCCATCGAGGCGGACCGCCACCTCGATGCGCAGGCTCTCGCCGAAACCCAGGCGCCGTTGCGGACTATCGGCCCGACGCAGGCTGATCTTCGGCCAGGACTGCTGCACCTTGTGCTTCCACTCCGCCAGCGCGCGCGCGGCGGCGAAGTTATCCGCGCTTTTCAGCCGCCACTGGTGATCGGCCGGGCCGTAGTATTTGGTGACGTATTCGCCGACCATGCGCTGCGAGTTGAAGCGCGGCGTAATCGTCGCGATGGAACGCTTGGCCTTGTGCACCCAGCCGGGCGAGTAGCCCATCGGCCCGCGTGCGTAGTAGAGCGGGACCACCCGGTCCTGCAAGGTCTCGTAGAGCGAGCGGCCTTCTTCCTGGTCGCGTCGCTCGTCGTCGTGAATGCTGGAGGCGGGCTTGATCGCCCAGCCATTGGCGCCTTCGTCGCTCTGCTGAAATCCTTCGCCCCACCAGCCATCGAGCACCGACAGGTTGATGACGCCGTTGAGTCCGGCCTTCATGCCCGAGGTACCGGAGGCTTCGAGCGGGTAGATCGGGTTGTTGAGCCAGACATCGACGCCCGATACCAAGCGTCGCGCCAGCCGCAGGTCGTAACCCTCGACAATGAGAATGTGGCCCTCGAACTCCGGCATCTGCGCGACTTCATGGATACGGCGGATGAACTCCTGGCCCGGCTTGTCGGCCGGGTGGGCCTTGCCGGCGAAGATTAACAGCACCGGCCGCTCCGGGTTGCAGATGATGCGCTGCAGGCGGGCAAGGTCGCGGAACAGCAGCGTGGCACGCTTGTAGGTGGCAAAGCGACGGGCGAAGCCGATGGTCAGTACATTAGGGTTTTCCGGATCGGCCAGCCGCAGCAGGCGATCAATGTGCGACTGCGAACTCTGGTTGCGCACATGCTGCTGGGTGACGCGATAGCGTACCAGATGCAGCATCTGCGCCTTGATCGACTGGCGCACGCTCCAGAAGGTATGGTCCGGGATGGCGTGGATTTCCGACCAGCACTGCGCATCGGTCAGGCGCTGACGCCAGGCCGGCCCGAGCACGCGGTCGAAAGTGTCGTGCCACAGGTCCGACAGGAAGGTCGGCACATGCACGCCGTTGGTGACGTAGGCGATCGGGTTCTCGGCCGGCTCGATCTGCGGCCACAGACTGGAACAAATGTCCGCGGAGACATCCCCATGAATGCGTGACACGCCGTTCTGGAAGCGCGAACCGCGAATGGCCAGTGCCGTCATGTTGAAATCGGGCTGCTGGTCGATATGGCCCAGCGCAATGAAGCTGGCGAGGTCGCAGCCGACATCCTTGCAGAATTCCCCGAAATAGTTGCGGATCACGTCGTCGGCGAAATGGTCGTGTCCGGCCGGCACCGGTGTGTGGGTGGTGAATACCGTATTGGTTGCCACCGCTTCGAGGGCGGCCGGGAAGTCGATGCCGGCCTTGATCAGCGCACGGACGCGTTCGAGGATCAGGAAGGCGGCATGGCCCTCGTTGATGTGCCAAACGGTCGGCTGCAGGCCCATCGCGGCCAGGGCCAGCACACCGCCCATGCCCAGCACGATCTCCTGTTCGAGGCGGGTGGTGCGGTCGCCGCCATAGAGGCGGTGCGCGATATGGCGATCCGCTTCGGAGTTGCCGGGAATGTCGGTATCGAGCAGGTAGAGGGTGATGTGGCCGACGCGCGTGGACCACACCTTGATCAGCAGGTCGCGACCCGGCAGGCGCAAGGTGACCTTCAGGTCGGAACCGTCAGCACGCAACACCGGCGTGACCGGCAGGTCGTCGAAGTCGGCTTCGTTATAGAGCGCGTGCTGGCGACCTTCGCCGTCGATGCTCTGCAGGAAGTAACCCTGGCGATAGAGCAGGCCGATGCCGACGAAGGGCAGGTTCATGTCGCTGGCGGTCTTGCAGTGGTCGCCTGCCAGGATGCCGAGGCCGCCGGAATAGATCGGCAGGCTCTCGTGGAAACCGAATTCGGCGCAGAAATAGGCGATCAGGCCGCCTTCCGGCAGGCCGTGGCCGTGTTCCGGGCGCCGGTTTTCATGATAGTTGTCGAAGGCCGACAGCACCTGGGCCAGCGTGCCGAGGAATACGGGATCCTTGGCCGCCTCGTCGAGGCGGTGCTGGTCGACGCGCTTGAGGAAGGCCTTCGGGCTGTGGCCGACCGCGCCCCACAGCTTCTGGCCGAGGCGGGCGAACATCAGCCGCGTGGGCCGGTCCCAGCTATACCAGAGGTTGTTGGAGATTTCCTCGAGGCGGGCAAGGCGCGCCGGGAGCTTGGGGTTCACTTCGAGTTGGTAGAGAGTGCCGGCCATGATGGTTTCCGTTCAGTCCTGAGTTGACCCGATTCTACGGGGCTTGTTCGCCTGCGCGGCGCATGGTGCCACCGGCCGCCACCATCTCGCCGTCCATGCGCCCTGATGAAATGGGTACCTCAAGCTGGGACGGGGGGGGTAGATGCAGGCAGCGATAGAGATTCGCGAGATTGCGGCGGAACAGGCTATCGAAATCTGCCACCGAGCGGGCGGGATTGTAGTCGCCGAACCACCAGAACCAGTCCGAGCTTTCGCATACGACGAGTTGCGCCTCGGCACTCACCGTCTCGTCCGGCGACAGGCGCCCGCTCGCCAGCACCTGGTCGTAGCTGTGCTTGGCGGCGCACAACAGATCCCAGGCGTGGTTCTTGGCCGGATCGCCGATCCAGGTGGAAAAGGTGCCATACACCCAACTGCCGGCGGTGAGGCGCGGCAACTCCGTCGACGGGGTTCGGTCCGCATCGTCAATCACCTCGGCGAAAGTGCGGGTACGGATGAAGGGGTGCGCATCGAGCAACTCATAGAGATCGTCGAAAAAGAAATAGCCGTTGTAAGGATAGGTCTCCCAGGCATTCTCGCCGTCGAGCATCACGCTCACCACCGGGGTTTCCCCGGCCGGCGCGGCGGCGGCAATGGCCTCCAGCCGGGCGATGAAATGGGCGGCGGCATCGCGGCCATGCCATTTCGCATACTCGAAACCGATCAGGTCGGAAAGCTGGTCGTCGCGAAAGAAGAGATCGATACCGGGCGCGCCGGCAAGCTTCCAGAGTCGGTTGGTGTCAGCCGTAGCCGCGGCCAGGCTGTTCTTCAGCACCTGGCCACCACTGGCCATCCAGCGGCAACCATGACCCGCCGCCAGTTGCACAAAGGCAGCGGAAACGGCGCCTTCGGCCGGCCACAATCCCGTCGGCGGGGCACCGAAACGGGCGGCATGGCTGGTCATGGCAGCATCGAGATGCCGGCCGATGCGGTCGCGGCCACCGGGATATACGGCCGCCAGCGGCAGGGGCGCGTCGGGTTGGGCCTCAAGTGCCGACTGAAAATCGAGCATCAGCGGTGCCAGGGGATGGCTATAGGGGGTAGCGGACAACTCGACCTGGCCGCGCTCCCGCAGGGCGCGATAACGCGGCACCAGCGCTGCGAGGGTGTGGCCGATATAGGCCAGCAGACGGCGACGGTCATCCAGGCTGAAGCCTTCGCCCTTGGCCATCAGTTCGGCCAGTAGCGGCTCGCGGCGGCGCTCGGTCTCGCCGGTCCACACCAAGTGGTACCAGGTGACCAGGTCGGCTAGATAGGCACCGGAGAGATAGGCCAGTGCCTGCTCGCCCTCGCGGGCCAGCAATTCGTGCAGCTCGTGCAGGCGCCGGAAACGCGGGAAGGGCACCAGCATCGTGGGCAGGTGGCAACGGAAACAAGCGTCCAGCAGCAGGCGTCGTTCTGCGTTGGTCAACGCATCGGGGTCGGGGGTGGCCAGCAGCCGCAACAGCGGATCGCGGAAACTGCCAGTGGCGAACTGGTCGACATAGTCGTCGATCTGGTCGAGCAGCACCGGCACGAAGTTGACCACCGCGCGGATGCCCGGATGGCGCTCCAGGTGGGCCGCCATGTCGGTGTAATCCTTGAGCGCGTGCAGGCAGGTCCAGGGCATGGCGAACTCGCCGGTCGCGTGGTCGCGATAATCCGGCTGGTGCATGTGCCAGAGGAAAACCAGATCAAGCCGCTTGATTGAGGATGACATGGGAGCGCTCGCCGGGAAAGGGGTGACGTCCCTAGCGGATCTGGTGGATGCGCTGGCCGAGCATTTCCGGCGTTACTAGCGTGATGCCCTTTTCTGTCACATGGAAGCGCTTGCGATCCACCTCGACGTCGTAGCCGATGGTCATGTCGTCCGGTACCTTGCAGTTCTTGTCGATCACCGCACGACGAATCTTGCAGCGGCGACCGATCTCGCAGTTGGGCAGGATCACCGAATCCTCGACCGTTGACCAGCTATGAATGAAGACGCTCGAAAACAGCAGCGAGCGCCGCACCACCGCGCCACTGATGATGTCGCCGCCGGAGACCAGCGAATCGATCGCCATGCCGCGCCGGTCTTCCTCGTCGAAGACGAACTTGGCCGGAGGCAACTGTTCCTGATGCGTCCAGATCGGCCACTCATCGTCGTACATGTTGAGTTCGGGCGAGACCTTGGACAGCTCGATATTGGCCTCCCAGTAGGCGTCCACCGTGCCGACATCGCGCCAGTAGGGCACGCCGTTGTCGGGCACGCCAACGCAGCTCTCGTCAAAACTGTGAGCGAAGGCACGATAGCGCGAGATGATGTGCGGGATGACGTTCTTGCCGAAATCGTGATCGGAATGCGGGTCGTCCGCATCGCGAATGAGCTGCTCGTAGAGAAAGGCCGCGTTGAAGACATAGACGCCCATGTTCGCCAGCGCCCGCTCGGGCTGCCCGGGGATGCAAGCCGGCTGCTTCGGCTTTTCGGCAAAGCTGGTGATACGGCCCTCATCGTTGGCGCCCATCACGCCGAAGGCACTCGCCTCCTCGATCGGTACATCCATGCAGGCGATGGTCAGGTCGGCTTCCATCTGCGCATGCTGAGCCAACATGCGTCCATAGTCCATCTTGTAGACGTGGTCACCGGACAGGATCAGGATGTATTTCGGCTCGTTGCGGCGCAAGAGGTCGATGTTCTGAAACACCGCGTCGGCGGTGCCCTGGTACCAGTCTTCGCCAACCTGCTGTTGCGCGGGCAAGAGGTCGATGAACTCGTCAAAGCGGCCATCAAGGAAACTCCAGCCGCGCTGCAAGTGACGGATCAGGCTTTGCGCCTTGTATTGCGTGGCCACACCGATGCGCCGGATGCCGGAATTGACGCAGTTTGACAAGGTGAAATCGAGGATGCGGAACTTGCCGCCGAAAGGCACAGCCGGCTTGGAGCGCCAATCGGTCAGTTGCATCAGCCGGCTGCCGCGGCCCCCGGCGAGGATGATGGCGTAGGTCGACCGGGTCAGGTGGCTGACGAAACGACCATGCAGGGCATGCGGATCATTGAGTGGCAAATCGTTTTGCATGATGTTATGGATTCAGTATGCCGTCGTCCAACAACCGATCGATCTCGGCTTCGGCCTGCACCCAGTCTTCCAGTTCGCTACTGCCCTCGAAACCACGCCGCTCGGCGATATAGTAGGCCGCAACCTCGATGTAGAAGCGCCGCTGGTCGGGCGCCAGTGCGGGACGTCCTGACGGAGCTGACTTTTTGGTGCCTTCGGCTTTTTTGGCCGCAGGCTTGACTGCTGCTTTGGTAGCTGGCTTGGCGGCTGCTCTGGTAACCGGCTTGGCAGGAGACGGCGTTACGACCTTGGCTGCTTTGGGTGGGACGGCCGGTTTGGTAGTGGACTTGCTCGCTGTTGCCATGATGTGCTCCTCGTTGGATTTCAAGTCGATATTCGCAAAGTTCTTAGGGTGGTTCTCTTTATACAACCAAGCGGGTTACCGCTCAATGACAAATCTCCTGTTGGCCGGCAAGCAGGGCGGCGCCCTTGAGGCCGATTTCTGCATCCTTCACCACGACCACGGGCATGCGGCAGGCCAGGGTGGCATGCTCGGTCTTGGCCTTGAAAGCCGCCATGAAAACGCCCGCATCCATCAGCGACAGCAGATTCTGCGTGACACCCCCGGCGAGAAAAACGCCGCCGCGCGCCAGCAGCGTCAGCGCCATATCGCCGGCAAAGGCGCCATAGGCGGCCAGGAACAGATCGACCGAGCGCCTGGCCGTCGCCTCACCGGCCAACGCGCGCGTGCCGACCTCGGCCGGATCGCAGGACTCACCGGACAGTATCTCGTGGATCGCCGCCAACCCGGGGCCGGAAATGACTCGCTCGGCGGTCACGCGGCCATGACCTTCCATCAGGGCCGACCATACCCGGAGTTGTGTCTCGTCCATCGGCGCAAAGCCGACATGGCCGCCCTCGCCCGGCAGTATCTTGAATCCATTGCCGTCCGGAACCAGTACCGCCATGCCCAGTCCGGTGCCGGGTCCGATCACCAGCCGCACGCCGTCGGCCAGCGGTTCGCCGGTCTGAAGCACAAGACGCTGATCGTTGGCGAGCGCCGCGATCCCGGCCGCCACTGCAACGAAGTCGTTGGTCAGCCGGACCGGCATGCCCAATTCCGCTGCGAGTTCCGCTGCGTCGGCCTGCCAGGGCAGGTTGGTAAAACTGGCGCGGCGACCATCCGCCTCCACCGGGCCGGCTACCGCCAGGCAGGCGGCGGCGATACCCTGCATCTGCGTGCTCGCCTCGGTCTGGAACGCTGCCAGCAAGGCCTCCGGCCCGGAAAAGTCGGCGCTGGCGAGACGGCGGGTGAGGATAAATTCCGGCCGGTCGCCGGAAATCTCGGCAATGCCGAGCAGCGCCTTGGTGCCGCCCAGGTCGCCGGCCAGGACTTTCATACCGCCCTCATACCGCTATGGGTGCGGCGATATGCGGATGGGGATCATAGCCTTCCAGCGTGAAGTCTTCAAACCTGAAGGCAAACAAATCATGCACCTCCGGATTCAGGCGCATCGTCGGCAGGGCGCGCGGGGTGCGCGACAGTTGCAGCACGGTCTGGTCGAGATGATTGGAATACAGATGCGCGTCGCCCAGCGTATGCACGAAATCGCCCGGCCGCATGCCCGTCACCTGCGCCACCATCAGCGTCAGCAGCGCGTAGGACGCAATGTTGAAAGGCACGCCGAGGAAGATGTCGGCGCTGCGCTGGTAAAGCTGGCACGACAGCCGGCCGTCGGCAACATAGAACTGGAAGAAGGCGTGGCAGGGCGGCAGCGCCATCCGCTCCACATCCGCCGGATTCCAGGCCGTGACGATGTGGCGGCGCGAGTCGGGATTCTTTTTCAGACCATCGAGCAATTGCACGATCTGGTCGATTTCGCCGCCATCACGCTGGGGCCAGTGACGCCATTGATGCCCGTAGACCGGGCCGAGGTCGCCGTTTTCGTCGGCCCAGTCGTCCCAGATCGAGACCTTGTTGTCCTTGAGGTAGGCGATGTTGGTGTCGCCCTTGAGGAACCACAGCAGTTCGTGGATGATCGAGCGCAGGTGCAGCTTTTTCGTGGTCAGCAGCGGCAAGCCTGCCGCAAGATCGAAGCGCATCTGCCAGCCGAACACCGAGCGCGTGCCGGTGCCGGTCCGGTCGGACTTGACGTACCCGTGGTCGAGCACATGCTGCATGAGGTCGAGGTATTGACGCATAATCGGCCCGATTATATGAGGGCAAACATGAATCTACCCCAACTCCCCAAACTCAAGGTCTCCGCCCAGCCGCAAGGCGCACACCGATTGATCCTACTGCCGACCGGCAAAGCCCTGCCCGGCGATCTGCCTGACCACGCTTTCTGGCAACGGCTGCTGAAGCGCAAGGACATGAAAGTCGCCGAACTGGCCAAGTCGCCGCTCGCCGCCGACTTGGCCGACGGCACCCGCGCGGCGCTGGTGGTGGTCGATGCCAAAAAACCGCGCTTCGAGCGCCTCACCGCCCTGCGCAAGGCGGCGGCGCTGCTGCTCGACGAACCCCCGAAAAGTCTGTGCATTGTGCCGCTGGATCTGTCCGCTGCGGCCGTCGAGGATGCCGTCTATGTTGTCCTGCTGAATAGCGTGCCGCTGCCGGCCCAGAAGAAAAAGCCGGCGCACCCGCTCAAGGAAATCACCGTGGTGAGCCGTGCTGCCAGCGCCGACTTTGCGAAGGTGCAAACGCTGGCCCGCGCCAACCTGCTGGCGCGCACCCTCACCGCCCTGCCCCCCAACCGGCTCGACCCGGCTGACTACCGCCAGCGCATCGCGGCACTAACCAAGGACAAGGGCTTCGGCCACGAGGAATACGATTTCAGGACGCTACGCAAGATGGGTGCCGGCGCCTTCTGTGCGGTCGCCCAAGGCAGCGACGAGAACGGTGGCGGCGCCGCCATCGTGCACCTCTCCTGGCGACCCAAGAAATCCGCCAAAACCATCGCACTGGTGGGCAAAGGCATTTGCTACGACACCGGCGGCCACAACCTCAAGCCGGCGAAATACATGGCCGGCATGCACGAGGACATGAACGGCTCGGCGGTGGCGTTGGCCCTGCTCTGCGCCGCTGCCGAATTGGAACTGCCGGTGGCGATCGACTGCTGGCTGGCCATCGCCAAGAACCACATTTCGCCGACGGCCTACGCGCAGGGCGACATCGTCACGGCGCTCGACGGCACCACCATCGAGGTGGTACATACCGACGCCGAGGGCCGCATGGTGCTGGCCGACACGCTGGCGCTGGCCGCGAAAAAGAAGCCCGCGCTGCTGATCGACTTCGCCACCCTCACCGGCAGCATGCAGGCCGCACTGGGCCAGCGCTACGCGGGTGTCTTCGCCAGCAACGATGCCTTGGCCGCGCAGGCCGTCGCGGCCGGCAAGGCCAGCGGCGAGCGCGTCTGCCTGTTCCCGCATGACGCCGACTACGAGGCGGCGCTCGACTCGAAGGTGGCCGACATCAAGCAATGCACGCTGGAGGGCGATGCCGACCACATCCTCGCCACGCGCTTCCTCTCGCGTTTCGTCGGCAAGACGCCCTGGCTGCACATCGACCTGTCTTCATCGTCCTGCAGCGGCGGGCTGGGGGCGGTCGCCACCGATCTCACCGGCTTCGGTGTCGCCTGGGGCGTGGCGCTGCTCGATACATGGATATCCTGAATACATCGGGGCATCATGCTGGGATTATTCAGCGGTAAATCCGACCGCCCCCTCGCCGACAACCAGGAAGCAAAGGCCATCCTGGCGGAACTGGCCGCGCGGGAACCGGTAGCCTGCGTGAATGCTACCGCCGGCTGGTTCGAATCGCTCGCCGGTCTCGACGACAGGATTTCCCGCACAGGGCATCCTCACCGACAGGAATCTGGATCAGATCGGCGTCGAATCCTGGCTGGTATCCGAAATTCACGGACTGGTCGGCATCGAAACCCTGTCGAAGTCGCTGCGGGCAGTCACTGCTACCGATGGGGTGCTGCAAACTGACTTGCTGCTGCTCGACCCCTTGCAGGACGATAGCTCCGTGCGCATTCTGCTACCCCCAGAACAATGGGAGGCGGGCATCCCGATGCAGTTGTTCATCGACGGCCACCCGTGGCGCCTGCACCCCGACGAAGCGCTTGCAGCCGGCAATGAGTGGCTAATGGGGCGCTGCATCGCCGAGGCTCTGGACTCCTACCGGCGCTGAAAAGTCGGCGCTAGCGGGACGGCTTCTGTGCAGATTTCGGCCGGAATGCCTTGAGGGCGTCTTCGCGCGTCTCGATGGTCGGTCCGCTGATCAGATCGATGCAGTAGGGCACGGCGGCGAACACCCCGTCCAGCGTTTCCTTGATCGCCTTGGGCTGGCCCGGCAGGTTGAGGATCAGTGCCTTGCCACGGATCACGCCCACCTGCCGCGACAGGATGGCGGTGGGCACGTACTTCAGGCTGACGGCGCGCATCTGCTCGCCAAAACCGGGCATGACTTTATGCGCGACGGCCAGCGTCGCCTCGGGCGTCACGTCGCGCGGGGCCGGGCCGGTGCCACCGGTGGTCAGCACCAGATGGCAGCCCGCCGTGTCGCACAACTCGATCAGAGTCTGCTCGATCAGCGGCTGCTCGTCGGGAATCAGGCGGCTTTCCAGGCGCCAGGGCGAGGCCAGCGTGGCGGCGAACCATTCCCGTAGGGCGGGGATGCCCTGGTCTTCATAAACCCCCGAGGAAGCACGGTCGGAGATCGACACCAGGCCAATCAGCAGTTCGTTACTCATTCATCTCTCGCAATACGCGGAACAGCTCGCGAAAGGCGCGTGGCGGCTTGCCCTGCTGCTGTTCCTTGAGGGCGTTGCGGCGCAACTGGCGCAGATGCTGCAAGTCGGCTCCGGGATGCGCGGCGGCAATTTCGCCAATCACCGTATCGTCTTCGAGGAAGCGCGTGCGCAGCCGCTCCAGCGCATGCATGCGCGCATTGGCGGCGGCGGAAAGGCCCTTGAGGTCGTCGAGCGCGGCGCGGATCGGTTCCGGATCGAGGTTGCGCATCAGTTTGCCGATGAATTGCAACTGGCGGCGATGCGCCTCATGCTGGGTGAAGCGCTGTGCGTCGCGCACGGCATCAAGCAGGTCTTCGGGCAGATCAATCTTCTTCAGTTGGTCGCGCGACAGGCCGACCAATTCGACCCCAAGGTCTTGCAGGTCGTTCATGGCACGCTTGGCCGCGCTCTTGCTGGGCCGTTCGTCGAGGTTTTCCATAGGTTCCACGGGTAAGATTATAGCTTCCATCGTTTTCGGCTCTCCCCCACCGCCCATGTCCGACTTTTCGTTTTCCGCCGCGCGACTGCGCGAACTCGCCACCGATGTCCTGCGCCATGCCGCCACTGCCGGTGCCAGCGCCTGCGAAGTCGATGTTTCCGAAGGGGTCGGCCAGTCGGTCACCGTCCGCAAGGGTGAAGTGGAGGCCATCGAGTTCAACCGCGACAAGGGCATCGGCGTCACCACCTACCTTGGCCAGCGCCGCGGCCATGCCAGCACTTCGGACTTTTCGACGGACTCCCTGCGCGCTACGGTGGAGGCCGCCCTGTCGATCGCCCGCTTTACGGCCGAAGACGATTGCGCCGGCCTGCCCGAGCCGGAACTGCTGGCGACAAAACCACTGGACCTCGACCTCTACTATCCGTGGGTGCTGCCGGTGGAAGAGGCTATCGAGATCGCCCGCCGCAGCGAGGCGGCGGCTTTCGCGGTGAGCCCGCTGGTCGCCAACTCCGAGGGCGCCACCGTCTCCACCCACGCCGCCCACTTCGTCTCGGCCAACAGCCTCGGCTTCATGGGTGGGTTCCCGACGACGCGGCATTTCATCTCCTGCGTGCCCATTGCCGGCAAAGGCAAGCACATGCAGCGCGACGACTGGTATTCCGGCGCGCGTGCCCCCGCCGACCTGGCCGCCCCCGAAGCGATCGGCGACTACGCTGCCCGCCGCACACTGGCCCGCCTCAAGTCCCGCAAGCTGAAGACACGCCAGTGCCCGGTGATGTTCGAGGCACCGCTCGCCGCCATGATGATCGGCAGTTTCGTGCATGCGGTCAGTGGCGGCAGCCTCTATCGCAAGGCCAGCTTCCTGGTCGACTCGCTCGGCACGCAAGTCTTCCCGAGGTGGATGAACATCGAGGAACGCCCGCACCTGAAGAAGGGCATGGCTTCGAGTCCCTTCGACGACGATGGCGTGGCCACCCGCAACCGCACCGTGGTAAAGAAAGGCGAGCTGCAGGGCTACTTCCTGTCGACCTACACGGCGCGCAAGCTCGGCATGCCCACCACCGGCAACGCCGGCGGCAGCCACAACCTGCTGATCGCACCCAGCCCCGACGCCCCGGCCGATTTCGCCGGCCTCTTGCAGCAAATGGGTACCGGCTTGCTGGTCACCGAACTGCTCGGCCACGGCATCAACTATGTGAACGGCGACTACTCGCGCGGCGCGGCCGGCTATTGGGTCGAGGGTGGCGAGATCGCCTACCCGGTGCATGAAATCACCATCGCCGGCAACCTCAAAACCATGTTCGCCGACATCGCGGCGATCGGCCGCGACGTCGTCACCCGCGGCTCGCGCACCGTCGGCTCCATTGTGGTTAACCGCATGACGATCGCCGGCAGTTGACGCGCCCGCATAAAACTTTAGGTGTAGTATTTCGCTATCGTCCCGCGGCCGCGGGACGCGTTCAATAATGACAAGGAGAAGATGAATGGAACGACGCAAGTTTCTACAAAACGCTGGCATGGCCGGCATTCTCGCCGCTGGTGTGGCACCAGCCGTTCATGCGCAAACCCCCGCCATCAAGTGGCGTCTGACCTCCAGTTTCCCCAAGAGCCTTGACACCATCTACGGTGGCGCCGAAGTGATGGCCAACCGCGTGCGAGCAATAACCGGCGGCAAGTTCGACATCCAGGTGTTCGCCAGCGGCGAAATCGCCCCCGGCCCGCAGGCGCTGGACGTGACCCAGAACGGCACGGTCGAGTGCTGCCATACCTGCTCCTACTATTTCGTCGGCAAGGATCGCACCTTCGCCTTTGGTACCGCCGTGCCCTTCGGCATGAACAACCGTCAGATGAACGCCTGGATCTACTACGGCGGTGGTCAGAAGCTGCTCGACGAGTTTTACAGCAACTACAACATCGTCTCCTTCGCCGGCGGCAACACCGGCGTGCAGATGGGTGGCTGGTTCCGCAAGGAAATCAACTCGCTGGATGACGTCAAGGGCCTCAAGATGCGCATCGCCGGCCTCGGCGGCGCGGTCTTCTCCGCCCTGGGCGCGGTGCCGCAGCAGATACCGGGCTCGGACATCTACCCGGCGCTCGAAAAAGGCACCATCGACTCCGCCGAATGGGTCGGCCCCTACGACGACGAGAAGCTGGGTTTCTTCAAGGTGGCCAAGAACTACTACTTTCCGGGCTGGTGGGAGCCGGGTCCGGTCATCCACTTCTTCATCAACAAGGACGCCTGGGCCAAGCTGCCGAAGGAATACCAGGAAGCCTTCCAGGCCGCAGCCTACGAGGCCAATGTGACGATGATGGCAGAGTACGACCACAAGAACCCGGCCGCGCTGGTGCGCCTGGTGGGCCAGGGCGTCAAGCTGAAGAAGTATTCGGCCGAGATTCTCGAATCCGCTTACAAGGCGGCTGTCCAGCTCTACAGCGACGAATCGGCGAAGAACCCGGCTTTCAAGAAGATTTACGACGCCCACCTCAAGTACCAGAAGGTGCAGAACCAGTGGTTCAGCGTCGCTGAACTGGGCATGGACGCTTTCCTGCAGTCGCACATCAAGTAAGCGTTTCACCGCTCCAGCAAAAATCCCCGCCAAGGCGGGGATTTTTTATGCCGCAAGCCATCGGCGCCGTCCTGCCAGCGCCGACTTTTCTAGGGGCGACTATTTCGCTCCCTGGCGTGCCGCATCGGCTGCGGCGTCCTCCTGCAACATCTTCTGGATGTCGATCATCTGTCCCTGCTCTTCCATCTGGGCATCGGTGAGCTGCTTCTCACCACCCACCATTTGCGGGAAGGCAATCACCAGACCGACCATGATGATCTGGATCACCACGAAGGGAATCGCCCCCCAGTAGATCTGGCCGGTAGTCACCGGTTCGGTCAGCTTGCCGGTATGCGTATCCTTGTAGGGTGAGTTGGGTGCCACCGAGCGCAGGTAGAACAGGGCGAAGCCGAACGGCGGATGCATGAACGATGTCTGCATGTTGATCGCCAGCAGGATGCCGAACCAGATCAGGTCGATACCCAGCTTGTCGGCCACCGGACCGAGCAGCGGCACGACGATGAAACACAGCTCGAAGAAATCGAGGAAGAAGGCCAGGAAGAAAATCAGCGCGTTCACCACGATCAGGAAGCCGGTCTGGCCGCCCGGCAGGTCGGTGAGCAGATGCTCGACCCAGCGGTGGCCATCGACACCGTAGAAAGTCAGCGAGAACACGCGCGCGCCGACAAGGATGAAGACGACGAAGGTGGTGAGCTTGGCGGTCGAATCCATCGCCTGTCTGAGCAGCGACCAGGACAGGCGCTGGCGGGCCAGCGCCATGATCAGGGCACCAGTGGCACCCATCGCCCCGCCCTCGGTGGGGGTGGCGATGCCGATGAAGATGGTGCCGAGTACCAGAAAGATCAGCGCCAGCGGCGGGATCAGCACGAAGGTGACCCGCTCGGCCATCTTCGAGAACAATCCCAGCTTGGTGACACGGTTGATGACCGCCAGACCGAAGGCGACACCCATGCCGATCGACATGGCGATGACGATCAGTTCGTCGGTCGGTTTGTCGGCCGGTTGCAGGTGGGACCAGTAGGTGGCCGCGCCAACCGAGATGACCGTCATCACCAGCAACGAAAGGCCGCCGGTGCGGCCGCTCGGCTCGCGGAAGGTGCGTGCTTCCGGCGGCAGGGCGGGCGCCGACTTCGGGTAGAAGAAGGTCATGCCCAGTACGTAGAGCAGGTACAGGCCGGTCAGCACGAAGCCCGGCACGAAGGCGCCCTTGTACATGTCGCCGACCGACTTGCCCAACTGGTCGGCGATGATGATCAGCACCAGCGAGGGCGGGATGATCTGCGCCAACGTGCCCGAGGCCGCGATCACGCCGGAAGCCAGCCGCCGGTCGTAGCCGTAGCGCAGCATGATCGGCAGCGAGATCAGGCCCATCGAGATCACCGAGGCGGCGACCACGCCGGTGGTTGCGGCGAGCATGGCGCCGACGAAAATCACCGCATAAGCCAGGCCACCACGCACCGGGCCGAACAACTGGCCGATGGTTTCGAGCAGGTCCTCGGCCATGCCGGAGCGTTCGAGGATCAGCCCCATGAAGGTGAAGAACGGAATCGCCAGCAGCGTGTCGTTGTTCATGATGCCGCCGAAGATGCGTTCCGGCAGCGCCTGGAAGAAAGTCGGCTGGAACAGGCCCAGTTCCATGCCGATGAAGCCGAAGACAATGCCGTTGGCGGCCAGCGCGAAGGCAACCGGGAAGCCGAGCAGCAGGAAGAAGATCAGCGAGGCGAAGATGATTGGCGCCATGTTGGCGATCAGGAACTCGGTCATTTTGCCTTCCCCTTCGGCTCATGGTCATCGACCATCTCATGGTTCGCCGAGACGAAGCTGACCACCTCTCCGCCCACATGGTGCTTCTTGATGGCGTCGGCCAGTTCCTGTTCGGCGCTGTAGCCCACTTCTTTCGCCAGCGGATTCGGGCCCGCGCCGGTCAGGAAGGCGAAGCGCTTGATCAGCTCGGAAAACGCCTGCAGGATCAGCAGGGCAAAACCGACCGGCATCATCAGCCGCACCGGCCAGCGGATCAGCCCGCCATCGTTGGCCGACATCTCGCCGGAATTCCAGGCATTCATGAACACCGGCCACGACAGCCAGGCAATCAGGCAGGCCATCGGCAGCAGGAAGACCAGGATGCCGAACACGTCGATCCAGTTCTGCGCCTTGTCCGACAGGCGGCCGGCAATCACGTCGATGCGGATGTGCTCGTTCTTTTTCAGCACATAGGCCGCGCTGAACATGAAGATCGCCGAGAACAGGTACCACTGGATTTCGAGCATCGCGTTCGAGCTCAAATTCATCGAAAAGCGCGACACGGCGTTGCCGGCGCTGATGACCACGACGACCAGCACCAGCCAGATGGTGGCGCGACCGACCGCCTCGCTCAGACCGTCGATCAGTCGCGACAGTTGCAACAGAAAATTCATCAAGGGCTCCTCTTGGGGCGGGCGGCAAGGACGCCCGGATACTGTCGGTCAGTCGATGCCGACCTTTTTTGACAAGGCGCAATGTTAACGGCTAAGCTCGTCCTTGACCAGCGTATTGTGGAAAACCGCAGGGGCTAGATGCACGGTCGCCGTTAAGCTATCACCCTGATCCTGACAATCTCCCGATCATCACCATGGAAAGACGCAGTTTCATCGTTACCGCCGGTCTGGCGGGAATTCTCGCGAGCGGCCTGGCCCCCGCAGTGCACGCCGGTCAAGCGACCCGCTGGCGCCTCGCTTCGCGTTTTCCCAAGACGATGGACGTGGCCCATGAGGGGGTGCAGACCTTCATCCGGCTGGTGAAGGAGCTTTCGGGCGGCCGCTTCGAGATCGCCATGCAGGCGACCGAAGAATCCATCGCCGCCGGAGGCGTGATGGAAAGCGTACAGCGCGGCAGCGTTGAGTGCGGCCACACCTCGCCGGGCCTGTATGCCGGCAAGGATGAAACCTTCGCGCTGGACCATGCCATTCCCTTCGGCATGAACGCGCGCCAGATGAATGCCTGGATGCAGCATGGCAGCGGCCTCCCCCTGCTGCGCGAGTTCTACAAGGCACATGGCGTCGTCAATTTCCCGCTGGGCAATACCGGTGCCCAGATGGGCGGCTGGTATCGCAAGCCACTACGCTCGGCCGGCGACCTCAAGGGCTTGAAGATGCGCATTGGCGGCCTCGGCAGCCGGGTGTTCGAACGGCTCGGCGGCAAACCCAGCACAGAGTCTTCTCTCGATACCTTCTCTGCGCTCCAGCGTGGCAGCCTCGATGCGGCCGAGTGGGGCAGCCCGCACGACGATCTGCGCCTTGGCCTGCACGACGTCTGCAAGTATTACGCTTTCCCCGGCTGGTGGAAGGGCAGCGCGCAGTTCTCCCTTTACATCAACCAGCGGGCCTTTGACGTGCTGACCGATGAAAACCAGACCATCGTCGAAGTTGCCGCCGCCGCCGCTCATCAGGACATCCAGGCACGCTACGACACCTGGAATCCCGACGCGATCGAACAACTCGTTGCAACCGGCACCAAGTTGATCGGCATGCCGAAACCGGTGCTGGATGCCGCCTGGAAAGCCAGCCAGGAACTGTATGCCGAGCTGGCCGCCAATAACCCGCAGTGGCGGAAAATCCACGCCAACTATGCCAGTTTCCTCAAGGATCAGGCCTGGAACTGGGGCCGCAACGAAAATGGCTTCAACAACTACATGCACGAGCACCTGGCAAAGACACTCGTGGCGCCCCCGCTGAAAAAGTCGGCGCCGGCAGCACGGGGATAAGAGTGATGAATCGGGTCGTCACCCGCTTGTGCTTCGTGCGGCATGGCGAAACCGACTGGAATGCCGGCAAGCGCATCCAGGGGCAGATCGACATTCCGCTTTCGGCACAGGGCCATGCGCAAGCGCGGGCGACCGGCAATGCCCTGGTCGACGAAGGCTTCGCCGCGATCTACAGCAGCGACCTGATGCGGGCGCGGCAGACCGCCGAAGCGACTGCCCACCTCACCCCTCATTTTGCTCAAGTGCCGGTGCAATTGCTGCCCGGCCTGCGCGAACGCCATTACGGGATATTCCAGGGACTGACCTACGAGGAAGCCCACGAGCGTTATCCCGACGACTACGCCCGCCATCATGCGCGCGAACCGCACTTCGCTCCGGCCGGCGGAGAAAGCCTGCTCGACTTGGCGGCACGCCTGGCGGAAACCTGCGCTGGCGTCCTGGCTCGTCATCCCGGCAAAACGGTGCTGTTGTTCACCCACGGTGGCGTGCTCGACATCCTCTACCGGCAGGCCACCGGCATGGCGCTGGAAACGCCGCGCAACTTCGCCATCCCGAACTGCGCGATCAACTGGATCGAGGTCGACCATGACTGCTGGAGCCTGCTGTCCTGGGCGGAACGCGACCATCTGGACGGTGCGCGCGACGAAATCTAGCTAAAATGCCCGTTTGCCAATCCACCGCCGGGATAACGCCATGTTTAGCAAGAAAAACACCCTCGCCACCACCGACCCCGAACTGTTCGCTGCCATCGCGGACGAAAATCGCCGCCAGGAAGACCACATTGAGCTGATCGCCTCGGAAAACTACGTTTCCTGCGCCGTCCTCGAAGCCCAGGGTTCGCAGCTCACCAACAAGTACGCCGAGGGTTATCCGGGCAAGCGCTATTACGGTGGCTGCGAGCATGTCGATGTGGCCGAGCAGTTGGCCATCAACCGCGTCAAAAAGCTGTTCGGGGCGGAGGCCGCCAACGTGCAGCCCAATTCCGGTTCGCAGGCCAACCAGGCCGTGTTCATGGCCTTCCTTAAGCCCGGCGACACCCTCCTCGGCATGAACCTCGCTGCCGGCGGCCACCTGACCCACGGCATGTCGCTCAACATGTCGGGCAAGTGGTTCAACGTCGTGCCCTACGGCCTCGACGAGAATGAAGCGATCGACTACAAGGAAGTCGAGCGCCTCGCCCGCGAGCACAAGCCCAAGCTTATCATCGCTGGCGCCTCGGCCTACGCCCTGCGCATCGACTTCGAATGTTTTGCGAAGATCGCCAAGGATGTCGGTGCGATCTTCATGGTCGACATGGCCCACTACGCAGGCCTCGTCGCTGCCGGCTTCTACCCGAACCCGGTACCGCACGCCGATGTCGTTACCTCGACCACCCACAAGACCCTGCGCGGCCCGCGCGGCGGCCTGATCCTGATGAAGGCCGAACACGAGAAGGCGATCAACTCCGCCATCTTCCCCGGCCTGCAGGGCGGCCCTCTGATGCATGTGATCGCCGCGAAGGCCGTGGCCTTCAAGGAAGCGATGGGCAAGGATTTCAAGGTCTATCAGGAGCAGGTGATCGGCAACGCCCAGGTGATGGCCAAGGTGCTCAAGCAGCGCGGCCTGCGCATCGTCTCGGGCCGCACCGAGAGCCATGTCTTCCTCGTCGACCTGCAAGCCAAAAACATCACCGGCAAGGACGCCGAAGCCGCGCTGGGCCAGGCGCACATCACGGTCAACAAGAACGCCATCCCCAACGACCCGCAGAAACCCTTCGTCACCAGCGGCATCCGTATCGGCACGCCGGCAATGACGACGCGCGGCTTCCGCGAGATCGAAGCCGAGACGGTGGCCAACCTGATCGCCGACGTGCTCGACGCGCCGACGGACGAGACGGTGCTCGCCAGGGTGCGCGAACAGGTGGCGGCGCTGTGCCAGAAATTCCCCGTTTATGGTGACTGATCGATGAAGTGTCCTTACTGCGGTGAGGACAATACCCAGGTCGTCGATACCCGCGAGAACGAGGAAGGCGATACCGTCCGTCGCCGCCGGCGTTGCCTGCATTGCGACAAGCGCTTCACCACCTACGAGCGTATCGAGCTACAACTGCCGCTGGTGGTGAAGAAGAACGGCAGCCGCGTCGACTACGACCGGGACAAAATGCGTTCGAGCCTGATGCTCGCCCTGCGCAAGCGCCCCGTCGCCACCGAGGGCGTCGAGGCCGCCATCGACCGCATCGAGGACAAGCTGGTGCAACTCGCCGAACGCGAGGTGCCTTCCGACCGGGTTGGCGAACTGGTGATGCGCGAACTGAAGAAGCTCGACAAGATCGCCTACATCCGCTTTGCCTCGGTCTATCGCAACTTCGCCGACGTCGATGAATTCTCTGACGTGATCCGTGAAGTGAAGGCGCCGCGGCGATGTGCCCCCGCCAAGTAAGCCGGTGAATTTCAGCGCCACCGATCACGCCTGCATGGCCGAGGCGTTGCGACTGGCGGCGCATGGCCTGTTCACCACCACCCCTAACCCGCGCGTCGGCTGCGTGCTAGCCAAGGAGGGAGCCATCATCGGCAGCGGCTGGCATGAAAAAGCCGGTGGGCCGCACGCCGAGATCAACGCCCTGCACTCAGTTGCCTCAAAAGTCGGCGCTGGCGGGACGGCGAACTGTACCGCCTACGTCACCCTCGAACCTTGCAGCCACCACGGCCGCACGCCACCCTGCGCCGATGCCTTGATCGCGGCAGGGGTCACGCGCGTCGTAGTCGCCATGCGCGACCCCAATCCGCTGGTCGCCGGCCAGGGGCTGGCAAGGCTTGCCGCCGCCGGCATCCGCGTCGAGAGCGGCCTGCTGGAAGCCGAGGCGCGCGAGCTGAACATCGGCTTCATCGCGCGCATGACGCGCGGCCGGCCCTGGCTGCGCCTCAAGGTGGCGATGAGCCTCGATGGCAAGACCGCGCTGGCCAACGGCCGATCGCAGTGGATCACCGGGCCGGAGGCGCGCCGCGACGCCCACGCCTGGCGCGCGCGTTCCTGCGCCGTGCTGACTGGCAGCGGCACGGTTCACAACGACAATCCACGCCTCACCGTGCGCGAGGTGGCGACGACCCGGCAACCTCTGGCGGTCGTCGTCGATAGCCGGCTGGAAGTCCCGCTGGAGGCGTGCCTGCTGGAACGGCCGACAATTATCTTCACGGCGCAGCCAGACGTCGGGAAAATGACGGCCCTGGCAGAACGCGGCTGCGAAACGGTCGTCCTGCCAAATACTGCGGGCAAGGTCGATCTGCCGGCAATGCTGATGGAGCTTGGCAGTCGGGGCATCAACGAGGTTCTCGTCGAGGGCGGCATGCGGCTGAATGGCGCCCTGCTCGCCGCCGGTCTGGTCGATGAACTGCTGATCTACCAAGCGCCGCTGCTGCTGGGCGACGCCGCGCGCGGCATGGCGGACCTCGGTCTGATGAAAGAACTTGCGCACGCCCGACGGCTGACCGTGACCGACCGCCGCATGCTGGGCGCCGACCAACGCCTCCTGGCGCGCCTGCTGCCAATACACCCACCCGAAGGAAACTATCCATGACAATCACC
The DNA here is from genome assembly GCA_013426785.1 of Rhodocyclaceae bacterium. Lineage (GTDB taxonomy): Bacteria > Pseudomonadota > Gammaproteobacteria > Burkholderiales > Rhodocyclaceae > Sulfuricystis. The sequence goes on along the minus strand of JACDZI010000006.1, from coordinate 29,604 downwards.
ACCACCGCCAGCGGCCTCGTGATCGAAGACCTCAAGACAGGCACGGGCGAACCCGCCGAGGCCTTCAGGAATGTCTCGGTGCATTACACCGGCTGGCTGACTGACGGCAAAAAATTCGATTCGAGCAAGGATCGTGACGATCCCTTCAATTTTCCCCTCGGCGGCGGACGCGTCATCGCCGGCTGGGACGAAGGGGTACAGGGCATGAAGGTTGGGGGGGCGCGCAAGCTGACCATCCCGCCCGAACTTGGCTATGGTGCGCGGGGTGCCGGCGGGGTAATACCGCCCAATGCGACGCTGGTGTTCGAGGTGGAGTTGCTGGAGATTTACTGAGCGCCGCAGACCGCGCAGCCGGGATCGCGCGGCACGCCGATGCTGCGCCATTCCATCGCCAGACCGTCGAGCAGCAGCAGGCGGCCGGCCAGCGAAGTCCCGCAGCCGATCAGCAGCTTCAGGGCTTCCGCGGCCTGCATGGCGCCGATGATGCCGACCAGCGGGGCGAACACCCCCATCACCGCGCAACGCACTTCCTCGACCTCGTCGGCCTCCGGGAACAGGCAGTGGTAGCAGGGGGCCGCGTCCTGTCGCGAATCGAAGACGGCCACTTGACCGTCGAAACGGATCACCGCTCCCGACACCAGCGGCTTCCTGAACTTCACGCAGGCGCGGTTGACGGCATGACGGGTGGCAAAATTGTCCGAGCAGTCGAGTACCACATCGGCGGCGGCAACCTCCAATTCCAGGCGCGCCCCAGCTAATCGCACCTGCAACGGAATCACGCGGCAGTCGGGGTTGATTTCGGCGAGCGTGTACGCGCCCGAAGCCACCTTGGGCTGGCCGATGGCGGCAGTGCGATGCAGGATCTGGCGTTGCAGGTTGGTCAGGTCGACCGTGTCGCCATCCGCCAGCGCCAGCGTGCCGATGCCGGCCGAGGCGAGGTAGAGGGCGGCGGGCGAACCCAGACCCCCGGCACCCAGTACCAAGGCACGGGCGGCACGGAGTTTTTCCTGGCCATCGATGCCGATCTGCGGCAGCAAGATGTGACGGCTGTACCGCAGCAGCCCATCGTCATCCATGGTGCAAACCTTATTTTTCTTCCCGCAGATCCGGCGGGGTGTCGTCGTGGTCGCCGTGGGGGTGGTGTTCCCAAGCCTTCGAGTAGACTTCGTGGGATTTCTTGATGAGCCGCTCCGGCTGGCCCAGATTGCGGCGCTGCGTTTCCTCGGTGAAGTAAACCAGCGCGCGGATCAACTTGCAGTAGAGCGTGTTTTCGAGATGGAAACCGTGGTCTTCGAGCATCTTTTCAAGGGCTTCCATGCTGTAGTCGGCGATCTCGTACCAGACCGCGATGCCATTCGGCAGGGCGCCATGCGCAACTTCCAGCCGGGGCATAGCCGCCAACAGGTCGAAGGCCTCGTCCAGTTGCTGCGTCTTCAGCTTGCAGAAACGGATCTCGCGTTGCTTGCGCGTCGCCGCCTGCATGGCCAGCGGATGCGGCCGGTGCAGGCCGCGCTCCTGGTCACGAAGCTGGCGGGCGCGCTCGGGATTCATTTTTTGACCACTTGCAGGGCCTTGAGCAGGTTCATCGCCTGAACCATCTGATAGTCGTTCTTTGAGGCTGGCTCGAAGGGCGCAGCATGGGCATCATCCTTCTCGGCATCCTTGCCGCCGTCCTTTGGCGGCTTGTCGGTTTTCTCCTTCTTGGGCGCCGATTTTTCGTCTTCCTTGCCGTTGGCAAGGTGACGGTCAAGATCGGCTTCACGCAGGCGTTCGCGTGAATTGCCGTTCGCCGTTTCCTCGACGGTGATGTCCGGCGTGATGCCCTTGGCCTGGATGGAACGGCCGCTCGGCGTGAAATAACGCGCCGTGGTGAGCTTGATGGCCGTCTTGTTCGACAGCGGCAGCACCGTTTGGACCGAACCCTTGCCGAAGGTCTGCGTGCCCATGACGACCGCGCGCTTGTGGTCCTGCAAGGCACCGGCAACGATCTCAGAGGCCGAAGCCGAACCACCATTGACGAGCACGATCATCGGCACGCTGCGCACGCCTTCCGGCAACTGCTTCATGAAGTCCTCGCGGGTGCCGCGCAGATAATCTTCGCGCGCCGCCGTGTAGCGGTGCTTGGCATCATCGACGCGCCCGTCGGTCGAGACGATCAGGCTGTTGGGCGGCAGGAAGGCGGCTGACACGCCCACCGCACCGTGCAGCAGGCCACCGGGATCATTGCGCAGGTCGAGCACCAGGCCCTTGAGGCCGGTACCCTTGGCTTCGAGATCGGCCTTGTAGAGCTTGTCGAGGTGACGCACCATATCGGGCGCAGTCTCTTCCTGGAACTGGGTAATACGGACATAGCCATAACCGGGTTCGATGGTCTTGGACTTGACACTCTGCACCTTGATCTTGTCGCGCTCGATGGTGAACTCGAGCGGCTTGGACTCGCCCTTGCGCAGGATGGTGAGTTTGATCGAGGTCTTGGGCTTGCCGCGCATGCGCTTGACGGCGTCGTTGAGCGTCATGCCCTTGACCGGAGTTTCGTCGAGCTTGATGATCAGGTCGCCGCTCTTGACGCCGGCCCGATAGGCAGGCGTATCCTCGATCGGCGAGACGACCTTGACCAGGCCATCTTCCATGCCGACCTCGATGCCGAGGCCACCGAACTCGCCCTGCGTCGAGACTTGCAGGTCCTTGAAGGCATCAGCATCCAGATAGGCGGAGTGCGGATCGAGATTGGCCAGCATGCCACTGATGGCATGCGTGATGAGCTGCTTGTCATCAACCGGCTCGACGTAACCCTGCTTGATGGCGCTATAGACGTCGGTGAAGCTGCGCAGTTCCTCGACCGGCAACGGCATGGCATCGCGCTGGGCGATGGCCGAAAAATTGAGGCTCACCAACACGCCAACGACAACGCCCGCGCCCACCAGGCCAATTTTTTGCAGCTTGCTACGCATACGAACCCCTCTGAATGATGCCGGCACCCAAGATGAAAGAGCGCTAGCGCACGCCCAGCCACTTCGCCGGATCGAAGGCCCGGCCCTGATGTCTGAGTTCAAAGTATAAACCCGATTCCGGCTGCCCTCCGCCACCGCCCACCCCGCCTCCGACACCGGTGCCAACGGTCGCTACGGTGCTGCCGGCGCCGACTTTTTTACCCACGTCGGCCAGCAGTGACTGGTTGTTGCCATAGACCGACAAAAAGTCGTCGTCATGGTCGATGATGATCAGGTTGCCATAGCCGCGCAGCCAGTCGGCGAAAACCACCGTACCGGCGGCAACCGCGCGCACATCGATGCCCTCGGCGGCTCGGAAAAATACGCCTTTCCAGACCGACTGGCCATCCTCGCGACGCTTGCCGAAATGTGCCGCGACACTCCCTTTGACCGGCAAGGCCAGCTTGCCGCGCAACCGGGTGAAATCGCCGCCGGCATTGGTGGGTTCGGCAGAAAGGGGCGGGGAAGGTAACTTGCCGGCCGGCGCGGGTTTCTTCGCGGCTGGCGGCGGCTTGGCCAGCGAAGCGATCAGCTTGCCGAGACGCCCCTCGTTCTGCTTCAGTGTCTCGATCTCGCGGCGCTGAGCCTTGATCTGGCTGCCAAGCTTCGCCAGCACGGCCTGACGTTCCTGCTGGCGCTGGCGCAACGTGGCGCGCTCGTCTTCTTCGCGCCGTGCCAGTTCGGCGAGTTTGTCGCTATGCTGCTGCACTTCGCCGGCCAGGCGGCGGGTTTCCGCCGCATCGCGCCGCAAATCGGCGATCAGACCGGCTTTCGCCTGCGACAGCAGGGCAAGGAAATGGCGATCGCGGGCTGCCTCGGCTGGGTCGCCCCTGGCCAGCAGGCCGGCCCGTGCATCGTCGTCAAGCGGACGGAACTGATGGCGCAGCAACTGCGCCAGTTGGGCCTGGCGGGGCGCCACCTGACGTTCAAGTTGTTTGAGTTCGCGTTCGCGTTCGTTGAGTTCACCCCGCGCCGCGGCCCGCTCGTCGCCCAGCACACGCAGCTTACTGCCGACGGCAGAAATGGCCTGGTCGGTCTCGCGCAGTTGGTCGGCCGTTTCTGCGCGGGATGACTCAGAGGCCTTGAGCTGCTTTTCGAGCGCCACCCGCCGGTCGCGCAATGATTCGAGCCTGGCCTTCTCGCGTTCCCCCGCAGCCTGCGCGGCGACCGGCAGCAACAGCAGCAAAGAGAGCGCGAGCTTGCCGATCAACCCTTGGCTTTGCCCTGATTGGCCACGGCCGCCTGCGCGGCGGCGATGGCGGCGGGATCGGCCAGGTAGTAGCTGCGCAGCGGCTTCAGGTCGACATCGAACTCATAGACCAGCGGCTGGCCGGTGGGAATGTTGAGGTTGACAATGTCGTTGTCGGAAATATTGTCGAGATATTTGATCAGGGCGCGCAGGCTGTTGCCGTGCGCCGTCACTAGCACGCGCTTGCCGGACTTGACGGCTGGGGCAATAGTGTCGAACCAGAACGGCAGGAAGCGCTCGACTGTGTCCTTGAGGCATTCGGTGGTGGGGAACAGGCCGGGGGCGAGGTTGATGTAACGCGGATCACGGCTGTCGTAGCGCGGATCGGTCTTTTCGAGCGCTGGCGGCGGCGTGTCGTAGGCGCGGCGCCAGACCAGCACTTGTTCGTCGCCGAACTTGGCTGCCGTCTCGGCCTTGTTGAGGCCCTGCAGGGCACCGTAATGCCGCTCATTAAGACGCCAGGAGTGCTGCACCGGAAGCCACAGGCGGTCCATCTCCTCCAGGACGGTCCACAGGGTCTTGATCGCGCGCTTGAGTACCGAGGTGTAGGCGATGTCGAAATCGAAACCCTCTGCCTTGAGCAGTTGTCCGGCGGCCTTGGCTTCGGCCAGGCCTTTTTCGGTCAGTCCGACATCGGTCCAGCCGGTAAAGCGGTTTTCCTGGTTCCAGGTGGATTCGCCGTGGCGAAGCAGAACGAGCTTGTAGGTGGCAGACATGGCTCAACACACAGAAATGAGATGGGGGCTGAATGATAAAGGGAATCACCCGCCAGCGCAGCAAAACAGTAACCTATAATATTCGAACATGTCTGCCCAGCTAACCCCCGAACAACTGAATTTGTAGCCATGACGACCCCGATCAGTGACATGATGGAACACGCCGAGCAGGTGGAAATCGCCGCCCGCGCCCTCAAGGCCATTTCCCACCCGTTGCGGCTGAAGATTCTCTGCGTGGTCGGCGATGCGGAAGTCTGCGTGCAGGACATCGTCGAAGCGGTAGGCACCTCGCAAAGCAATATTTCCCAGCACCTGGCGATCCTGCGCGACAAGAGCGTGCTGACGACGCGCAAGGACGCAAACCGCGTTTTCTACCGCGTCGCCGACAAGCGCACCCTGCAACTGATCGTCATGATGCGCGAAGTCTTCTGCGGCATCCCCGCCCCCAAACACTAGTACCGATACAGGAAAACCGATGGACTTCATCCAACAGAACTTCATGTGGATCGGCCTGTCCGCCTTGAGTGGCGGCATGCTGCTCTGGCAGACCTTCATGGGCAGCGCCGGCAACGGCATCTCCGCGAACGAAGCCACTTTAATGATCAACCGTCAGGATGCGCTGGTCATCGACGTGCGCGAAACAGCAGAATGGTCGGGCGGACACATCCCGAACGCGCGCCATATTGCGCTCGGCAACCTCGCCAAGCACTTGTCGGAAATCGAGAAGTTCAAGGAAAAACCGGTGATCGTCGTCTGTGCCAGTGGCAACCGCTCGCGTTCCGGCTGCGGCATATTGAAGAAAGCGGGTTTTCAGCAGGTTTTCAACCTGAACGGCGGCATCCATGCCTGGAGTGATGCCAGCCTGCCCATGACCAAAAAGTAAACAAGGAATCCGCATGGCCAAGATCACGATGTACGCCACCGCCGTGTGTCCCTATTGCATCCGCGCCGAACAACTGCTCAAGCGCAAGGGGGTCAGCGATATCGAAAAGATCTACGTCGATCGCGAGCCGGCACGTCGTGAGGAAATGGAAGCGAAAGTGCCGGGTGCCCGCACCGTACCGCAGATCTTTATCGGCGCCGTCCATGTCGGCGGTTGCGATGACCTGCACGAGCTCGATCGCCAGGGCAAGCTTGATCCACTGTTGCAAGCCTGACCCCAAGGCGGCATTAGAATGCCGCTTGTTTTTTTCCCATTCACTCCCATCCCATCAGGACGACCATCATGAGCGACCAAGCCCAGGACAGCAAGCCCGTTTTCAGCATCGAAAAGATCTATGTCAAAGACCTTTCGCTGGAAGTCCCCAACGCCCCGCAGTGCTTCCTCGAACGCGAGTCGGCGGAAATCAACCTGCAGATGCAGACCGGCGGCGAAGCCGTGGGCGAAGGCGTATTCAACGTCTTACTGACCCTGACCGTCACCGCCAAGATCGGCGACAAGACGCATTTCCTGGTCGAGGCGGCGCAAGCCGGCATCTTCACGATTCGCAATGTGCCCGTGGAAGAGCTTGAGCCGATCGTCGCCGTTGCCTGCCCCAACATCCTGTTTCCTTACGCCCGCGAGACGATTTCGGATGCAGTCACACGAGCCGGCTTCCCACCGGTGCTGCTCGCCCCGATGAACTTCGAAGCGATCTACCGCGACCGCCTGATACAGCAGCAGGCCGCCGCCGGATCGCACGAGGTACCGCTCCAGTAATGCTGCGCTGCGCCGTTTTCCTGTTCGCCGCTCTGCTGTCGGGCACGGTCGCCGCACTCGACTACCGTTCAGTGGGCGAGGCGACCATCCTGTTCGACGCCCCCTCGCACAAATCCAAACCGCTGTTCGCCATCGCCGCCGGTACGCCGGTGGAAGCCATCGTTACGCTCGACAACTGGGTGAAGGTGCGTGACATGAAGGGCGATCTGGCCTGGATCGAACGCCGCCTCCTCAACGAGCGACGCACCTTGCAGGTGCGGGCGGAATCGGCACAGATTCGTGACAAGGCCGAGGAGTCGGCCCGGCTGGTGTTCGAGGCCGAAGCGGATGTGGTGCTTGAATGGGTCGAGCCGGCCGCACCGGGCTGGGTAAAAGTGCGCCATCGCGACGGCCAGCAGGGCTTTGTCAAGGCCGCTCAGGTCTGGGGGCTGTGATGCGGATTGCCGTACTCGGCGCCGGCGCTTGGGGCACTTCACTGGCCCTGTCCTTCGCCGACCGTCATGCGCTCACGCTATGGACCTGGCAAGCCGAACATGCGAAAGCCATGCTGACCTGCCGCGAGAACACCGACTTCCTGCCTGGCTTTCCGCTGCCGGATTCCATCGCCATCACCAGCGACTTGTCCGCCGCAGTGGCCGCTGCCGATCTAGCGATCATGGCGACGCCGATGGCCGGGCTGCGGACGACCGTGGCAGAACTTGCGGCGATCCGCCCCGAACTGCCCTTCGTCTGGGTCTGCAAGGGCCTGGAAGCGGGCACTGGTCTGCTGCCCCATCAGGCGGTGGCCACGGTCCACCCCGCGGCCACTTGCGGGGCGCTGAGCGGCCCGAGTTTCGCCGATGAAGTGGCGCGCGGTCTGCCCGCCGCCATCACGATGGCCTCGGCCGACGGCGCTTTTGCCGACCGCATGGCCCATGAATTGCACGGCCCGCGCCTGCGCCTCTATGCCAACGACGATATTGCCGGCGTGGAAGTCGGCGGGGCGGTCAAGAACGTCATGGCCATCGCCACGGGCATCTGCGACGGGCTCGGGCTCGGATTCAATGCCCGCGCTGCACTGATGACGCGCGGCCTAGCCGAGATTTGCCGCTTCGGCGCCTCGCTTGGCGCCCGGCCGGAAACCTTCATGGGGCTGGCCGGGATGGGCGACCTGATCCTCACCTGCACCGGGGACCTGTCGCGCAACCGCCGCGTCGGCCTGGCACTCGCGGCCGGGAAGTCGCCCGATGACATCCAGCGCGAACTCGGCCATGTCGCCGAAGGCGTGATGACCGCCCGCGAAGTCGCCCGGCGGTCAGACGCACTCGGCATTGAGATGCCCATTACCGCCACGGTTCGCGATGTGCTGGACAACAATCTGCCCGTGCGTGCCGCCGTCGAACGGCTGATGAAGCGCGATCCAAAGCACGAATAGCCGTCCTGCCAGCGCCGACTTTTCAGGCGCTTCCTGCGAACCCTTGCTGACGCCACGCCTCGAAGACCGCCACGGCAACAGTATTAGATAGATTCAGGCTGCGGTTGGCGGGCATCATGGGCAGTCGCAGCCGCCGTTCGGGCGGGAATGCGGCCAGCAGGTCGGCGGGCAATCCGGCGGTTTCCTGCCCAAAGACAAAAGTGTCGCCCGGCTGGTAAGCCACCCTGTCGTAGCGCACCGTCCCCCTGGTGCTGAAGGCGAACAGGCGCGTCTCGCCCAGTGCGGCCAGGCAGGCCGGCCAATCCGGATGGACGCACATCTGGACGAACTCGTGATAATCCAGCGCGGCCCGGCGCATAGAACGCTCGCTGACATCGAAGCCAAGGGGTTCGACCAGATGGAGCTGACAACCTGAATTGGCCGCCAGCCGGATCACATTGCCGGTATTGGGTGGGATTTCCGGCTGATATAGGACGATCTGATACATGCGGGTAGTGACAATGTAAGCTTCCCGCAGTTTAACCAACCGCGCCAAACCTCATGGCAAGACCGGAAAAATTCGACTCGGCAACCTGCTAGTGCAGCAGGAAGTCATCACTGGCAAGCGTTGACGCTTGACAGTGGCGTCAGCCGGTCGAGCAAGGCTGTGGTCATCTTGGCATCGCAAAAGACACCTCTGCAGCAAAACAATCGGCGCTGGCGTGACGGCAGAACTCCGGTCAGTCGTACTTCCGCTCGTCGCTGATAACCTTGCCGTCATTGGGCAAAGCCGGAACGAACACGACTTCCCCCCGCAACTTGGTCATCTCGCGCAGGGAATCAGCGATAACAGCAGTATCGCCCGCACCCTCACATAGCAAAGTCATGGCATCTACACTGTCGGGATTGGTGACGACCAGCCGCGCCTTGGTGATTTCCGGGTGGCGCTTGACCACGGCGGCAATCTGTTCGGGATGGACGAACATGCCCTTGATTTTGGTGGTCTGATCGGCACGGCCCATCCAGCCTTTGATGCGCAGGTTGGTGCGGCCACAGGGCGAAACGCCCGGCAGGAGGGCCGACAGGTCGCCAGTGCCGAAGCGGATCAGCGGATAGGTCTGGTTGAGGAGGGTGGTCACGACGACTTCGCCGACTTCGCCGGCCGGCACGGGATCGCCGGTGCCGGGGCGGACGATTTCGAGGATGACCTCCTCATCGACAACCAATCCCTCACGGGCAGGGGTCTCGTAGGCGATCACGCCGAGGTCCGCCGTCGCATAGGCCTGATGACCGATCACGCCGCGAGCGGCGAGCGCTTCGCGCACCGGTGGCAGGAAGGCCTCGCCAGAGACCAGCGCCTTGGTCAGCGACGGAAGCTTCACGCCCAGTTCGTCGGCCTTGTCCAGCAGGATGCGCAAGAATGAGGGCGTGCCAACATAGGCATGCGGTTGCAGGTCGGCCATGGCCTGCACCTGCAGCTCGGTCTGTCCCACGCCGGCGGGAAACACCGTACAGCCGAGCGCCAAAGCGCCACCTTCCATGATCCAGCCGCCCGGTGTCATGTGATAGGAAAAGCCGTTGTGCACCAAGTCACCGGCGCGGATGCCGGCAGCGAACAGGGCGCGCGCGGTGCGCCAGTAATCGGCCGAGCGGCCTTCGGGTTCGTAAATCGGGCCAGGCGAGGAGAACACCCGCCCCATCTGGCCCCAGCGCGAAGCCACCAAGCCGCCGAAGGGAGGATGCTTCTTCTGTAGTTCGATCAGTTCGTGCTTGCGCACCACCGGCAGGCGGGCAAGCGCCTCGCGCGATGTGACTGCGGCGGCATCGATGCCGGCCAGGGATTCAGCAAACCACGGCGCGTTCGCCTTGGCGTGGGCAATTTGTCCCGGCAGGCGGGCCATGAGGTCGGCTTCGCGCTGCAGCGGGTCGCGTGTTTCCAGTGCATCGAAATGTTCCATCAGGCCAACCAGCGCTTTCTTCGGCGGTAATGCTTGACCTCCCGGAAACTTTTTCGCTCGCCACTGGAAAGGCCGAGGTAGAACTCCTTGACGTCCTCGTTGCTGCGCAGGTCTGCGGCTTGGCCTTCCATGACGACGCGGCCGTTCTCGAGGATGTAGCCGAAATCGGCATAGCGCAGCGCCACCATGGTGTTCTGCTCGGCGAGCAGGAAACTCACTTTTTCGCGCTGGTTGAGATCCTTCACGATCTCGAAGATTTCCTCGACGATCTGCGGCGCAAGGCCCATCGACGGTTCGTCGAGCAGGATCATCTCGGGATTGGCCATCAGCGCCCGGCCGATGGCGCACATCTGCTGCTCGCCGCCGGATGTGTAACCGGCCTGCGAACTGCGCCGCTGTTTGAGACGCGGGAAGAATTCATAGACCTTGTCGAGGCTGGCCTTCAGTTCGCCGCGCGAGATAGGGCGGGTGTAGGCACCGGTGAGCAGATTTTCCTCGATGGTCAGGTGGGCGAAGCAATGCCGGCCTTCCATGACCTGGATGACGCCGCCCTTGACCAGATCGTTGGGGGTGCGCTGGTCGATACGCTCGCCCTTGAACTGGATGTCGCCCTTGGTGACATCGCCGCGCTCGGCGCGCAACAGGTTCGAAATGGCTTTCAGGGTCGTCGACTTGCCTGCGCCGTTGGCGCCGAGCAGGGCCACGATCTTGCCCTGCGGTACCTGAAGGGAAACCCCCTTCAGCACAAGGATGACGTGGTCGTAGATGACCTCGATGTTGTTGATGGAAAGATAGGCGCTCATCTGGGCATTCCATGAAAAGTCGGTGCTGGCAGGACGGCAGCCTGCCAGCACCGACGGATACGACTTACTTCTTGGCTTCGGCCGCGCAGTTACGCGGGGTGATGCCCTTTTCCTTGGCGTACTTGGCGGCATCCGCCTGGAACAGCGGGTGGATCAGCGCCTTGTTGCCTTCGATCCAGTCGGTCATGACCACCCACTTGCTGCCATCCCACTGCTGCATCTTCACCTTGCCGGAACCCTCATGGTTGTCGCAGGCGGTCTTGACCGCCGGCAACAGACCCGTGGCGCCGAGATCCTTCAGGCGGGCGTCGGTGATGTTGAGGTTCTCAAGGCCCCAGCGCACCTGCTCGGCGCCCATCGCCTTGCCCTTGCCATACTTGGCCTGGGCGGTACGAATGGCTTCCACCGACAGCACGGCGGCAGATACGCCCCGGTTGTACAGGATGGTGCCGAGCTTGGCCTTGTCGGACAGGTTGCCCTTGCCGGCGCCATAGACGCTCTTCTCGATGTCGGCGATCACCGGGACGGCCTTGCCGGCGACGTTCCAGGTGGCGGACATGTAACCCTTGGCGGCATCGCCGGCCGGCACGACATCCTCCTCGGAACCGGCCCACCAGGAGCCGATCATCTTCTCGCGCGGGAAGCCCATTTTCTGTGCCGTCTTGAGGGCGGTCATGTTCATCACGCCCCAGCCCCACATGATCACGTAGTCCGGCTTCTCCTGGCGGATACGCTGCCACTGGGCGCCCTGCTCGTTGCCCGGGTGGGCGACGGGAATCTGCACCAGATCGTACTTGTTCAGGCGCGATTCGGCTTCCAGCGCCAAGATCGGCTCCTTGCCATAGGCAGAGTCGTGGTAGAGGAAAACGATCTTCTTGCCAGCCAGGCTGCCACCTTCCTTGTCCTTGAGGAACTTGACGATGGCCGAGGCCTGCATTTGGTAGGTGGTCACCAGCGGGAAGGCCCAGGGGAAGACCGAGCCATCCACCGCGCTGGTCAGGCCGTAGCCCATCATGGCCAGCGGCAGCTTGTCGGCGGCAGTCTTGTCCACAAGTGCGTAGGAAATTCCGGTCGACATGGTGTGGATCGGGCCCGGCGCCTTGGCAGCCTTCGCCTTGAGGCGCTCGTAGCACTCAACGCCCTTGGCATTGTTGTACTCGGTTTCGCATTCTTCCCAGGTCGCCTGGACGCCGTCGATGCCACCCTTCATGTTCACGTAGTTGAGGTAATCGACGAAACCGCCGTAGAAGGCGTTGCCGTTGGCGCCGTAAGGGCCGACCCGGTAGGACGGCAGCATGAAGAACTGTTCTTCCGCCGCATAGGCGGAAGGAAGAACGGCGCCCAGGCAGGCGGCGGCCACTGATGCAGCGATAGCAAGTTTCCGGACATTCTTGATCATGGGTGTCTCCTCTTCGTTAGTGTTTTGGAACAGACGCTTTAGTGCGGGAAAGGCCACAGACGCAACTTCTCCTTGCCGATCTGCCACAAGCGGGCCAGACCATGCGGTTCGACGATCAGGAAGAACATGATCAGCGCACCGAAAACCATCAACTGGATATGGGACACCGTCGCACTGTCGAAGGGCAGGCTCAGCAGCCCGGCAATCGCCGGCAGCGTGATGTCGAGGAAGATCGGCAGCAACAGGATGAAGGCCGCTCCCAGGAAACTGCCGAGGATGCTGCCAACGCCACCAACGATGATCATGAACAGGATCTTGAACGACAGGTCGAGCGAGAAGCCGTCAGGCTCGACCGAGCCGAGGTAGCAAAACGCATACAGCGCACCGGCCACGCCGCAATAGAAGGAACTGACGGCGAAGGCGAGCAGCTTGGTGCGCATCAGGCGGATGCCGATCACCTCGGCCGCCACGTCCATGTCGCGCACCGCCATCCAGGACCGGCCAGTGGTCGAGCGCACCATGTTTTTGGCCAGTAGCGCCATTGAGGTCACGATGGAAAGCACCAGTAAATAGCGCGACTGGGGCGTATCGAACTTGAAGCCGAGCATCTCGACACCGGGCACCGAGATCACGCCCGAGGACGAATTGTTCGAGAGATAGGGAAACTTGGTCAGGCACCAGACAATGAAGAACTGGGCCGCCAGCGTCGCCACCGCCAGATAGAAGCCCTTGATGCGCAGACTGGGCAGCCCGAACAGGATGCCGACCCCGGCAGCGGTCAGGCCGCCCAGGATGAAGGACATCAGAATCGGCATACCCTCGACGCGTACCTGGAAGTTGTAGGCAGCGTAGGCACCCACCGCCATGAAGGCCGCCGAGCCGAGCGAGAGCTGGCCAGCATAGCCGGTCAGGATATTCAGGCCCAATGCAGCCAGGGCGAAAATCAGGAACGGGATGAAGATGGCGTTGAACCAGTAGTTGCCTGCCACCAGCGGCACCACAAGGAAGGCGACCGCCAGCAGGATGGCAATGCCGACGCGGTCCTGGCGGATCGGGAAGACCTGCTGGTCAGCCGCGTAGCTATTCTTGAATTGTCCGGTTTCTCTGTAGAACATGGCTTACACCCGATCGATATGCTTCTCGCCGAACAGCCCCTCGGGCCGTACCAGCAGGAAGAGCAATGCCATGACATAGGGGAACCAGCCCTCAATGCCGCCGAAATTGCCACCGAACATCGACTGCATGACCGGCGGGATGTAGATCTCGGCGAGTTTCTCGGAAGCGCCGATGATCAGGCCGCCGACGATGGCGCCGGGCACCGAGGTAAAGCCGCCGAGAATCAGCACCGGCAGTGCCTTGAGCGCCGTGAAGGTGAGGGCGAATTGCACGCCATTGCGCGAGCCCCACAGCATGCCGGCCACCAGCGCGACGAAACCCGCCACGGCCCACACCAGCGCCCAGATGTGCTGTAGCGGGATGCCGATCGACAGGGCGGCCTGATGATCGTCAGCCACCGCCCGCAGGGCACGGCCGACGCGGGTAAACTGGAAGAACAGGGCCAGCCCCGCCACCAGGGCCAAGGCCAGTCCAGCGGCGGTCAGGTCGAAGCTGCTGACGACAATGTTGAAGCTGTCGAGGAGGTAAGGGATCGGCTCATCGACGAGACCGATCTCCAGGGCGCGAACATCATTGCCCCACAGCAAGGGAGCCAGGCCCTCAATGAAGAAGGCCAGGCCGATCGTCGCCATGAACAGAGAGATGGGTGCCTGGTTAACCATCTTGCGCAGCACGAACTTTTCCGTGGCGATGCCCAGAATCGTCATGATGCCGAAGGCCAGGATGAAGGCCAGCCACAGCGGCGCGCCCTTGCCCATCACGCCCACCAGCGACAGCGCGGCGAAATAGACCATGGCACCCTGGGCGAAGTTGAATACGCCGGAGGCCTTGAAGATCAGCACGAAGCCGAGCGCCACGAGGGAATACATCACCCCCGAGAGCAGGCCGCCGATCAGGACTTCAAGAAAAAACTGCATCTGCCAGTCTCCTAGTGCTGCGTGCCGAGATAGGCCGCGATGACTTCGGGGTTGTTCTTGACTTCGTCGGGCTCACCGTCGCCGATCTTTTTGCCATAGTCGAGTACGACGACGCGATCGGAAATGTCCATCACCACGCCCATGTCGTGCTCGATCAGGACGATGGTGGTGCCGAACTGGTCATTCACGTCGAGGATGAAGCGACACATGTCCTGCTTCTCTTCGACGTTCATGCCGGCCATCGGTTCGTCGAGCAACAACATGGACGGCTCCGCAGCCAGCGCGCGGCCCAGTTCGACGCGCTTCTGCAGGCCGTAGGGCAGCCGGCCGACGGGCGTCTTGCGAATATGTTCGATCTCGAGGAAGTCGATCACCTCCTCGACCTTCTTGCGATGCTCAAGCTCCTCTTTCTGCGCCGACCCCCACCACAGCGCATGCTGCAGGAAGTTGCACTTCATCTTGAGGTTGCGGCCAGTCATCAAGTTGTCGAGGACCGACATGCCCTTGAACAGCGCGATGTTTTGAAAGGTGCGAGCGAACCCCCCCTTGGCGGCATCATGGGTGTCCATGTCCTTGCGATGCTCGCCGCGAAAGATGATCTCGCCTTCCTGCGGGTGGTAAACGCCGTTGATGACGTTGAGCATCGAGCTCTTGCCGGCACCGTTGGGGCCGATGATGGCGCGAATCTCGTGCTCGCGGACATTGAAGGAAATGTCGGTCAGCGCCTTGACGCCGCCGAAGCGCAACGAAATGTTTTTCAGGTCGAGGATGACCTCACCGATCTGTCGTGCCATCAGGCGACCCTCCCTTTCACGGCCGGGAAGGTCTTGACGTCGCGGATCACCAGATCCGCCGCTACCTTGCCCTTGCGGCCGTCCTCGAACTTCACTTCGGTCTCGATGAACTGCGAGGGCTTGCCGCCATAGAGCGCATCAATCAGCACAGCGTATTTCTCGGCGACGAAGCCGCGCCGAACTTTCCGCGTGCGTGTCAGTTCGTCGTCATCGGGGTCGAGTTCCTTGTGCAGGATCAGGAAACGGTGGATCTGCGTGTCCGCCACCATCGCGTCATGCGCGAGTTCGGCATTCACCTGCTCGACGCATTCCAGGATCAACTGATAGACCTCGGGCTTGCCGGCCAGGTCGGTGTAGCCGCTGTAGGCCAGCCCGCGCCGCTCGGCCCAGTTGCCGACCGCGCCAATGTCGATGTTGATGAAGGCGCAGACCATGTCTCGGCCGTTGCCGAAGGCCACCGCCTCCTTGATGTGCGAGAAGAACTTGAGCTTGTTCTCGAGGTAGTTCGGGGCAAACATCGCGCCTTTATTCAACTTGCCGACGTCTTTGGCACGGTCGATGATCTTGAGGTGGCCATCCTCGTCGAGGAAGCCCGCATCGCCGGTCATGAAATAGCCATCGGCATTGATCGCCTCGGTCGTGTCAGCGGGACGCTCGTAATATTCCTTCAACAGCATCGGCCCCTTGACCAGAATTTCGCCGTTGTCGGCAATCTTGATCTCGACGCCGGGCGCCGGCTGCCCGACCGAATCGAACTTGATCTGGCGATCCGGCTGCAAGCAGACATAAGCGCAGGTTTCGGTCTGTCCGTAGAACTGCTTGAGGTTGATACCGATAGAGCGATAAAAGCGGAACAGGTCCGGACCGATCGCCGCGCCGGCCGTGTAGGCCACGCGGATGCGGCTCATGCCGAGCACATTGCGCAGGGGGCCGAATACCAGCAGGTTGCCCAGCCAGTAAAGGAAGCGATCACCCGCAGCGACCGGCTTGCCGTCGAGTATCTCGGCGCCGCAACGCTTGGCCACGGCCATGAAGTAATGGAACATGCGGTACTTGATGGGGGCGGCATCCTCCATGCGGATCATGACCTGTGTCAGCAGGTTCTCGAACACGCGCGGCGGAGCGAAATAGTAGCTGGGACCGATCTCGCGCAGGTCGGTCATCACCGTGTCGCCGGACTCCGGGCAGTTGATGGTGAAGCCGGCGACCAGTGCCTGCGCGTAGGAGAACAGGTGATCGCCCACCCAGGCCATCGGCAGGTAGGAAAGGATGTCGCCGTCTTCGCTGAGATGATCGATTTCCATGCAGCCTTTCGCGGCAGCGATGAAGGCGGTGTGGGTCTGGCAGACACCCTTGGGCTTGCCGGTCGTGCCCGAGGTATACAGCATGATCGCCGTGTCGTCGGGTTTGCCCAAGGCGATTTCCCGGCGCAGGAAGTCGGACTGATTAGTGTCGTGGATGATGCCTGCGGCAATCACCTCGTCGAGTCCGTGCAGGAAGGGTTGCGTGTAGTGGCGCATGCCGCGCGGTTCGTCGTAAAGGACGTGCAGCAATTCCGGGCACTGGTCCTTCACTTCAAGCAGTTTGTCGACCTGCTCCTGATCCTCGACGATGGCGATGTGGATGCCGGCATCCTGCAGGACGAAGGTCATTTCCTGCGCCACAGCGTCCTGATACATCGGCACGGGAATGCCGCCGAGCATCTGCGCCGCGCACATCGACCAGTAGAGCCGCGGACGGTTGTCGCCGATGATGCCGAGGCGATCGCCGCGCTTGAAACCGAGCTCCGCCAGACCACAGGCGATACCGCGCACCTCGCGCGCCGCCTCAGCCCAGCTCCAAGTCTGCCAGATCCCCATGTCCTTTTCGCGCACGGCCGGCCGTGCGCCGCGCGTCTCGGCATGCGACAGCAGCAGACGCGGAAAGGTATCCAGCGAATCGGGCGAACCCTTGCCAGTGCCCGATATAGCAGCAGTCATGCGTACTCCCCCATTACGATTCCCTATACCCGTCACCTCCCCGGATACGCCGAGGGATCGCGGTTCTTATACTTTCGTGCAGCACAATATACTGCAACGGCTCATTGTAACTTCACATACTGTACGCCGCACGCCTGCCTATAATTGTCGCGTGACAGACAATTCCGTTAAATCCCCGCCAACGCTCGACGACGCCATCTCCTTGTCGCGCTGGGCGCGCGGCCTGGGTCCGGAAGACCTCGCTCGCGCCCGCCAGGGCATCATCGAACGCAGCATTCCGGCCGGCGGTTTCATCTGCCGCCAGGGCGAAATGCCCAACTGCTGGCTGGGCATCATCGATGGCCTGGCC
The DNA here is from genome assembly GCA_013426785.1 of Rhodocyclaceae bacterium. GTDB lineage: Bacteria > Pseudomonadota > Gammaproteobacteria > Burkholderiales > Rhodocyclaceae > Sulfuricystis. Next base: position 12,242 of record JACDZI010000006.1, on the reverse strand, counting down.
AAGATGTCCTCGGACTGGGTCACCGGCAAGACTGCCTCCTATGCCGGCATCCCGACCGGCGGCTGGTTCGGCGAGGGTTCGGTCATGAAAACCGAGCCCCGCCGTTACGATGTGATCGCGCTGCGCGATACACGCGTCGCCTGCATGAAGCGCGAGACCTTCCACTGGCTGCTGAACAACAGCATCCCCTTCAACCACGCGATCATCGAGCAGATCAACGAACGGCTCGGCCAGTTCATCGGCCTGCTGGAATCCGAGCGCCTGCACGATACCGATACGCGCGTCGCCCGCAGTCTGTCGATCATGTTCAACCCGGTGCTTTATCCCGGCCAGAACGCCACTCTGAGCATTTCGCAGGAAGAGATCGGCCACCTTGCGGGCGTTTCGCGCCAGCGCGTCAATCGTTCGCTAAAGCTGCTGGAGGACGCCGGCTTCGTGCGGATCGAATACGGCGGCATCGCCATCCTCGACCTCGACGGACTTAGGCGCTTCGGGGGCTAGCCTGCCGTCCTGCCAGCGCCGATTTTTGTGAGAAAGATTGAACTCCTCGCTCCGGCGAAAACCGCCGAGATCGGCATCGAGGCGATCCGTCACGGCGCCGATGCGGTCTATATCGGCGGGCCGGCCTTCGGTGCGCGGCATGCGGCCGATAACAGCATCGCAGACATCGCCCGCCTCGTCGTCTTTGCACAGCGCTTCCACGCGCGCATCTACGTCGCACTCAACACCATCCTGCACGATGCCGAACTGGACGCGGTGCGCCGCCTTGCCAGCGACTGCTGGAATGCCGGCGTCGATGCGCTGATCGTCCAGGACCTGGGCCTGCTGGAACTCGACCTGCCACCCATCGACCTGCATGGCTCGACGCAATGCGACATCCGCACCCCCGCGAAGGCGCGCTTCCTCGCCGACTGCGGTTTCTCGCAACTGGTGCTGGCCCGGGAACTGAGCCTCGCGGACATTGCCGCCGTGCGGGCGGCGCTGCCGGACGAGGTGGTCGTCGAGCACTTCGTGCATGGCGCGCTATGCGTCGCCTATTCCGGCCAATGCTACATCAGCCACGCGCAGACCGGCCGCAGCGCCAACCGCGGCGACTGCTCGCAGGCCTGCCGCCTGCCCTATACACTAGCAGACAATCAGGGCCGTATCGTCGCTTTCGAAAAACACCTGCTATCGTTGAAGGACAACAACCAGAGCGCCAACCTGCTGCCGCTGATCGAGGCCGGCGTGCGGAGCTTCAAGATCGAAGGCCGCTACAAGGACATGGCCTACGTGAAGAACATCACCGGCCACTACCGGAAACTTCTGGATCAACTGTTCGAGAGCCACCCGGATCTGGCACCGGCATCGAGCGGCACGGTGACCCTGAAGTTCGCGCCGCATCCCGACAAGACCTTCCAGCGCGGCAGCACCGATTATTTCACCCACGGCCGCCGTGCCGACCCGACGCATATCACCGCATTCGACACGCCCGCTTTCGTCGGATTGCCCATCGGCAAGCTAACACAACTCTTTCCTGACGGCTTCGCCATTGCCACGCAAGGCACGCTGGCAAATGGCGATGGCCTGAGCTGGCTTCACAAGCGCACCGTGGTCGGCACGCAAGCAAATCGCGTGGAGAAACTGGACGACGGTCAGTGGCGCATCTGGCCCAACGATCCGTTTGACCATCTGCCCGGCCTGAAAGTGGGCGCTTATCTCAACCGTAACCGCGATCAGGCTTGGGAGCAAGCACTGACCAAGGATTCCGCCGAACGCCGCGTCGCCGTCGACGCGCTGTTATTCGAGACTCCGGACGGCTTCGCGCTGACGCTGACCGACAGTGACGGCATCAGCGCCACCGTCACCATCGCGCTCGAAAAACAGCCGGCCAATCAGCCCGACGTGGCCGCCGGCCTGCGCGAGCAGATCAGCCGTCTTGGCGGAACCGACTTTTCATTGCGCGATTTCTGTACCGACTGGACGCAGCCCTGGTTCGTGCCGAATTCGGTGGCCAACCAGATACGACGTAATGCGGTGACGGCACTCGAAGCCGCCCGCCGCGCGGCCTACGCCCGCCCGTTGCGCCGGCCAGCCGTCACACCGCCCACGCCCTGCCCGGAAGCTTCGCTCAGCTACCTCGCCAACATCTACAACGCCGCCGCCCGACGGTTCTACGCGAAGCACGGCGTCAAGGTCATCGCCGCGGCCTACGAGGCGCACGAGGAAACCGGCCAGGTTTCGCTGATGATCACCAAGCACTGCCTGCGCCACGCCTTCAACCTGTGCCCGCAGCAGGCCAAGGGCGTCACCGGCGTCCAGGGGCAGGTGCGCGCCGAGCCGATGACCCTGGTCAACGGCAACGAACGCCTGACACTCACCTTCGACTGCCACGCCTGCGAAATGCACGTCATGGGCAAAATCAAGAAACATGTACTCGAAAGGATGCCGGCATGAGCGGACCCTCGCACGACTTCTGGCAGGCCCGCTTTGCCGAGGGCAAGCTGCCCTGGGATCGCGGCACGCCCAACCCGCAATTGTTGCAATGGCTCGCCGACGGCACGCTCGCAGCCGGCCAGCGCGTCATCGTGCCGGGCTGTGGCCAGGGCTGGGAGGTCAAGGCACTGACCGCCGCCGGCATCGAAACGATCGGCCTCGACTTCGCGCCGGGCGCGCTGGAGATGTGCCGCAAGCTGCTGGATGAAGGCCGCCTCTGCGCAAACCTCATCGAAGCCGACGTGCTGCACTGGCAGCCGGCGCAGCCAGCCGACGCCATCTTCGAGCAAACCTGCCTGTGCGCCCTCTATCCGGATCACTGGACGCACTACGCGGCGCAGTTGCACGCCTGGCTCAAGCCGGGCGGCAAGCTACTGGCGCTGTTCCTGCAAACGCTGCGCCCGGACAGCGCGCTTGGTTTCATCGAAGGGCCGCCCTACCACTGCGACATCAACGCCATGCGCGCCATTTTCCCGGCCACACAGTGGGAGTGGCAGAAACCGCCCTACCCGCAGGTCAAGCAGACCCAAGGTCTCGGCCTGGTCGAACTGGCCGTCGTGCTGGTGCGCAAGTAACCGTCCTGCATCAACGCGGCAATCCGGCGATGCCGTCCCGCCAGCGCCGACTTTTTGGGCCTATTCGAACTCGACCAGCAGATCCTTGGCGTTGACACGTTCGCCGTGGCGGGCATGGACGGCCTTGACCACGCCATCCTGCTCGGCCTTGAGCATGGTCTCCATCTTCATCGCCTCGATCGACACCAGCGGATCACCTTTCGCCACCTTCTGGCCGGCATGCGCGGCGACGGTGACGATGCTGCCGGGCATCGGTGCGCCGACATGCTTCGGGTTGCCCTCCTCGGCCTGCGGCTTGGCCCGCACGTTGGCGAGGCCGGCCTTGGGCACACGGATCACGCGCGACTGGCCGTTGAGCTCGAAGAACACCTTGACCATGCCTTCGCTGTCCGGTCCGGCCGTGCCCTGCTGGGAGATGATCAGGCTCTTGCCGCGTTCGAGGTCGACCGCAATTTCCTCGTTCGCCGCCAGGCCATAGAAGAAGGTCGGCGTCGGCAACAGCGAGACATCGCCGAAGTGGCTGCGATGGGTGGCGTAGTCCCTGAATACCTTGGGATACATCAGGTAGGAGGCGAGGTCGGTATCCGAAATCTTGTGGCCGCAAGCCTTCTCGGCCTCGGCGCGCTTCGCTTCCAGATCGACCGGCGGCAGTGAATCGCCGGCGCGGCCCACCAGCGGTTTTTCGCCCTTGAGCACACGTGCCTGCAGTTCGGCGGGGAAGCCATCGGGCGGGTAGCCCAGTTCGCCGCGCATCAGCGAGATGACGGAGTCGGGGAAGGCGACTTCGCGCGCCGGGTTTTTCACGTCTTCCGGCGTCAGCCCGTTGGCCACCATGAACAACGCCAGGTCGCCGACGACCTTCGAGGTCGGCGTGACCTTGACGATGTCGCCAAACAGCAGGTTCACGTCAGCATAGGCTTGCGAGACCTCGTCCCAGCGATGTTCGATGCCCATGGCGCGCGCCTGTTCGCGCAGGTTGGTGTATTGGCCACCGGGCATCTCGTGGCGATAGACGTCGGCCGTGCCGGAGCGAATGTCGGCCTCGAAGGGCGCGTACTGGCGGCGCACGCCCTCCCAGTAATGCGACAGCGCCTGCATCTGGTCGAAATCGACGCCGGGATCGCGCTCCGTACCCACCAGCGCGGCAGCAATGGAACCGAGGTTCGGCTGCGAGGTGAGCCCGCTCATGCTGTCGAGGGCACCATCGACAGCATCGCAGCCGGCCTCGACCGCAGCCAGCACCGACGCCGCGGCAATGCCGCTGGTGTCGTGCGTATGGAAGTGGATCGGCAGACCGACTTCCTGCTTGAGTACCGTCACCAACTCGCGGATCGCGCGCGGCTTGCACACGCCCGCCATGTCCTTGATGGCGAGGATATGGGCGCCGGCCTGTTCCAGTTGCTTCGCCAGATCGACGTAATACTTGAGGTTGTACTTCGGCCGCTGCGCATCGAACAGGTCGCCGGTGTAGCAGATCGCCGCTTCGCAGAGGGCGCCGGATTCGATCACGGCATCCATCGCCACGCGCATGTTATCCACCCAGTTGAGCGAATCGAACACGCGGAACACGTCGATGCCTTCCTTGGCCGCCTGCTGAACCAAATAGCGCACCACGTTGTCGGAATAATTCGTGTAGCCGACCGCATTCGAGGCACGCAACAGCATCTGGAACAGCACGTTCGGCACGGCGGCACGCAGGCGCTGCAGGCGTTCCCACGGGTCTTCCTTGAGGAAGCGCATGGCGACGTCAAAGGTCGCCCCACCCCAGCATTCGAGCGAGAACAGCTCCGGTGCCATGCGGGCGTAATAGGGCGCGATCTCGGTGAGGTCGTGGGTGCGCATGCGCGTGGCGAACAGGGACTGGTGGGCGTCGCGCATGGTCGTGTCGGTGAGCAGCACGCGCTTCTCGTCGCGCATCCACGCGGCGAACTTGGCCGCGCCAAGTTCCTTGAGCTTGTCGCGCGTGCCGGCCGGCGGCGGGGCGGAAAGGTCGCAACCCGACGGCCTGATCGCCTTGGCCAGCGGCAGCGGCGGCAGGGCACGCCCCTGCATTTCGGGATTGCCATTCACCATCACGTCGCCGATGAACTTGATCAGGCGCGTCGCGCGGTCGCGGCGCTTGTTGAACTTGAACAGATCGGGCGTCTCGTCGATGAAGCGCGTGGTGCATTCGCCCGAGCGGAACAGCGGGTGGGCGATGACGTTTTCGAGGAACAGCAGGTTGGAGGCCAAGCCACGCACGCGGAATTCGCGCAAGGCACGGTCCATGCGCCGCGCCGCCTCGTCGGACGTATGGCCCCAGGCAGTCACCTTGACCAGCAGCGAGTCGTAATAGGGCGTGATCACCGCGCCGGAATAGGCGGTGCCGCCGTCGAGGCGGATGCCGAAGCCGGCCGGGCTGCGATAGACGTTGATGCGGCCATAGTCGGGCGTGAAGCCGTTTTCCGGGTCTTCGGTGGTGATGCGGCATTGCAGGGCATGGCCGTTGAGCTTGACATCCTGCTGCCGCGGCACGTAGGCATCCTCGGCACCGATCTTCGCGCCCTCGGAAATGCGGATCTGCGCCTTGACGACATCAACGCCGGTGACCAGTTCGGTGACAGTGTGCTCGACCTGGATGCGCGGATTGACCTCGATGAAATAGAACTTGTCGGTATCGGCATCCATCAGGAATTCGACGGTGCCGGCATGGGTGTAGTTAGCCGCCTTCGCCAGCCGCAACGCGGCCTCGCACAGCTCGGCGCGGCGCTGCTCGGACAAATAGGGCGCCGGGGCGCGTTCCACCACTTTCTGGTTGCGCCGCTGCACCGAACAGTCGCGCTCGAACAGATGCACACGATTGCCGTGCAGGTCGCCCATCACCTGTACCTCGACGTGACGCGCACGTCGCACCAGTTTTTCCAGGTAGACCTCATCGTTGCCGAAGGCCGCCGCAGCCTCGCGCCGCGCCACGTCCATCGCCGGGCCGAGGTCGGCCTCGGTTTCCACCACGCGCATGCCACGTCCACCACCGCCCCAACTGGCCTTGAGCATCAGCGGATAGCCGACGGCGGCAGCATGCTGCTTGGCCGCCTCCAGATCGTGCGGCAGGGCGCCGGTCGCCGGCACCACCGGCACGCCGGCACGCTCGGCCAGTTCGCGCGCCGACACCTTGTTGCCCAGCAGGCGCATCACTTCCGGCTGCGGGCCGATGAAGGTGATGCCGGCCCTGGCGCAGGCCTCGGCGAAATCGGGGTTCTCCGACAGGAAGCCGTAGCCGGGATGGATCGAGTCGACGTGCGCTTCCTTGGCGATGCGGATGATGTCGTCGATGTCGAGATAGGCGGCGATCGGCTTCTTGCCGGCGCCGACAAGGTAGGACTCGTCGGCCTTGAAGCGGTGCAGGGCAAAGCGGTCTTCGCTGGAGTAGATGGTCACGCTGCGAATGCCCATTTCGCTGGCAGCACGCAGCACGCGGATGGCAATTTCCGAACGGTTGGCGACGAGGAGGCTCTTGATCGGTTTCATGGCGGGGTAAGGGTAAGAATCGGGATGCCGGATAGCGTCGTGTAATCAAGCAATATTAGATTACGGGAATAACACAACGGGCCATGTATTGCGTGGTTTTCTCGTGGTTCTGGGCGTGCTACCCCGACAAGACCGATGCCTAGCGGTTGTGCCGGTGGCAAGCTCTGGCCTCCATGAGCCATGGGGTTTAGCAATTTGATTCAACGAATGCTGTCACCTGATTTTCCTGATCGTTGGCTTAGCCGGGACTTGATGCGACTTAGCGCCACCGGTGTTACCCGAATGTAGCTGGCAATATCTCGTTGACGCAGGACCGCCACCAATGACGGGGAGTCGCTCAGGAACCGAAGATAACGATCCTCGGGAGTCAGCGTAAGTAGCTCCATCTCTCGCCGCTCCTTTCGCTGCCCATACAGCTTGAGGGCATTGGCAACTGCTCTCTGCCACGCGATATGCTGACCGGCAAGGTGTTGCAGCACCGAATAGTCAATTTGGTGGATGCAGGCCTCCGTTGCTGCGTATGCAGAAAAGCTCGTAAAGCCGTCATCTTCGAGCGCGCTGAGACTGGCAAAAAGAACGCCTGCCGCAGCAAAACCCTTGATCCATGAATTGCCGCTACTGGTTTCGTAAACCATCTTGATGACACCTGCATTGACGACATAGATGCAAGGTTTTTGTTCGCCCGCCAGGAACAATGGCGCGTGCGGCTTAAGTCGTCTTTCTCGAACTGCCTGTTCCAAAATTGGCCAATCAGGAAGTTCGGAACCGGCCAAGTGACGAAACACATCGTGAGTGGAAAAATTCGACATCTGCAGATTGTTAACCCAGGTTATCGATGTTTTTCAGCAGGTTGAAGATACTGCGTCAACTCAATCGCCGCAAGGTCTCCTCAATGAAAAAACTATTGCTACCACCCTTCGTCTGGTTTGCATCCGCTATGACCATGATTCTTCTCCACCTGACGATTCCGATCGATACGTGGCTACCACAACCCTACAGCTTTCTTGGGTCTGGAGCGATCGTGATCGGGCTTGGAATTGCCAGCTGGCACTCTCGTCTTTTCCGTCGACTTTCCACCAACATTGATACCTTTGGAACGCCGGGGCAGTTGACGACCGAAGGCCTGTTCAGTCGAACGCGCAATCCTATGTACCTGGGCCTTCTGACGGCGCTCGTTGGCTTTGCCTGCGTTCTGGGGACAATTTCACCGCTGGTCGGTCCCGCAGTGTTCTTTGTGCTGGCGCAGTATGTTTACATCCCGTTTGAGGAGCGAGCAATGTCCTTAAAGTTCGGTGACAAATATGTCGCGTACCAGCGTTCGGTTTCACGTTGGCTATAGTGTCCTGCACGTTCACCGCCCGCCACGCCGTACTGAGAGGTGGTCCCAGAAATTAGAGCCTATATCAGTAGGCCAGTTGCACTTTAAGTGATGATGCGCATTCTCTTACCTCGATACCTACAACGCAGCCCCCCCCAAGCCCTTCGCTTGGGCCAAGTCCGCCGATGACATGCGCTGCTCAATATTCCCGACAAAGAAACGCTGGTGGCCCACCCGGTGGTGGGTGCCAGTTGGGAGGGCTGCGTCGTCGAAAACCTGATCGCCGCCGCCACCGAGGCCGACTCGATGATCCAAGCCTATTTCTATCGCAGCAGCGGGGGGGCGGAAATCGACCTGCTGCTTGCCTGGCCGGACGGTCGCCTCTGGGCCATCGAAATCAAGCGTAGCTTAACGCCCAAACTCGAACGCGGTTTCCATGCCGCCTGCGCCGACCTGATGCCGGAACGGCGCCTAGTCGTCTATGCGGGGAAAGAACGCTACCGGCTGGCTGAGGATATCGAGGCCATGCCCTTCCCCTTGCTGGCGGAGACTCTGCGCGCAGCCTGATCACACTGTAACCGGGCGACTGGGCGTCCCGCCAGCGCTGACTTTTCAGGGTTGTTTACAAGCCGAGCAAGTCCTTCGCCTGCGGCCACTGTCGCCGACTCACCGGTAGTGGCTCGGCCACTCCCTTGAGGCGCAGCATCCAGTGCGGTTCGCCACCATCCTCCGCACTTTCCCGCACCACACCGGAAACCGCATCGGCCGCCACCAGACAGTTACGGTGAATGCGCACGAAGCGTCCGCCAAACTCGGTTTCCAGATGGGCGAGTGATTCTTCGAGCAGGTATTCACGTTCACGGGTACGTGCCGTCACGTACTTCTGCTCGGCCCGCAGATAAAGCATATCGGCCACCGGCACCAGCAGCACCTGCCCGCGCTCAACCACGCGCAAGCGCGTCCGGCCGGCCGGGGCGATCACGGAAAAGTCGGCTCCGGCAAGACGGCGTGCCTTCTTCAGAGCTTCGAGCAGGCGCGGTGCCCGCGCCGGTTTCAGCAAATAATCGACAGCGGCCAGTTCGAAGGCTTTGAGGGCAAACTCATCGTATGCGGTAACAAAGACGATGGCGGGCGGCTGCGGCAGGCCCGCCAGTTGCCGGGCGAGTTCAATTCCGTCCATGCGCGGCATGCGGATATCGGTCAGGACGATGTCGGCCGGCGCTTGCGCATACGACTCCAGCGCCGCCACCCCGTCGCCGGCCTCGCCGCTGACCTGGTGCGGAAAATCATCCGCGATGTCGGCGAGCAGTTGGCGCAAACGCACCCGGGCAGGCGCCTCATCGTCGACCATGAGAATGTGCACCCGCTCGCTCATGACGCTCTCCGGGTCGGCAGATCGATGCGGACCCGATAGCGGCCGGCATCGATCCCGGTATCGAGCCGCGCTTCGAGGTCGTAGAACAGCATCAGCCGTTCCCGCAGGTTTTCAAGCGCCATATGATTGCCTGAGCGCTGTTCGGCAAGCTCGGGCAGGGGATTTTCGATCTCGATGCGCACGCCATCCCGGGTGGCGGAAAGTTGCAGACGGACCTGAGCGGGTGCAGTTGACGGTTCGATGCCATGGTACACGGCATTCTCGATCAGGGGCTGGAGCAGCAGGGGCGGTACGAGGGTTTCGGGCAGGCTGTCGGCCACTTCCCAGCACACTTGCAAACGATCGCCTAAGCGGAGACGCTCGATGTCGAGATACTTGCGCGCCAGTGCGATCTCCTCGGACAGGGGCACCAATTCGCGGTTGTCGCGCATCAGGGCACGGAACAGTTCCGCCAGTTCCTCCAGGGTGGCCTCGGCGCGGCGCGGATCTTCCCTCATCACACCGAGCACTGCATTCAGGCTGTTGAAAAGAAAATGGGGCCGGATCCGCGCATTCAGTGCCGCGATCCGTGCCTCGGCCAGCGCCGGCACATGGGCACGCGCCCAGAGATCGAACCATAGCAGCACCGTCGCTGCACCGGCAGCGGCCACCAAGGGTGCCCGCCAGCCGGCAGGCACGCCGAAACCCAGCGCCATCATGAAGCCAGCCACGGCCATCGTGCCCATGGCCAGACCAACGACCAGCAGGGCACCAGGCAAGGCCGACAGGCGTTGCAGTTGCGGTGAGACAATGAAGAGGAGGACCAGCCAGAGCAGCAGGGCAGGTTCGATGAGCGCGGCCAGTTCGATCACCTCGCGCGGCAGATCTCCCCAGGCATTGTTGCGAATGAGCGCCCCCATCAGCAGCAAGCCATTCGCGCCCAGCAACAGCCGCAACCAGACGCCCTGATTGCGAAAATCGGGTAAGCGGAAGGCGGGCGGGCGCGAGGGTATACTCATGGCCCTACGCATTGACTCGGCATTCCTCTTTCATTCCTTCATTATGTCAGATAGCCCTTCTCCCGCCAGCAAAGCCTGGTCCGGCCGCTTCTCCGAGCCAGTGTCCGATCTCGTCAAGCGCTACACGGCCTCGGTGTTCTTCGACAAGCGCATGGCGGTGCAGGACATCTGCGGCTCGCTCGCCCACGCCAAAATGCTGGCGCGCCAAGGCATCATCGCCGCAGACGATTTCGCGGCCATCGAACGCGGCATGGCACAGGTCGCGACCGAGATCGAGGCGGGCAGCTTCAATTGGAACCTCGACGACGAGGATGTCCATCTGAACATCGAGAAGCGCCTCACCGCGCTGATCGGCGATGCCGGCAAGCGGCTGCATACCGGCCGCTCGCGCAATGACCAGGTTGCCACCGACATCCGCCTGTGGCTGCGCGACACGCTCGATACGCTCGACGGCCTGCTCGCCGACCTGATGCGTGCGCTGGTCGATCTGGCTGAGCAGCATGCCAGCACCCCCCTGCCCGGCTTCACCCATTTGCAAGTGGCACAGCCGGTCACCTTCGGCCACCACCTGCTCGCCTATGTCGAGATGCTGGCACGCGACCGCGAGCGCTTCGTTGATGCTCGTCGCCGGGTAAATCGGCTGCCGCTCGGTGCCGCCGCACTGGCCGGCACCACCTTCCCGATCGACCGCGCCTTTGTCGCGCAGGAACTCGGCTTCGACGGCGTTTGCGCCAATTCGCTCGATGCCGTCTCGGATCGCGACTTCGCCATCGAGTTCTGCGCCGCCGCCTCGCTGGTGATGGTGCATGTCTCGCGCTTTTCGGAAGAGTTGATCCTGTGGATGAGCCCGCGTGTCGGCTTCATCGACCTCGCCGACCGATTCTGCACCGGCTCGTCGATCATGCCGCAGAAGAAGAACCCGGACGTGCCGGAACTGGCGCGCGGGAAGAGCGGCCGTGTCTTCGGCCACCTGATGGGCCTCTTGACCCTGATGAAGGGCCAGCCGCTGGCCTACAACAAGGACAACCAAGAAGACAAGGAACCGCTGTTCGATACGGCCGACACGCTGGTCGATACCTTGCGGATCTTCGCCGATCTGGTGCCCGGCATCCGCGTTAAGCCGGAAGCCATGGCTGCGGCGTTGCGGCATGGCTATGCAACCGCGACGGACCTCGCGGATTACCTCGTCAAGAAGGGCCTGCCCTTCCGCGACGCCCATGAGGCAGTCGCCCGCGCGGTGCGTGCCGCCGAAGCCAAGGGCTGCGACCTGGCCGACCTGTCGCTTGTCGAGTTGCAGGACTTTTCCTCCCTGATCGGCGAAGACATCTTCGGGGTATTGACTGTCGAAGGTTCGCTGGCTGCTCGCGATCATGTCGGTGGTACGGCACCGGCGCAGGTCAAAGCTGCCATTGCCCGCTGGCGCACCCGGCTCTGATGGAAAAATCGGCGGTAAGTACGAGGTCATCAGGAAGCTCGGCGAAGGCGCGACCTCGACCGTCTATTTGTCCTACGACCCCTTCGCCGAACGCGAAGTCGCCGTCAAGCTGATCACCCCGGACATCCTCAAGGACCGCGAGCGCGGCAAGCAGTATCGTCACCTGCTGATCAACGAAGCCTCGCTCGCCGGCAGGCTGCTCCACCCGCACATCGTGCAGATCTACGACGCGCTGGTCGGCGAGGAGGAAAGCTATATCGTTATGGAGTATGTGTCGGGCGGCACGCTCGAACCTTTTTGCAGCAACGACACCCTGCTGCCTGTCGAGCGCGTCGTCGAGATCATCTTCAAATGCACGCGCGCACTCGAATACGCCAACCGCCCGGGCATCACCCACCGCGACATCAAAATCTCCGACTTTGGCACCTGCATGCAGACTCATGAGGGAACAACTCAAACCCAGGTGCTGGGTGTTGGCTCACCGGCCTACATGTCGCCGCAGTAGGTGCGGCGGCAGCCATGGGGCATGGCCCGGGCGGCGGGTCACTCAGGCAGGGTG
>JACDZI010000196.1 GCA_013426785.1 Rhodocyclaceae bacterium | reverse complement strand
ATCACTTGGCGTGCAACTGGCCTACTGAAATAGGCTCTTATTCAGTGTTTCCCTAAAACTCTCTTTCCGTCGAATCTCTCCCCCGCAGGTCTCTCGTGCGACAAGTGACGTTGCAATGCGGGGAGTAGAGCAAAGCCGGACAAGCTACAGTAGATGTTCGACAGAGCCGCATGTCCTTCCTCTGTTGGCTATTTGAGTGTAGAATCTCGGTTTCCGTGGCGGACTTGTTCCACCACCAGTGTTCCTGGGCCCTGATCAGTTCCTGCTGGTTGGGGCTTTTATTTTTTTGTCATGTCATGACAACCCAACCTACCCGCCAGCGCCTCAAGTTCAAGGATCTGCCGATTGGCCAACGATTCTTTGATCCAATCAGCGCCGAATACTTTGTAAAACAGAGCGACAGCATGGCTGCCATGGTCACCGGCATAGGTGATGGCACCGTGCCTGATGAATTCGAGGCCGATGATGTCGTCGGCGTCGATCTGTGACACAACATGAACTGACCAGGAGCTTTACCATGAGTGACAAGATCGACGTAGCCCTGACGCTGGAACAACTGGAATTGATCGCTGGTGCGATGGAGATTCTTGCCGGCCCCGAGGAAGAGTAATACCGTCCCTGTCGGCGACAGTTTCAATAAGAGTTGTTGGTGTAACTCACGGCGCCTTTGTACAGGATTATCTGTACGCTCCTGTCCGGCCACTTCCAACTCCAAAGCTGCTGGGGATCATTGGCAATATCGGGTTTCCCATACTCTTTGGTGAGGGCGTTTTTGAACAGTAACAAGTTGTCCTCACCGGAGAAGTAGGCAATCCCGTTGAACAGTCTGCCATCCGAATAGCTATAGGTTGCTGCTCTGACAGGCACGCCGAAAAGGGGTTGAGGTTTATTGCTGCCAAGAAGTGTATAGACGGTGATCTTTTCGGATGCCCTGGCGTATTGCTTCAGACCAGTGGTTGATTGTGTTCCCCACGCTTTGCCCCTGAATCCGTTTGGGGCATTGCCTGAAGCTGCAATGGCAGTTTCCAAAGAGATCGCCAGCAGGATGATCCCGAATCGGTGCAGCTTGTCCTTTACCCCTACCACTGTTCCACTTCCTGGATCACCATGCCCCCGCAGTGGGTAAAGCAGCCACGATAGTCATTCTCGCAACGGTCGGTATGGGCGTACGAACTACAGTAGCTTCTGCTGCGCTCGCACTTCTTGCGCTTGTCCCGATCGTTTCCGGCCTGACTCATGCAATGGTCGTATTCGTGATCCTCGCGTCGTTCGCATTGGTGCTGCTGGAAATTAGCCTGTTGCTGTTCCCTGCCTATGCACATTTCCCGTATGCCGGCACATTGGGTGACGCAGAGGCGGCCGGCATCGGAAGGCGGCGGTACCAAGCGGTAATGAATGGTTTCGCATCCAGTCAGGAGGAAAGCAAATAGCAGCAGAACGATGCGGGACATGGTGATCTCTCGGTGAAGCGGTGCAACACTATAAACGCGCAGTCTGCGCAAACGCAGACATGATTTCGTGAAATCCAACCCTGTTACTTGATGACCGTTCTGAATCATCGCCAATGGACGGCTGACCTTCGGGTTGCCCGGTTTTCTGTGCGCCCGGCACGGGCGCACTCTTGTGGGTGGAAGTCCCACCGTAAGT
>JACDZI010000057.1 GCA_013426785.1 Rhodocyclaceae bacterium | reverse complement strand
TGCCGCTCTCAGTTTTAACGGCTCGGGGTTCGTGAAATGAATTTTGCAGGACCGAATATAGCAAAAGTCGGCGCTGGGGGACGGCGCAATAGTCTTACAGCAACGCGCTGGCGCCCATGCCCTCGCGCCGCAGACGCTTGCGCAACTGGGCCAGCGCTTCCATCTGCAACTGGCGCACCCGTTCGCGGGTGACACCCAGATCCTGGGCCAACGTTTCCAGCGTGGCGATTTCCTGCCCGTTGAGCCCGTAGCGCGCCTCGACCACGCGGCGATGGCGGTCGGACAGATGCTCCACCCACGCCGCGATATGCAGATCAATCTCTACGCGTTCAGCGGCCACTTCGGGATCGACGGCGAACTCGTCGGCCAGCGCATCGGCCACCGACAAGTCGGGATCGATGTCGAGCGGCGCATCAAGCGAAGCGGTGCGCTCATTGAGCGCGAGGATGTGGCGGATTTCCTCGACCGGCTTGTGCAACAGGTGCGCCACGCGCTCCAGCGTCGGCCCGCCCCGGCCCGCCTCGCCCGGCTCGACGCCGAGCTTGCGCAGAGCGTGCAGCACGGCATTGAGTTCCTTGACCACATGCACTGGCAGGCGGATGGTGCGCGACTGGTTCATGATGGCGCGCTCGACGGTCTGGCGCACCCACCAGGTCGCGTAGGTGGAAAAGCGGAAGCCGCGTTCCGGGTCGAACTTTTCCAGCGCGTGGATCAGGCCGAGGTTACCTTCCTCGATCAGATCGTCAAGCGGGATGCCGCGGTTCTGATAATGCTTGGCGATGCTCACGGCGAGGCGCAGGTTGGCCTCGATCATCTTCTGGCGCGCGGCGAAGTCCCCGGCGCGCACGGCACGCGCCAGCGCCAGTTCCTCATCCGGTTTCAGCAGCAGAGTGGCGCCGATCTCGTTGAGGTAAAGCTGGGTGATGTCTTCGAGGAAACCGTTTTCGCCGGCCTGCGCATGGCCGGCATCGTCGTCGGGCAGGCGGTCGGCAGCGTCGCCCGGCTCGTCCATCAGCGCGGCGGCAGGAAGCGCAGCGGGTCGGTCGGCTTGCCCTGCTGGCGAATCTCGAAGTGCAGCTTGGGCTGGTCGGCATCGGTGTTGCCGAGTTCGGCGATCTTCTGGCCCCGTGTCACCTGTTGGTCTTGCTTCACAAGAATGCGGCTGTTGTTGGCATAGACGGAGATGTATTCCTGCCCATGTTTGACTACAACAAAATTGCCTAAGCCCCGAATATCACTACCGATATGAATTACCTTGCCGGTAGCGGCAACTTGCACAGGGTCACCAATCTTGCCAGCGATATCTATACCTCGACTAACCTCACGACCTCCGCCCTCATTGAAGTTGGTGATTATCTTGCCGGGCACCGGCCAGGCCCAGTCGATTGCAGCAACCGCAGGGACGGGGGCAGGCGCCGGTGCCGGGGCGGGGGCCGGTGTGACAGGGGGCTTGTCCTTCTCGGAGGGCGCAACCGGCGCCACAGTCTGCCCGTCGCGCACCTTCAATTGGGCCAGCGCTTCCGGCGAATAGGGCAGCTTGCCTCCCTTGGGTTCGCGCTTGAGTGCATCGGTATTGCGGGATGTAACAGTCGGCGCTGGCGGGACGGCTGTTGCAGGCGCTTCATCGAGCGAGCGTGCCACCACCGGGCCACCACCGGCAATCGGCTTCACCTCGGCACCCACCACCGGCGCGGCTGTCCTGGCGGGCTCGGCCTTGGTTGCGAGCTTGCCCGAGCGGGTCGGTTCGATGCGATTCGAGGCACCTTCCGAGACCGGCGCAGGCGGGCGTGTCATGCAGCCGGCAAGCCCGATAACCGTCAACAACAGCAAAATCTGTTTCATCAGGCAATACCAGGCAACAGCGGCACGAAGCGCACCGCGTCATGGCGCTGCTCCGACCAGCCCTGCGGCGTACGGTCGACCAGCAGCAGCGTCTGCACCTCGCCGCCGCCGACCGGGATCACCAGTCGCCCGCCGACCGCCAGTTGGTCGCGCAGCGCCTGAGGCACGGTCGCGCCGGCCGCCGCAACGATGATCGAGTCGAAGGGTGCGGCTTCGGGCAGGCCGACCATGCCATCCCCGTGCTTGAGGCGGATGGCCGTGAGCTTGATCTGTTTGAGGTTCTCGCGCGCCCGCGCCAGCAGCGGCGCGAGGCGCTCGATGCCGAACACGTTGCGGGTCAGTTGCGCCAGCACGGCCGCCTGATAACCGCAGCCGGCGCCGATCTCCAGCGTCTTGCCGAGGCCAGGGCGGCCGTCGAGCAGCAGTTCGATCATGCGCGCGACGATGTAGGGCTGCGAGATGGTCTGGCCGAGTACCAGCGGCAGCGCGGTGTCTTCGTAGGCGCGGTGGGCCATCGCCTCCTCGACGAAGATATGGCGCGGCACCACGCCCAGCGCCCGCAGCACTCCTTCGTTCCTGATCCCCTGCACGCGCAGGCGCTCAATCATGCGCGTGCGCGTGCGCTCGGAGGTCATGCCCACGCCCCCCAATCGCGCGAATGCGCTCATTGCCCCAGCCACTCGCGCAGCGGGGCCAACTGACCGTAATGGGTGAGATCGACCTGCAGCGGGGTGATTGATACCCAGCCATGCTCGACGGCATTGAAATCGGTGCCCTCGCCGGCATCGGCAGCCGCGCCGGCGGCGCCGACCCAGTAAACAGCCTCGCCGCGCGGCGAGACCTGCCTGACCACCGGCTCGGCCTTGTGGCGACGGCCCAGGCGCGTAATGCGCATGCCTTCGAGCACGTCGTAGGGGACATCCGGCACATTGACGTTGAGCAGCACCGGCGCGCCGAAGGGCTGGGCGCGGCAACGCTCGGCCAGTTCGCGGGCCACGCGCGCGGCGGTGGCGAAATGCTTGCCCTCGAAGCTGCCGAGCGACACGGCGATCGAGGGCACGCCGAGCAGGTAACCTTCCATTGCCGCGGCGACGGTGCCGGAATAGACGGTGTCGTCGCCCATGTTGGGGCCGAGGTTCACGCCCGACAACACCATGTCCGGCTCGTGTTCGAGCATGCCGGTCACCGCCAGGTGCACGCAGTCCGTCGGCGTGCCATTGACGTAGTGAAAACCATTCGGTGCCTGCTTGAGGTGCAGCGGGCGGTCCAGCGTCAGCGAGTTCGATGCGCCGCTGCGGTTGCGTTCTGGCGCCACCACGGTGATTTCACCCAGGCCGTGCATGGCCTCGGCCAGCGCCAGCAGGCCGGGAGCGAAGTAACCGTCGTCGTTGGAAAGGAGGATGCGCATGGTTCGATTTTACCCAAGGTCCTGCATGGTCTTTCGCATGAAACAGAGGTCTTCCCATGCCTTGGCCTTGTCCGGCAGGTTACGCAGCAGGTAGGCCGGGTGGTAGGTGACGATCAGCGGGATGCCAGCGAAATCGTGCAGCTGGCCGCGCGCCCGCGAGATCGTCACTTCCTGCTGCAGCAGGGTCTGTGCAGCGGGCTTGCCGAGGGTAATTATCAGTTTCGGCTGGATCAACTCGATCTGCCGCGCCAGGAAAGGCCAGCAGGCGGCGGTTTCAGCCGGTTCCGGGGCGCGGTTATCGGGCGGGCGGCATTTCACGGAATTGGCGATATAGACGTCATTGCCACGTTTCAGGTCGATGGCGGCCAGCATGGCATCGAGCAACTTGCCAGACTGGCCGACGAAAGGCTCGCCGCGCTCGTCCTCTTCGGCGCCAGGCCCCTCGCCGACGAACAGCCAGTCGGCCGCCACATCGCCGATCCCCAGTACCGCCTGTTTGCGCTTCTGGCACAGTTCGCAAGCCGTGCAGTCGGCCACCGCCTGCTTCAATTCGTCCCAGCCCATCGCGGCAATCGCTGCCGTGCGCGCGTCGACGGGGGCGGAGATGGCTGCTTCGGTGGCGGTGCCCTTCTGCTTCTTCGGCGGCTGGCGCAATTTCCAGATCGGTCCCAGCCCCATTTCTTTCAGTATCTGCTCTCTGTTCATAATGTCCTGGCCATCACGATGGCATCTTCGCGTCCTTCATCAGCAGGATAGTAACCGCGCCGGCGGCCGATTTCGGTGAAATCGTGCCTGCGGTAGAAGGCAATGGCGACCGCGTTGGAAGGGCGCACCTCCAGCAGCATGCGCGTCATGCCGGCCTGGCGTGCCTCTGCGCACAGAAAATCCAGCATCGCCCGCCCGCGGCCCGTGCGTTGCAGCTCAGGGGCCACGCCGATGTCGAGCAGATGCACTTCATCCACCACCGGCATCGTCACGGCAAACGCAGCCACCCGCCCGGCCTCGCGCACCAGCCAGCAGCCGTGACCGGCCGCCAGCGAATCGCGAAAATGTCCCGCCATCCAGGGAAAGCGCTGGATGCCTTCCTCGACAGCCAGAACCTCGGCCAGGTCGTCCGGCGTCATCGGCGCGATATTCATTTGCTCCCGCCGCGCGCCAGCCGTTCGGCCGTGGTCAGGGCCACCTTGTCGCGCACGTACAGCGGCAGCGCCTGCGCTGCGGCGACACCGCCGCCGGCGGCCAGCACCGGCGCAGCCAGTCGCGCCACCGCCGCTGCGGTAGGAAAAGCGGTCGCATCGTCACTCACCAGCCGCCCGCCCATGCGCTGGCGCAGGACCGCGCCATGCAGCGTGGCAAAACCATCGCCCGCGCCGCGCCAGCCGTCGCCGTCGGGCAACAACGCCGTCCCGCCAGCGCCGACTTTAGGCGGCAGGATTTCCGCCAATGAATCGCCCGCCACCGCATAGGCGGCGAGATAGACCTCGTTCATGCGGGCATCGAGACAGGCCAGCACTTTGCCATCTCCGCTTGCCAAGGCCAGGGCAGCCAGCGTGCCGACCGGCACCACGGGCAGATCGAGACCGCAGGCCAGCCCCTGCGTCACGCCGCAGGCCAGCCGCAGGCCGGTAAAACCGCCCGGCCCGGCACCGAAGGCCAGGCCGTCGAGTTGCTTGAAGGTCAGCCCCGCATCGGCGAGCAACTGGTTCGCCCAGGGCAGCAGGCATTCGGAACCGCCATTCGGCACGTCGGCCGATTTTTCCGCCAGCACCCCTTCGCACCAGAGGGCAACGGACAAGCGGCGGGTGGCGGCTTCGAAGGCGAGGAGTTTCACGGCGGCATTTTATCCTGCCGGCGGTTCAGGTCTTCGGCTTCAGATGCAGGTAGGCGATGGGTTATGCGAAAGCACGAAATTGGGTATCAAGATGACCTTTTCGGCATTAAATGCTAGGATGGGATGACCACATCACGAAGGTCAACAAGATGAAAACCAGCACTGTCGTCGAAGCCAAGGCACATTTCTCCGCTTTATTGTCCGCAGTCGCCGACGGCGAAGAAATCGTGGTAACCCGTCGCGGACAACCGGTCGCACGCATCGTGCCACCTACTCGTGCACCCGGTATTTTCGATGTAGCCATGCTGCGCACCTACGTCGAAGCTTCACCCGTTGCCTCCGGGATGACGGTTGAGGAAATGCGCGAAAGTGATCAGTTGTGATCTACCTTGATACATCGGTGCTCGGCGCGCTGTTTTTTCGCGAACCCGGCGCGGTCGAATTGGTCTCCCGGTTGGAAACGGCAAATGACGTATTGGCGGTTTCCGCCTGGACATTAACTGAAATGGCCAGCGTGGCCAGCATCAAGGAACGTACCGGCCAAACTACCGCCAGCGGCCGCGCCGCTGCGCTGGCGGCCTTTCACCGCTTTGTTGCTGAGAGCATGACTTTGACGGAAATCGATCCGGCAGATTTCCGCACCGCCGCCGTTCTACTCGATGCCCCCTCGCTGACGCTGCGCGCCGGTGATGCACTCCACCTCGCCATTGCCCGCCGGTTACGGGCCGGCCTACTGACGCTCGACCGACGGCAGGCAAACGCAGCACAACACTACGGGGTTCCCCTGTACGCATGAGCCGTCAGTCTTGCGATGAAACTGCGCCCGACATCAGCGGGCGGAAATTTGCCGATGGACTGGGCCATTTCGCAATTCGCAAGGATTACTGCTTTGGTCGTTGGGGTTGCGGCTTCCATGCCCCACGATAGAGAGGGAAGTTGCTTCAGTCCGGCCGACGATGACGACCGCGCGGATAGAGCGTCTGGCCGGAGTCGCGGATGTCCTGGCGCAACTGCTGGCGTTCTTCCGGCGACATCTGCTGCCAGGCTTCCTGGCGTTGGCGCCGTTCCGCCCGCAGTTGGTCGCGCTGCTCGGCATTGAGGTCGCGCATCTGTCCCCGCTGATCCTGCAAACCCTGCCCGCCATACCCCGGCGGCGAGGGCGGCACGAGCTGCGCCAGCGCCGGGGAAGCGGCGGCGGAGAGCAGCAGTGCGAAAAGGATGGAGCGCGACTTGTTCATGGCTGCATTGTAGGACCGGGTTTGTCAGCAGGCTGGCAGGGTTTGTAACAATCCTTTGCAGGCTGCGCCGCTGCAACAACTCGACATGCATTTTGCCAAAACGGCAGTATGCTTGCCGTCCATGAATACCGACACCCGCAAACCCAAGATCCTCATCGTCGATGACGACCTGCGCCTGCGCAGCCAGCTCGAGCGCTATCTTGCCGACCAGGGCTTTACCGTCAAGGCCGTGGCCGACGCACCCGGCATGGACCGTGCCCTCGAACGCGAACTCTACGACCTGATCGTACTCGACCTGATGCTGCCCGGCGAAGATGGCTTGTCGATCTGTCGCCGCCTGCGTGGCAACGGTTCGAGCAACGCCATCGCCATTCTCATGCTCACCGCGAAGGGCGACGACATCGACCGCATCGTCGGCCTGGAACTGGGCGCCGACGACTACCTGCCCAAGCCCTTCAACCCACGCGAACTGGTCGCCCGCATCCACGCCGTGCTGCGGCGCCGGGTCGCGGCGCCACCCGCCGGGGCACCGGCCACCACGCAGGAGCTGGTGCGCTTCGGCCCGGTCGAGGTGAATCTCGCCACGCGCGAACTGATGCGGGCGGGCACCACCACCCTGCTGACCACCGGCGAATTCGGTCTGCTGCAGGTCCTCATCAAGCATCCCCGCCAGCCGCTGTCGCGCGACAAGTTGATGGAACTGGCGCGCGGCCGCGAACATGGCGTATTCGACCGCGCCATCGACGTGCAGATTTCCCGCCTGCGCAAGCTGGTCGAGGAAGATCCGGCCAAGCCGCGCCACATCCAGACGGTGTGGGGCTTCGGCTACGTCTTCGTTCCCGACGGTCGCCCTGCCGACTGACCCAGGATTGCGCTTGCTGCCCAAGAGCCTGCTCTGGCGCGCCTTCCTGCTGATCGCCACGCTGATGCTGCTGGCGGTGGTGGCCTGGCTGGCCATCTTCCGCGAAGCCGAAGTGGAACCGCGCGCCCGCCAGCTGGCGCAGATGATCACCAGCGTGACGAACATCACGCGCACCGCCATTCTGGTCGCCCGCCCCGACCATCGGCATGCGCTGCTGGAGGAACTATCGGATCGCGAAGGCGTGCGCATCTATCCGGCCGACCCCGGCGACGTGGTCGTCGCGCCGCCCGACCTGCCGCTGACCCACCGCATCGAGGCGCTGCTGATCGAGCGCCTCGGGCCGGAAAGCCGGCTGGCCTTTACCCTCAATGGGGAGGATGGCCTGTTCGTGCGGTTCCGCATCTTCGAAGGCGAAGCAGGCGACTTCTGGCTTGGCCTGCCGCGCGAACGGCTGGACCGCCATTTTCCCCTGCAGTGGCTGGGTTGGGGCGTGGCGGTACTGCTGCTGTCGCTGTTCGGCGCGTGGCTGATCGTCTTCCGCATCACCCGTCCGCTCAAGGCACTCGAACGGGCCGCCAAAAAAGTCGGCGCTGGCGAGACGGCAGCGCCCCTGCCGGAACGGGGACCTGACGAACTGGTCGCCGTCACGGCCGCCTTCAACCAGATGAACCGCGACCTGGCACGACTCGACGAAGATCGCAGCCTGCTGCTGGCCGGCATCTCGCACGACTTGCGCACCCCGCTGACGCGCCTGCGCATGGAAGCCGAGATGAGCGTCGCCGACGAGACGGCGCGCGCCGGCATGGAAGCCGACATCATGGAAATGGACCGCACCATTGGCCAGTTCCTCGATTTCGCCCGGCCGCAGCAACATGACACCACGGCACTTGCCACCATCGATCTGGCCGCGCTGATCGACGGAATCGCCGGACGTTATGGCGAACGGGTGCGATTTTCCTGCCGTCCTGCCAACGCCGACTTTTCGGCCCGCGTCGAACCCGAAGCCCTGCGCCGCGCGCTGGTCAATCTGGCCGAGAATGCCCTGAAACACGGCGGCACGGCCACCCCGGTCGTCATCGAACTGGCCAGAGAAAGTGACGAACTCGTCGTGGCGATACTCGACCGGGGGCCGGGCATCGCCCCCGCGGAGGTCGAACGGCTCAAGCAGCCGTTCACCCGCGGCGAAACCGCCCGTACCGGGGCCGGCGGCGCGGGACTCGGACTGGCGATTGTCGACCGCATCGTGCGTTCGCTGGGAGGTGAGTTGGAACTGTTGCCACGCGACGGCGGCGGCTTGACGGCACGGATTCGCCTGAAACCTTCCTAATTGAGCGCCTGCCCGCCCTCGATGCGTTCGAGGAAGGCGCGCGCTTCGGCCTGTCCGTGACTGGCCGCCATGCGCAGCCACTTCATCGCCAGCCGCAGATTTTTGTTCACGACCCGGCCCCGGTAGTAGGCCGCACCGAGTTCGTACTGCGCATGGGTGTCCCCCAGCAGCGCAGCCCGGCGCAGGAGGCGCAGCGCCAGCTTCGGGTCGCGGCGCACCCCCTGGCCGTGCAACAGGCAGAAACCGAGGCTGTAGAGCGCATAGGCGTCCTCGTGCTCGGCGACGGCCTGCTCGTACCAGCGCACGGCTTCGCGATAATTCCGCGCCACGCCTTCGCCGTGATAGTAGAGGTCGGCCAGCGCCAGTTTGGCGTCGAACAGGGTCGCCGCCCGACGGTACCAGGTGAGCGCCTGGGCCGCATCGACCGGCCCACCCAGACCATGGCGCAGACATTCCGCCAGTTTATAAGCCGCGCGCCGGTGCCCCAGTTCGCCGGCCTTGCGGTAGCAGGTACGCGCATGGGATGGGTCGGTCACGGTGCCATGTCCGAAAAAGTGGCGCTCCCCTTCGGTGAACCAGTAGCGCTCTAGTTCGTCCAGCGCCGGTTGCCAGCCACCTTCGGCCGCCTGCTTCAGCGCCGCTTCACCACGTGCGATATCCGCCTGCCCGCCGATGCCCTGCAACTGGCAACGCCCGAGTTCCGCCAGCCCGTGGGCCGAACCGGCCTCGGCGGCGGCATGGTAATGGCCACGCGCCGCGACCGGATCGGCCGCGATGCCCTCGCCATGTTCATGGCACTCGCCCAGCCAGATGTGGGCGGACGCTTCGCCGCCCGCAGCCGCGCGCCGGTACCAGGCCAGCGCGATCGCCTTGTCCTCGGCCACGCCCTCGCCCCAGCGGTGGCAATGGCCCAATTTCAACTGGGCGCGCGCATGGCCCTGCTGCGCGGCGGCGCGCCACCAGCGCACCGCTTCTTCCAGATCGCGGTGCAGGTGGGTACGGCCGCTCGCATAGGCTTCGCCAAGTTCGAACTCCGCCTCGCGATTGCCGCATTCGGCCGCACGGCGATACCAGCCCAGCCCGACTTCGGGATCTGGGGTCACGCCGAAGCCGAAGGTGGCGCATTGCCCCATCAGGAACATCGCCGCAGCCACCTGCTGGCGCGCGGCGGCACGGAACCAGCCCACCGCCTCGGCGTGGTTCGCCGCGCCACCCTCACCGGCATACAGGCACAGCCCGAGGCAAAACATCGCCGATGGCACCGCCGACGCTGCGGCCAGGCGCCACAAACGCAAGGCTTCGCTACGGTTTTCCGTTACGCCGCGACCGAAAAAATGGCAGCGGGCGAAAAAATCGTCGGCCTGCGGCACACCGCGTTCGCTGGCCCGCGCCAGCCACTGCGCTGCCGCGGTGTATTCCTGGGCGAAATGTTCACCGAGATAAAGCAGTCGCCCCAGCCAGTATTGGGCGACGGGGCTACCCTGCCCGGCTGCCTTGCGCAACAGGTCGCTGCCACGCGACGCATCAGCGATCACGCCATGCCCGCGCAGCAGACACAGGGCGAACCAGGTCATGCCGCGGCTGTCATCGGCCAGCGCGGCCCGTTCGAACAGGCGTGCCGCCTCGCCATAGTCGCGTGGCAGCCCCATGCCCTGATAGAGCAGCCAGCCCAGTACCGCTTCGCCCGCCGGACATTCCCGTTCGGCACTGCGGGTGGCCCACTGGATGGCCTCGGCCACCGATTGCGCCATGCCCTCGCCCACGGCCGACCGCCAGGCGAGTTCGGCTTGGGCATTGAGATTGCCACCCTGGGCCATGCGCTGCAGTTCAACCAAGGGCAAGGCCCGCCAGAAATCGTCGGCATGGCCCAGCAGTTCCAGCCCTTGCGCCGCGCCGCGCTCGACCAGGCTGCTTTCCAGCACCTCGCGAAACATGCCCAGCAGGACGGGCGGCGCCAGAGGGACGACGGAAACCGGTTGCATCGGATTCGGGGAGAGTCGGAGGAGCGACTAGGATACGCCGCGGACCCGGCCCGCTTATCCACAAAAACTGTGGAAAAGTCTGTTAATCTTTTGCGCATCGATACGCTAAGTAGCCAGCCGCAAAGACTTTTTGTTACTTCGGCCAAAAACTGTACAAAAGATATATCATTAATATTCATGATGTTGCACGACACAGTGGGGCTTTCAGACCGATCGAGGCTGCCTCGCGCACCCGGTTTCACATGTGTGGATGAGGTAGCATCGCCAAGCCACATTTACTACGAAAAAACCGTCACTTGGCCACCGAAATCCTCTCTGTCAGCGAGTTCAACCGTCAGGCCCGGCGGCTGCTCGAACAGCAGTTCCCCCTGCTGTGGGTCAGCGGGGAAGTCTCGAATCTGGTGCACGCCGCCTCGGGACATGTGTATTTTTCACTGAAGGATGCCCAGGCCCAGGTGCGTTGCGTGATGTTCCGCTCGCGGGCGCAATTGTTGCCCTGGAAACTCGACAACGGCCAGCAGGTCGAGGTGCAGGCGCTGGTGACGCTCTACGAAGCGCGCGGCGAATTTCAGTTGAACATCGAGGGCATGCGGCGGGCCGGGATTGGCCGACTCTACGAACTATTCGTCTGCCTGCGCGAAAAACTCGCCGGCGAGGGCCTGTTCGCCCCAGCCAGGAAACGGGACATCCCGCGCTATCCGCGTCGCGTCGGCATCGTCACCTCGTCCCAGGCAGCCGCCTTGCGCGACGTGATCGCCGCCTTCGCCCGCCGTGCACCACATGTCGAGCTGATCGTCTATCCAACCCTGGTGCAGGGCGCCGACGCCCCGGCCGCCATTTTCGCCGCTCTCGGGCTTGCCGCTGCGCGGGCCGAATGCGACTTGCTGCTGGTCGTACGTGGCGGCGGAAGCATCGAAGACCTGTGGGCCTTCAATGACGAGGCGGTGGCGCGTACGCTTGCCGTCTCGCCAGCGCCGACTATTGCGGGGGTTGGTCACGAGACCGACACGACCATCATCGACTATGTCGCCGACTGTCGCGCCGCCACGCCCACGGCTGCTGCGGAACTCGCCAGCGCCGGCTGGTTCGATGCGGCGGCGGAACTGGCAACCCTGGCAACCAACCTGCGTCGCTCGCTGGCTGCGCAACTCAACACGCGCATGCAGGCCCTCGACCGGCTCGCCCTGCGGTTGGTGCATCCCGCCCAGCGACTGGTCGCCAGCCGGCAGCGGCTCGACTTCATCGAACGGCGTCTTCACGCGGGGATGCGGCAGCGGCTGGCCAGCCAGCGCGACCGCATCGGGCGCTGCGCCGCAGCCCTCGGTGCCCTGTCCCCGCTGGCGACGCTGCAACGCGGCTACAGCATCGTCCGCACGAGTGATGGACAGATCGTGCATGCGGCCGCCGCGCTGGCAACGGGCGATACACTGGACGTGCAGTTCGCGGCCGGCAGCGCCAGCGCCACGGTCACGGCGCGAAACTTGTAATTTCCACTGGCGGCCTCACATCTTCTGCCGCCTCATACACCACCCCAACCCAGGAGAGAACAACATGGAACATACCCTGCCCGCCCTGCCGTATGCCAAGAACGCGCTGGCGCCGCACATGTCGGAAGAAACCTTCGACTATCACTACGCCAAGCATCATCAGGCTTACGTCACCAACCTCAACAACCTGATCAAGGGCACCGACTTCGCGGACAAGTCGCTGGAGGAGATCGTCAAGTCCGCCCCGGCCGGCGGCGTCTACAACAACGCGGCCCAAGTGTGGAACCACACATTCTTCTGGAACTGCCTGCAGCCCAATGGCGGCGGCGCGCCTGCTGGTGCTTTGGCGGCGGCCATCGACAAGAAATGGGGTTCGCTTGACGAGTTCAGGAAAACCTTCCAGACTTCGGCGACCGGCAACTTCGGCTCGGGCTGGACCTGGCTGGTGAAGAAGGCCGACGGCTCGGTCGACATCGTCAACATGGGCGCCGCCGGCACCCCGCTGACCACCGGCGACACCCCACTGCTGTGCCTCGATGTCTGGGAACACGCTTACTACATCGACTATCGCAACCTGCGCCCGAAATTCGTTGAAACCTTCCTGACCAGTCTCGTGAACTGGTCTTTCGCGGAAAACAACTTCGGCTGATTACCGAGGCTGCGGGACCCGGTCGACACCACCAATCGAGTCCCCTGCCTTCAGCCCGCGCTGCGCAAACCAGCCGGCATTCATCTCCAGCGCATAGCGGGCGGGGCGGGTTGCACAGTGATTGTCCAGCGAGTGTGGCTGCATTTCCTCGATGTTGAGGATGCGTCCGCCGCTGTCCATGAAGGCCACCGATAGAGGGATGAAGGTATTCTTCATCCACATGCAGTGGGTGGCATCTTGGTCAAAGACGAACAGCATGCCATGTTGCGACGGCATTGACCGGCGCTCCATCAGCCCCTGCATGCGCGCCCCATTGTTCGCCACCACCTCGGCCTCGATGCGATGAAAACCGGCCGTGAGTTCCACCACCGGTATGGCTTGGGCAAAGGCGGAGGCCACGCCACCGAGCAGCGCCAACCAGATCAGTAGTCTTTTCATTTCGTGCCACCTCCACTGCAGTGGTTGCAGAAACGCAGGCTTTCTGGATAGGGAAAGAAATCGCGGATGGCGCCACGCCGGATCTCCTCCTGCGCCTGCTTCCAGAAATCGGCATCGAGCAGGTCGGCATGGTGGCGCATGAAGGCCGCGCGGATTTTCGGCGAGGTCAGCAGGAAGGAGGCGAACTCCTCGGGAAAAATGTCGTTCCGTCCCACCGAATACCAGGGCTCGCTGGCCATCTCGGCTTCCTCGTTGGGGGCCGGCGGGATGCGCCGGAAATTGCAGTCGGTCATGTACTCGATCTCGTCGTAGTCGTAGAAAACGA
This sequence comes from Rhodocyclaceae bacterium, assembly GCA_013426785.1. Classification (GTDB taxonomy): domain Bacteria; phylum Pseudomonadota; class Gammaproteobacteria; order Burkholderiales; family Rhodocyclaceae; genus Sulfuricystis. The sequence goes on along the minus strand of JACDZI010000057.1, from coordinate 3,215 downwards.
CACGGCCATAGCGGGTGACGCCGAAGTTCTTCCACAGCATGTCGCCGGGAAAGATGTTCGCAATCGCCAGTTCGCGTATGGCATTGCCGTATTCGATCACCGCCTGCTCGATCAGGTCGTCGCGCCCGGCCTTTTCGGCCCGCTCCAGATAGAGGTTGAGCGGGTCCATGCGCCGTTCGATGTAAAGGTGCTGGATGATGATATCGCCATCGCCCGCCGCGTCCTCTTCCAGCAGGGAAGGTATCTCGCGCCGCAGTTCCGCCAGCAGTTCGGGCGAGAAACGCGACTTTGGCAGGGCAACCAGCGAAAACTCCAGCGTGTCGGCCATCCGTCCGACGCGATCGACCTGCTTGACCAGTTGATATTTGCGCTTGACGGTGGCGTGATCGACCTCCTTCGTTGCCCCAAATTTATCCTTGATCACCTTGAAAACGTAAGGGTAGGAGGGCAGGGTGAACACCAGCATGACCAGACCACGAATGCCCGGCGCGACAATGAACTGATCCTCGGAATGGTGCAGATGGGAAAACAGACCGCGATAGAACGCCGTCTTGCCCTGCTTGCCGAGACCGAGCATGGAATATAGCTCGGCACGTGGCTTGTGCGGCATGAACGAGCGCAGGAACTGCACGGTATTGGCCGGCACCGGCATGTCGACCATGAAGTAGGCGCGTGACAGCGAGAACAGCAGGCTGATCCAGCCGGAATCGAGAATGACGCAATCGAGCACCAACTTGCCGGCCTCATCGTGCAGGACCGGCACGGCAAACGGATACTCGCTGGAACCGTTGATGGCCTTGCCGATCACGTAGGCGCCCTTGTTGCGATAGAACGCCGATGACAGCACCTGGATCTGGAAATTGGCCTCACGGCGGGGCAGCTCACTGAAGTTTTCCACTACCGCGCGGCGCACGCACTCCACATCGCGATCCAAGTCGGCAAATTCGCGTTGCCAGCCGAAATCGAAAAAGATGCGTTGGATGGAAGCCCGGAAACCGGCACTGTTCGGGTAATAGCAGCGATAGGCAGGCGGATCGGAATCGATATACTCGGTGGAGATCGCCGGCCGCACGAAGATGAAGTCGTTATGAAAATAGGTGCGATGCAGGATTTTGCAAAAAACCGAGTTGAAGAAGGTTTCCGCCAGTTCCGGCTGGCTGTGGTCAGTGAGCAGACCGATGTAGTAGAGCTTGGCCTGCTGCCAGACGATGTCAGCCACCGTTTCGGCATTGAATTCGCGATGCAGGCGCTCCACTGTTTCGGCCACGCGATTGTCGTAAAACTGGATACGCGCCTGAACCGCCTGCTGGACACCGAGCCAGTCGCCCTGCTCGAAGCGCACCTTGGCCGCAGCCGAACTTTCGCGGAACAGACGATAGTGCTTGTTGAAGCCTTCGATCAACGTCTGGGCGATCAGCAATGCCTGTGAGCCGGTAGCCGGGTCGGCATCCGCAACCCGCCTTATCGATAGGACCATGATATTCCGGATTTTTTCTTAATTTTCGACAAGCGATTCTAGCATTTGGGCGTCAGTCGCTTAGTCTGCGTGATTTTCAGCGATAATTGTGCGCTAACAACAAAGACAGGAGCAGGCCATGAGCACGACCCATATCAAGGTTCCCACGACAGGCCAGAAAATCATTGCCGGGCAGCCCACGCCCGACAACCCGATCATTCCCTTTATCGAGGGTGACGGCATCGGCATCGACATCACCCCGGTCATGAAGGCGGTGGTGGATGCCGCCGTTGCCAAGGCCTACGATGGTAAGAAAAGAATCTCCTGGATGGAGGTTTTCGCCGGCGAGAAGTCCACGCGCCTCTATGGACCGGACGTCTGGCTGCCGGAAGAAACGCTCAACGCCTGCAAGGAATATTCGGTTTCCATCAAGGGCCCGATGACCACGCCGGTGGGCGGCGGCATCCGTTCGCTCAATGTCGCCCTGCGCCAGGAACTCGACCTTTACCAGTGTGTCCGTCCGGTGCGCTACTTCAAGGGCGTCCCCAGCCCGCTGAAGGACCCCACCAAAACCGATATGGTGATCTACCGCGAGAATACCGAGGACATCTATGCTGGTATCGAGTGGGAGGCCGAATCCGCCAACGCCCGCAAGATCATCAAGTTCCTGCAGGACGAGATGGGGGTTAAAAAGATCCGCTTCCCTAATACATCCGGCATCGGCATCAAGCCGGTATCGAAGGAAGGCACCGAGCGCCTGGTACGCGCCGCCATCAAATACGCCATCGCCAATAACCGCAAGTCGGTGACGATCGTACACAAGGGCAACATCATGAAGTTCACCGAGGGCGGCTTCCGCGACTGGGCCTATATATTGGCCCAGAACGAATTCGGCGCCAAGCCAATCGATGGCGGCCCGTGGTGCTCGTTCAAGAACCCGGAGACCGGCCGCGAAATCATCGTCAAGGACGCCATCGCCGACGCCTTCCTGCAGCAGATACTGCTGCGCCCGGCCGAGTATGACGTGATTGCCACGCTCAACCTCAACGGAGACTACATTTCCGATGCGCTCGCCGCGCAGGTCGGCGGCATCGGTATCGCCCCGGGCGCCAACATTTCCGACTACTACGCGGTGTTCGAGGCGACCCATGGCACGGCGCCCAAGTATGCCGGCAAGGACTATGTAAACCCCGGTTCGCTGATCCTCTCTGCCGAGATGATGCTGCGTCACCTCGTCTGGAAGGAAGCCGCCGACCTCATCATCAAGTCGATGGAAGCGGCCATCGCCGACAAGATCGTTACCTACGACTTTGCGCGCCTGATGGAAGGCGCCACCGAGGTCAAGTGTTCGGCATTCGGCCAGGCCATGATCGACCGCATGTAATTCAGCCAGCACCCAACAAAAACCCGGCAGTTGCCAAGCCGTTAACAACTTTTGTTGAAACCATCGAGGAGCAAGCCTGGAATCGGCTTGACTTCTCGATTTCGTTTTGACACATGCTCAGGAATTCTTCGGGACTTCGCCAGACGATACCCCCGCCCGCCTGCCACGGGTGCCGGAGGAGTTCGGAGGTGTTCAGGTCAATTTCTGCAAGAACCCAAGTTGCGCGAACTTTGGCATACCGGTATCGCCGATCAATGGTCACAGCAAATTCGCTGACAACGCCTACACCGTCGTTGCCGCCGGCAAAGGGTTTCCAGTCGCACGTTGCAATTCCTGCGGCGAACATTTCCTGTTCAACCTAAAAACCGCAGTTAG
>JACDZI010000195.1 GCA_013426785.1 Rhodocyclaceae bacterium | reverse complement strand
ACCCGATGGGTGAAGGTGAATTCAGGCCCAGTGGCATGACAGTGGCGGTCGCTGACGCGTTATCCGACATGGAGGTCGCGTCTGGGGAAATGCGTTTGGTAACTCCCGGAGGGCGCTACCAAGTGCGCTGGGACGAAGGCGGCAGCGCCACGGCGATGGGCCAGTTGCCATTCTTTGCCGAGTTTCTTGAAGTGAGCGGACTGTTTGAGCGCTGGGTGGAGGGCTGCCCGATGACTTACACCAGTCCGAATGCGCCGCAGACGAGAGACGTACTGGGCACCTGGTTGCTGTCGATTCTGGATGGACAATGGCGCTATGCGCACATCACCGGACTGCGCGGCGACAGCGTCGCCCCGGGAATACTGGGGATGACCAAGATTGTCAGCGACGAAAGCCTGCGGCGCGGCCTCAAGCACCTGGCACCGGCGCTGGAACGAGGGCCGGAGGAACAGCGAACGGTCCGGGAAGAGCAGTTGGTCAAGACCACGGCCTGGATGGATCGAGCATTGGCCGAAAGCACCCGCGAAGCCTTGGCAATCGGCTGGATACTCGACATCGATACCACCATCAAACTGCTCTACGGCCATCAGGAGGGTGCCGAGATCAGCTACAACCCGACCAAGCCCGGACGGCCCAGTCACGTCATTCACACCTACTGGATCGCCAACGTCCGCCTCGTGCTTGATGCCGAAGTTCAAAGTGGCAAGTCCCATGCGGCGCGACACAGCCTGCCGCGGCTGGTCGCCCTGCTCAAAGCCTTGCCGGTAGCGCAACGCCCCCGTCTGGTACGTGGCGACATCGCCTTCGGCGTTGATCCCGTGATGCGCGAGTTGGAGGACATGGGCCAGGCCTACCTGTTCAAGCTCAAGCAAAGCGCCGGCGTGAAGCGCCTGATCGAGCGCCTGTGGCGTGACACCGACTGGCAGGATACGGGCGATGGCTATCATGCCGCCGAAACCCGGCTGAAACTCTCGGGCTGGGAACACGACCGTCGCGTCGTCGTGGTACGCCGGGCGGTCAGGCAATCGTTGGCGGTTGAGGCGAAAGCGGACGGCAAGCGAAAGGGCCAGCAGAGCCTGCAGTTTGCCAACGTCGGGGCTGGCAAGCTGTGGGAGTACGCTGTGCTGGTGACCAACAGCGATTACCCGTTGGAAGCTATCGGCCAACTCTACCGGGATCGGGCCGATTGTGAGAACGGCTTTGACGAACTGAAGAACCAGTGGGGCTGGGGTGGTTACACCACCCAGGATCTGGAGCGCTGCAATCTGTCGGCACGGGCCGTCGCCCTGATCTACAACTGGTGGAGCTGGTATGTGCGCCTGGCGCATCCGAAGGCGCGTCTTGAAGCCATTACCGCGAGACCACTCTTGCTCGCAGGAATTGCCCGACAAACGTCCCATGCCGGACAGGCCCGTTTGCTGGTGACGCTCACTCATGCCTGTGCCGACCAGGTCAAGGCCATGATCACCAATGTTCGCAAGGGCTTGGACTTCGTCATCGCAAGTGCGCCACAGTTGGCCAAACCCGAGCGATGGAAGGTTCTCGTCCTGTACATCATTGACAGAATCCTCCCCGTTAATCGCACAAAAGCATCCGCGACACCCTGGGCGGGGCCCACTGAAATTTCCGGCTCATGCTGCTAACTGAGGAAAATAGG
>JACDZI010000194.1 GCA_013426785.1 Rhodocyclaceae bacterium | reverse complement strand
GTTGCGATGGGAGATTTACGAGCAGAAATCATGCCTACTGAAATAGGCTCTTATTTGGGACAGGACACGCTGTCCTTGTCCCAGTAGATAAAGTTGGGGTGGGTCACATCGGGGCCGACAATCCTGAGGTTGCCAATCCGCATGGGATGGCTGACGTCTGGCCCGACGGACCTGACGCCCACCGGATAAATCGACTTGACGAGCGCCAGCGCACGCGCTGTAGCGTCACTTGCGGCGACACCCGGAAACAGTCCGGTGCCAACCACTGCCGTGCTGTCATTCGGCAACTGGCGCAGGATGTCCCACGCCGTACCAGATGCAGCGACGCTGAACGTCATGTCGTTGTAAATGAAGGTATCCATGTCGTTTCCTTTAAAGCTTGCGCAGCACGGTGACGCAGTTGGTCACAGCGAAGCCGCCGACATTAAGGGCGACAGCAATGTCGGCTTTCTTCGCCGCGACGCCGATCGGCTCGCCGATCAGTTGCTTGTGGAGCAGCACGTGCATGGATGCGCCGGTGGCCCCGACCGGATGGCCTTTGGACTTAAGGCCGTCGGACAAATTGACTGCCACCTTGTCGTCGCGCGTGAAGCGGCCTTCGATGTACTCATAGCCGGCACGCCCATCGGCGGCCAGCCCAAGCGCTTCGGTCGACAGGATCTGGTTGATGGTGAAGGAGTCATGCACCTCGCACAGATCAATGTCGGCAGCCGTAATGCCAGCTTCCCTGAACGCCTTGGCGACGGCATTCTTGCTCCCCATCAGTTCATGCATGTTCGGGCGCACATTTTCCGGCAGACGAGGTCGACCGAATGGCCGATACCGGCAATCTCGGAGGCACGGGCCTTGTTGCCGACACTGGCAGTTGCAGTGATAACCAGCGCGGCAGCGCCGTCCGATACTAGCGAACAGTCATGCAGGTGCAACGGTGGGGCAATCATCATGTTCTTGCACTTGTTGCCGCAGGCGTCGAGTTCGTTGAGCTTCATGATCTCGGCCAGGGATTGCGGACCGGTCCGATTGTGGGCCAGCGGATTTTCTGCGCCATTCTTGTAGCAGAGTGCACCGGCGGTCCATAACATCTTTTCCAGATCGTCATTCGGAATCTTGTAGTGCGCCTGATAGCCCTTGGCATAGGCAGCGAACAACATCGGGAAAGACCAACCCAGCGAGCCTTCGGTCGGCCAATGCGAACTGCACGCGAGGACATGGGTCATCTGAGGTGTCGGCAGCAGATTCATCTTCTCCACGCCGATTACCAGCACGTTTTTCGCGCGGCCGGCTTCGACTGCATACCATGCCATGATGTCTCCCTACTGGTGGTTCGATTGACGAAGCCGGCAAATCTGATAAAAGAAGTCCGGGACGAAAATGCAAAAAAATCCCGGCGCTAGGCCGGGATGTAAAACCGATTCCATTGGAACCGGAGGAGGAGACATTCCAATGGTAGCAACTCGTATCGTCAGAGCCTGTCTTGCTACCCATTGCTAACTTGGTTGGATGCATTTGCCCTTCATCCATGATGCAGCGCAATATCCGTAGATCGCGATTAAATCATCGATACTGAACTTGGCTATATTCTGTAATGGAACAAGTTTGATGCCCATAATTCAGTAATAACTCCACTGCTGTCCGGTTAAAACTCGAACAGATTCAATTGGTTGTTGATGGTGACA
>JACDZI010000193.1 GCA_013426785.1 Rhodocyclaceae bacterium | reverse complement strand
CAGCGATGTCCGTGCTGCGGTTCGGTTAATCATGGCTTGTGACATAGTCAAATTAGGCGTAGATTTGAATGATTGATTTGACATGAAATCACTTAATGGCTAATATGAGATCATGAAGTCGAACTATAAACGCCCCTTCGCGCAGTACGTCAAGAAAGCGCACAAGCCCTTGCAACTGGCGATTGAAGACGCTGTGGAGTTGGTTTGTGACTCACCGGACATCGGTGAACTCAAGGTGGGTGATCTGGCGGGGATACGGGTTTACAAGTTCCGCTTCAACCGTCAGGAATATCTCGTGGCGTATCGCCCGCCGAGCAAGGATTTACCTCTTGAGTTTTTGATCATCGATTTCTATCAGGTGGGGTCACACGAGAACTTTTACGAAGAGCTGAAGCACTACTTGCGTCAGGAGAGCAGCAAAGGAGAAACGAAATGAGCTACGCCATGAACCAATCCCTCACAGCAGAAGACCTGTTTTCTGAAATGAAACGCATGCCTGCGGTGGAGCGCACCCGGTTTTTTTCACTGCTGACCGGTAATGCATTTCGCGACGATGATTTCAGCCACGAACAGGTGTTTGGCCATCTGCAGCAGGAACCATTTTCTGCATGGGAGGCAGCGGAGTACCTGGAGGTCTCCGTACCCACCCTGCGTCGCTACGTTCAATCCGGCAAACTGGTGCCGAGTCACGTTGTTGGCCGCAACCAGATGTTCTCTACTCCGACGTTGCGGGCATTCAAACGCACCAGAAGCTGAGAGCGCAGTCCGCGTCGCTGTTATCGTGTGAGCCCCGGAAACGTCTTGGCGGTGTAGCTGGTACCCGGAAATGATTTGTTGCCGACATCCAGCATTCGCGCCCGCCCGGTGATGCGAAAGATGTCAGCTTCAACTTCAGTGAGCACCAAGTGGATGGGCGGATCCATCTGCGGGCCTTCCAAATCGGTCGACAGGTACGGACGGTGCGTGACCTCGATCACCGCCTGAGATTCGGCGGCGGCATCAAGGTGCCGGACAATTTCACGCGAGACGTTGTCCAGGGTGACGGTGATCTCCGGCATCGGCAGGGTGTCCACCGGTGGCAGATCAAGCTCGAAATCCATCGCGACAAAGCGCACCATCTCGCCACCGTTGAGCGCTGCGGAGGCTTCCAGACGTGCATCCAGATTGGCGGTGTCGCGCACCACCCGAATGGCCGTGGTTTGGCCGAGCTCATCCACAAAGGCTGGGTGGCGTAGCTCCAGCGTGTGCAGAATTATCAGGTTGGATGGCGCACTGGCATAGGCATCTTGCAGGGCTTGTGAGAGTGCAGTATCTGGCATGGTTACGCTCCCGGCTTGTTGTCAAACCCCAGCCCGGCTTTCCTCGCTTTGCCTGCCGCTACCTGCGCGGCGGCGAAGGACGCGTAGTCCGGATCGTTGGTGCGCAAGGCTTTGAACTCGTCGTCCACTGAGTAGCGGGCGCGAATGGCGGCGGCGATGTCAAGGTTGATTTGCCGGATGGCGGGGCTGACTGCATTGAGGGCCGTCAACTCTTCCTTGCTGGCACGCTTGCACCGTAGCCGTGGGTCTTGCTTGGCGAGGTGTTTGGCCAAAGCTGCGCCTGCAGGGACGGAGATATAACACCGCCCGTCTATCTCATACCATTCCACACAACTCATAATGCATGAACTGAGCGCATATGTTCGATGCCC
>JACDZI010000192.1 GCA_013426785.1 Rhodocyclaceae bacterium | reverse complement strand
GCATGACAATGAAATCGTTCACTCCAATCAACACTTATTCAGTGTTTCCTTAGAGGTTTTGCTCTGCGGTTACCAGCTTGCCATTCGCCCAACTGCGCAAGGGAGCGAGTTGGCCGGTCAGGTTGGCCCCCCCGGTCTTCGCGCATCCCTTCTGTTCTGATGAAGGCAACATCTTATCCCAGCCGCGACAGGCCGTCCCGCCAGCGCCGACTTTTGCGGCGAGACCGCTACAATGTTGCTCATGCTGCCCTACTGCCTTGCCAAACCCTTCATCTTCGCCCTTGATCCGGAAACCGCGCACAATTTGGCGATTGTCGGCATGCGCCGGCTGGGTGCCGTGGCCCCTGTTGCCCGCCCCCTGCCGGACACGCCGGTTCAGGTGATGGGCATCGAGTTCCCCAACCGCATCGGGCTGGCCGCCGGCCTCGACAAGAACGGCGAATGCATCGATGCACTGGCCGGCTGGGGCTTTGGTTTTCTCGAAGTCGGCACCGTCACGCCGCGTCCGCAGCCGGGCAACCCTAAGCCGCGCATGTTTCGCCTGCCGCCGGTCGAAGGCATCATCAACCGCATGGGCTTCAACAACCAGGGCATTGATGCGCTGATCGCCAACGTGCGGCGGGCCAAATTTCGCGGCATCCTCGGCATCAACATCGGCAAGAACGCCGACACGCCAATCGAACGGGCGGTTGACGATTACCTGATCGGCCTCGACAAGGCCTATGCCCATGCCAGCTACATCACGGTGAACATTTCCAGCCCGAACACCCAGAACCTGCGCGCCCTGCAAGGCGAGTCGGAACTCGACGCCCTGCTCGGCGCGCTGAAAGCCCGCCAAACCAAACTCGTGCAACAGCATGGCCGCCAAGTGCCGCTGGCGCTGAAGATCGCCCCGGACCTCGACGACACGCAAATTACCAATATCGCCGACGCGCTTCGCCGACACCGCATCGAAGCGGTGATCGCCACCAACACCACGCTGGACCGCAACCGGGTGGCTGGCCAACAGCACGCGGAGGAAACGGGCGGCCTCTCTGGCGCCCCGTTGTTCGAGGCCTCAACCGCTGTCGTCAGAAAACTCGCCGCCGCGCTGGCCGGCGAAGTACCGATCATCGCCGCCGGCGGCGTGATGGATGGAGCCAAGGCCAAGGCCAAACTCGCTGCCGGCGCGCAACTAGTGCAAATCTATTCCGGCCTTATCTATCGCGGGCCGGAGCTGGTGAAGGATTGCGTCACGGCGACGCGCAGCTAGCCGACTGCACTTCGCCCCTGGTAGGCCATTTGAATGAACGGCTTTGCCGATTCCAGATCTGCATGAGCGTTCAACCTAAAAACCTCATTTGACCACGTGCGTCCTGGCGGCAAGTCAGGCAGGCTATGGTTTTTGGCTGATTGGGGGGAGGCACCCGATGGGTGAGTCGAAAAGGAAGGCAAAAAGGCGCGAAGAAATGCTTTCGTCGTGCGCTGGCGTGGAGACGGCAGGAGGTCGAGTGCAGGTGCGCTGGGAGGCCGATAGTGCAGCGACGCCGATGGGCCAGCTGGCCTACTTCATCGAATTTCTGACGCTGACCGGCCTGTGGTCGCGTTGGCAGGAGAGCTGCCCGTTGGCCTACACGAGTCCCAGTGCTCCTAGCATGGCCGCCGAGTGTGTTCGTGCCCAGGTGGATTACCCACGCTATCTGCTGCGTTT
>JACDZI010000191.1 GCA_013426785.1 Rhodocyclaceae bacterium | reverse complement strand
GGCCCAGACCGTGTGGAAACGCGAGAAGTTTGGCGCTCCGTCAAATTCTCCGCCTTCAGGTCTTTTCCTGCTTCGCTAAGGGCTTCAGGGCGGGCGTATATTGTTGTCCTTGAGATGGTAGCGCTTCAAGAGAAATGCACTATCAAGTGGTATATGGCCAGATTGGCGACGATATAAAGGGCCTCAGCCCCTCATCTGCGCCATCAGAGTCTCGGAGCCAAGAATCTTCATGACTCGCTTGAGGTTATAGGCGAGAACATGGAGGCTCATTTCCGTACTGACCCGCTTGAGGGTCTTCGTCAGGAAATGTGCGCTGCCCATCCATAGCTTGAGCGTTCCGAAGGGATGCTCCACCGTCTGGCGTCGGATGCGCATGCTGTCGGGCGCCTGATCCAAACGGGTCTGCATGGCGTCGAGCACACCTTCATGCTCCCAACGGGTAATGCGCCTTTCGGTGCTGGGAGTACATTTGTCCTTGATCGCGCATTGCTGGCAGTGCGAACTCCAGTAACGGTGAAGCTTCAGCCCTCGTTCGATGCTTGAGCACCGCCAGATAAGCTGCTGCCCGGCAGGGCAACGGTATTCATTTCTCTCGGCGTCGTAAATGAAATCTGCCCGGTCGAAGCGTCCATCGGCCTTCGCGCTGGAGGTGGTCGACTTCGGAACGATCACGGGGATTCCCGCCTCATGGCAGGCAAGGATTTCCTCACTCTTGAAGTAACCCCGATCCGCAATCGCCGTAATGTCGTCGGTACCCATAGCATCGCGTGCAAGCTTCGCCATTGAGGTCAGCTGATCCCGGTCGATACCGATGTTCGTCACCTCGTGCGCCACGATCAGGTGATTCGTCGCGTCGACCGCCGTCTGGACGTTGTAGCCCACGATGCCGGTGCCTCGCGTCTTCATCGACCGGGCATCGGGATCCGTCAGGGAAATCTGCTTGTCCGGTGTCGCCTCAAGCTGGACCTCGATCTCCTTGAGTTCCTTCATCTGCTTCTTCAGGGCAACAATCTTGTCGTGTAACCGTTCGGTCTTGGCCTTTGCAGCCACAGGCTCTTGCCGGTCCGCAGTATCGAGATCAGTCAGGTAACGATTGATGCTTGACTCAATTTCTTCCATCCGGCGTTGCAACTTGGCGCTGGTAAAGTTTCGGTCACGGTTATTGACGGCCTTGAACTTGCTACCGTCGATGGCAACCAGGGCTTCGGAGAACAGACCAAACTGCTGGCACAGCACCACGAACTGGCGGCAGACGCTTCGGATGGCCTTGCCGTTGTCTTTGCGGAAATCGGCAATGGTCTTGAAGTCCGGCATCAGCCGACCGGTCAGCCACATCAGTTCGACGTTGCGCTGGGCCTCCTTCTCAAGCCGCCGGCTGGACTGGACTCGATTGAGGTAGCCGTAGATGTAAATCTTCAGAAGACTGGCGGGGTGGTACGCCGGCCGACCGGTGGCCGCCGGTTCAACGCCTTCAAACCCCAGCTTACCCAGATCCAGTTCATCGACGAAGACATCAACGACCCGCACTGGATTAGTATCTGCAACATAGTCGTCAAGCTGTTCAGGAAGGAGTGTGCTCTGGGTTCGGCATTCACCTTGAACGAATCGCTTCATCACAGCCCCTAATTCATGATATGCATATATCATATCATGAATTAGGGCGGTAGTCCAGGTTTTCACACGGTCTGGGCC
>JACDZI010000056.1 GCA_013426785.1 Rhodocyclaceae bacterium | reverse complement strand
ACCTTGGCAAACCCCCACAAACGCTTGAGGATCAGGAAAGGATGCTCGACCTTGGGCTGACGCCGCAGAAGGCGTTGCAGCGCGCCTATCAGCGCGATCCTGACGCCATTGAGAAGTGGCAACGCGAAACCTTCCCGTCTATTGCCAAGCAAGCCAAGGCGGATGGAGCGGAAATATTCTTCTGGGATGAATCTGGATTTCGTGCCGACACGGTACATGGCAAGACCTGGGGTATTCGCGGACAGACGCCAGTCGTATCGCGTCCCGGCCAGCGGCAATCCATCAGTGCAGCTTCGGCGGTGAATGCCAATGGGGCGTTCTGGTTCTGCACCTACGAAGGCGGACTCAACGCCGAATTGTTCGTTGAACTGTTGGGGAGGATGATGAAGTACCGCAGAAAGCCCCTTCATCTGGTCCTCGATGGTTTGCCTGCGCATAAAACGGCACTCGTGAAAAAGTATGTCGCCTCGACCGAAGGGCGCCTGACCCTGCACTTTCTCCCTGGATATGCACCCGACTTGAACCCTGACGAATTGGTATGGAGTCATGTCAAGCGTACCGGCACAGCACCACGCCCGCTGCAAAAAGGCGAAAAACTCCGCGACAAGATTGAAGAGCAACTGGGCAAGCTCCAGCAATTGCCGCATCTCGTGCGCTCATTCTTCAAAGCCCCTTCTGTCGCCTATATTGGCGACTGCTGAGTAAGCGTCAATCCCTCAAGGAAAATCGAGCCTGGACCCTTTTAAGAAAAGTCGGCGCTGGCGGGACGTCAGTTATTCTGGCAAAAAGAACCGCTCGCGTAGCTCCTCGATCCCCAGTCTTTGAAGGATTTCCTTTAACCGCTCGCCACGATGGCGGGCCGGCTGGCCGGTACGGCGAGCGACGATCAGTTCGTTCTTCAGGGAATGTTCCCAGCCCACCAGTTCAGTGACGCTGAGTTGGTAACCGTGTGCTTCGAGTTGCAGGCAACGCAGCACGTTGGTAACCTGGCTCCCGAATTCGCGGGTGTGAAGCGGGTGTCGCCACAGTTCGGAGAGCGGGTTGGCCAGCGCCTTGTCCTTATTTTTACGCAGGAAATCTGCAACCTCGGCCTGGCAGCACGGTGCCAAGACGATGAAGCGGGCCTGGCGGGTCAGAGCAAGGCGGATGGCGTCGTCGGTTGCTGTGTCGCAGGCATGCAGGGCCGTGACGATATCGATGCGCGCCGGCAGTTCCGGTGCATCGAGCGCCGTGGCGGCTTCCAGGTTGAGAAAGCGCATGCCCGCGAATCCGAGCTTTTCGGCGAGGGTGCGGGATTGGGCCACCAGTGCGTCACGGGTTTCGATGCCATGGACGCAGGACGCGCCACTGAGTGACTTGAAGAAGAGGTCATAGATGATGAAGCCGAGGTAAGACTTTCCTGCCCCCACATCCACCAACTGTATATCTACATGATTTAGATGAATTTCATTCAGTAATGGCTCGATAAACCGATACAGGTGGTAGACCTGCTTCAGCTTGCGGCGACTGTCCTGGTTGAGCTTGCCATCACGCGTCAGGATGTGCAATGCTTTCAACAATTCGACCGATTGTCCGGGCTTGATTTCGTGTTTATCGACCATGGTTGATGGTATTCTGCTGCATCGCAACATTGACGGAGATTTGCCGCAGCAAGTCTAGCGCTCATGAACTACGAAAAACACTACCTGACCCCCCTTTTCGAACCAAAATCGATCGCCATCATCGGCGCTTCGGAAACGCCGGGGTCGATCGGTGAAACGCTTCTGCGCAACGTCATCGACGGTGGCTTCAGGGGCAAACTGTTTCTCGTCAATCCGCGCCATACGACCGTATTCGGCCAGAAAGCCTACGAATCGGTCGAAAACATCCCCCAGCGCCTTGACCTCGTGGTGATCTGCACCAAGGCCGAGACGGTGCCGGCTATCGTCGAAGCTTGCGGCCGCGCCGGTGCACGCAACGCCATCGTGATCTCCGGAGGTTTTGCGGAAATGGGGCCACGCGGCGCCAACCTGCTGCGATCCACGCTGGATTCTGCCCGCCGCCACGGCCTGCGCCTGCTGGGCCCCAACTGCTTGGGGCTGATGCGCCCAGGTAGCGGCATCAACGTCACCTTCGCCCACGGCAGCGCCAACCCCGGCACCATAGGCCTGATCTCGCAATCGGGCGCCCTGTGCACCGCCATCCTTGATTGGGCGCTGCCCAACAATGTCGGTTTTTCCAACGTCGTCTCCCTCGGCTCCGAAAGCGATGTCGATTTCGGCGAAGTACTCGAATACATGGTCGCCGACCCGCGCACCGAAAATATCTTCCTCTACATCGAGGGCATCAAGAACGCCCGCCGCTTCATGAGTGCGCTGCGCGCTGCGGCCCGCTGCAAACCGGTGCTGCTGATCAAGGTCGGCCGCCATCAGGCTGGCAAGAATGCCGCCCTGTCGCATACCGGTGCCATGGTGGGCGCCGATGACGTCTTTGACGCCGCCCTGCGCCGCGCCGGGGTGGTGCGCCTCGGCAACGTCGGCCAGATGTACGCCGCAGCCCAGGCCCTGTTCTCGCACTTCCACCCGCGCGGCAACCGCCTGATGATCGTTACCAACGGCGGCGGCCCGGGCGTGATGGCCGCCGACCACGCAGACGACATCGGCATCCCGCTAGCGCAGATGTCGAAGGAAACGATAGAAAAGCTCAATGCCGTCCTGCCGTCTACGTGGTCGAAAGCCAATCCGGCCGACCTGCTCGGCGATGCCGATCCCGCCCGCTATGCCACCGCAATCACTGCCTGTCTGGAAGACAACAATGTCGATGGCGTGCTGGCAATCCTGACCCCGCAGGCGATGACCGATCCGACCCAAGCTGCCCGCGAAATCATCGAAATCGCCAACAAGTTCGACAAGCCACTCGTTACCTGCTGGATGGGTGAAGAGCAGGTGCGCGAGGCGCGCCGCCTGTTCAGGGGCGCCGGCATTCCGACTTTCCGTACCCCGGAACCGGCCGTCGAACTGTTCTCGCACATCTCCAACTACTACCGCAACCAGCAGTTGCTGATGCAAGCGCCGGCCTCGATTTCCAACCAGGTGGCGCCGCGGCTCGAATCGGCCAAGCTGGTGATCGAAACCGCTCTTTCCGAAGGCCGCAAGCAACTCAACGAGATGGAATCGAAAGCGCTGCTCGCCGCATTCCGCATTCCGATCGCGCAAACCGTGGTGGCACGGTCACCCTCCGAGGCGATGGTACTGTCCGAAGAAATCGGCCTTCCAGTGGTGATGAAAGTCGATTCGCCGCAGATCGCTCACAAGTCGGAGGCCGGTGGGGTACGCCTCAACCTCCAAACCTTGGCACAAGTGCGCGACGCCTACAACGAGATCATCGTCGAGGTGAAGAAGCATTGCCCGGAGGCCATCATTCATGGCATCGCCATCGAACCGATGATCCAGAAAGCCAATGGCCGGGAACTGGTGGTCGGCATGGCCCGCGACCAGATTTTTGGCCCGACCATCATTTTCGGACCCGGCGGCACCCATGTGGAAGCCACCGGTACCGAACGCGCCGTCGCATTGCCGCCGCTCAACCGCTTTCTCGTTGCCGACATGCTGGCCTCGACGCACACCGCTGCGCGGCTGGGTGAATTCCGCAACATGCCGCCGGTCAACATGGAAGCGGTCGAAGCCGTCCTGCTGCGCGTTTCGGAAATGGTCTGCGAACTGCCCTGGATCAGCGAGATGGACATCAACCCGCTGATCGTCGACGAAAACGGCGCGGTGGCGGTCGATTGCCGTATCAGCATCGAGAACCTGTCGCTCACCGCCGGACGCTATGACCATATGGCGATCCATCCCTATCCCTCGCACCTGGTCACCAAATTCCAGACCAAGGATGGCCAGACGGTGACCATTCGTCCGGTCAGCCCGGAAGATGCCGACATGGAACAGGAGTTCGTCAAGAACCTGTCGTCGGAGTCGAAGTACTTCCGCTTCATGAATACGCTGCGCGAACTGTCGCATACCCAGTTGATCCGACTGACCCAGATCGACTATGACCGCGAAATGGCTTTCGTTGCCTGTATCGACCACGCCCGCGTCAATGGTCTGGAAGTGCAGGTCGGCGTGGCCCGATACGCCATGAATCCGGACGGCGAATCCTGCGAATTCGCCATCGTCGTTGCGGACGATTGGCAGGGGAAGGGACTGGCACGCCGGCTGATGGGCGTGCTGATCGAAACCGCGCGGGCACGCGGTGCCAAGTACATGAACGGGGACTTCCTTTCCGAAAACCGGCGCATGATACAGTTCGTCGGCAGCCTCGGCTTCGTCCTATCACCGCACCCGGAAGATCCCGGCCTCAAGCGCGGCGTGTTGATCCTCAATTGACCCTCAAGCCCAATACTGTTCAGATACCACTACTGTCCGGGTCGATTTCATAACAGAATCAATTGGTTGCCGGTGGGCTGATTTTCTTCGTTCAGCACGGCATTTGCAACCAGTTGATCCAACGTGATTTTCTCGAAAATACTGGTTTCTGCGAGATGCAGAAAAATCTGTGGCGAGACTGGCACCTTCACGCTCGGTCATGCCGACTATCAGCGACAGTTTGAGCCGATCCTGTACGGCTGGCCGGCAGATGGAACCCGGCACTGGTGCGGTGCGCGTGACCAGGGCGACGTCTGGAACATCAAGAAGCCGCACAAGAACGATCTGCACCCCCGAGTTCGACAGTTTCGTCATAAAAGCGGTGATTTTCGAGTGGGAGGAAACGCAGCCATGCGGGTTTGCGGGCGATTATTCGTAAAAGCATTGTAGTGGCACGTTGTGAAAGATTCGTGCCATGCTTGACATGGCGTATGGTGGTGATAGCGTCGAGTCATGTTCCTCAAGATCACCCGCTCCGGACCGCGCCAGTACCTGCAACTGGTGGAAGCGTTTCGTGACGATGCCGGCAAGGCCAAGCATCGCACGCTTGTAACGCTCGGCCGGCTCGACCAGGTTGCCGACGGCCTGGATGCTGTCATTTCCGGTTTGCTCAAAGTCACCGGTCGCCCCGACTTCCTCAATGCCGAGTTGCCACCTGTCGAGTTCGAATCTGCCCGCGCGCTCGGCAATGTCTGGGCGCTGAACGAACTGTGGCAGTCGCTGGACTTTGGCGAAGATTCGCGCCGTGCTGCACGGCCTGTTCATCGTCGAAACCGAGGAAACCCTGCGTCCGCTCCCCGGATTCCGGCTCGTGCTGCACTAAAGTTTGATTACCCGATGCTGAAGGCACTTTCGTAGGCTGAAAGCGCTTTCGCTACGGCTTCCTCCGGTTGGGCCGCGTCGCCGGTGCCAAATTCCTGTTGCAGGCTTTCCCGATTGCTGGCGACGTAATCAAGAGCCCTGCTGCGGCTGTCCAAGGCATTCTGGATGAAGTTGCCATCCGCATTGAGCAGGTCGGCCGACTTGGCAAAATTGGCGCTGAACTCATCGATGGCATTCACCACGCCGCTCTTGTTGCTGGCGAGCACCGCATTCAGTTTGGCGACATCGAATGTCGCCTGCTTGCTGACCGGATTGATCTCGATGCCCAGATCACTCAAGCCACGCACGCCATCGGCGGCACCATTGAAGATGTTCTGGACGCTCTGTTCCAGTTCGTAGAGCGAGACATCCGCCGCCTGGACGTTGTCGAGCACGCCGCCATCGGCCACAGTGTCGTCGAAGCGGTCTTCCCAGCGGTTGTATTGGTCGATGAAGGCCTGCAACCGGGCAGCGATGTCGGCATTGGCGGTGGTCGGGGCGATGTCGCTCAGCGAGCGCCCGACCTCTTCCATCTGCTCTACCGAATTACCCATCTCGCTCAATTCAGAGAACTGTGCCTTGAAGCTGACTTCAAGGCCATTGATATGCGTCATCATGCCATAGGCCGACTCGGGGTCCTTTAGCGTCATATTGCGTCCCGTTAGAGTGGCGGCAGACGATTTCGCTTCAAGGATATCGGCGAAGCTGTCGGAACTATCATCCTTGCTTCCCAGCAAGGTGCTAACCAGATCATTATTGATGTTGGAGATCTGCAACAGGGCGGATGCGGAAGAAAGGCTCATTTTTTTCTCTCCAGTACGAGGGCCAGTGCCCAATGCCGGAATAAAAGCAATTTACAGGCCTAATTCTGCCCGGCAGGAATTGCCGGCTTGGCATGCGCGCCGCAAGGCAATAGTCGTTTTTGCCAGCGCGAGGCCGGCAACTCCACCCAACGATGGAAAAAATGGGCAACCAGATTGCTGACTCCCCAGATAACGACAAGACCGACTGCATTCATCGCCGGATCGCCCGGCCAGAGGTGATGAACGATGGCGCTGCCGAGCAGGAAGACCGGAAAATGCACCAGGAACAGTGCGTAGGAGGTTCCGCCGAGGTAATGGACGAGGCGAACTTCCCACCGGGTCATATGGATAATGCCGCTGCCGAGCATCAGTGCCGTCACTAGCGCGATGGCTACACGTGGTCGGAAGTCAATCAGTAGCGCGAGCACCCCGGCGATGGCGACGATCCACAGGAAGCGGCTGCGCTGCGGGGAACGGATCGCCCAACCGCTGCCTACCCCGAGGCAGTAGATGCCGAAGAAATACAGCGCCGTGCTGTCCCAACGCACATCGCGGTTGAAATGGAACAGCGAGACCAACGCCACCAGTAGCACCGGCATGGAACCCCAAAAGTCGGCGCTGGCAGGACGGCGCAACACGCTGCGCGCCGCCCACAGCAGCAACACCAGCAGGGCATAGAGTTGGAAATCGATGGCGACATACCAGACCCCGGCCGACAGTGATTCCACGCCAAGTACGCCGTGCAGCAGAAATATGTGGGCGAGAAACTGCAGGAGTTGCGGCGGGGGGCCGACCACGCTGTCGTCCGGCAGCCAGGGCCGCGCCAGACTGCCGCAGGCGACGGCTAGCAGCAGCGCGGCCACGAAAGGCACGACCAGCCGGACATAGCGCTCGACGATCAGACAGCCGGGCCTGATCGTCGGCAGCAGGCTATGCTGTTTCAACAACTGGGCCGCGAGGAAACCTGCGGTGACGATGAAGACGGCGACGGCGTAGCGCCCGTAATTTGCCAGCCCGGCATCGATGCCATGCCAGAGTGGACCAAGCAGCACCGCCTGGTCGCTCAGCGGACCATACCAGGCCAGATGGTGCAGGACGATGATTTGTGCGGCAAGCGCCTTGATGAAATCGATGAGCAGGACGCGCGTGCGCAGCGACGGGGTGGTAGTCATCGGCTAACTGCGGCTTACCGTGACGACACCCGAAACCTCTCCCAGCACGCCGAGGATGCGCTGCAACTGTACTGCGCTGTTCAGTTCGACGGTGAAGCCCATGCGGGCCACGCCGGCTTTCGATTGCGTTTTCACGGCGGTGACATTGACGCGTTCCTTGGAAAGGACATCCGATATGTCGCGTAGCAGGCCCTGCCGGTCGCTGGCTTCGACATGCAGGTCACAGGCGTAGATGCTTTGGTGCTTGGCTCCCCAGTCGGCCTCGATCACTCGTTCGGGATTGCGCGCCGCCATGTTGCGGAAATTGGCGCATTCGACGCGATGGACCGACACGCCGCGCCCGCGCGTAACGAAGCCGGCGATGGCATCGGGCGGCACCGGCTTGCAGCAGCGGCCAAGTTGCGTCATCAGCTTATCCATACCGACAATGAGGATCTGGCCGGTACCGGTTGCCGCCTTGGCCTGATGGGTAAGAATTTCCGCCGCGACCTCGGTTTCCGGTTCGCCATGGAGCGCCGTCTGGATCACCCGCGGCCCGACATCGCCCCGCGCGGCGGCGAGGTACATGGCATCGGTATTCTTGAAGCCGAGCTTGTGGGCCAGTTCTTCGAGATTGGCCTGGGTCGCGCCGATGCGCTGCAATTCCTTGGTAATGAAGGCCCTGCCCTCGGCCAGCATCGCGGCCTCCTGCTGAGCCGCAAACCAGGCCTTGACCTTCTGGCGGGCGCGGGAGGAAACCAGATAGTCGGGCGACAGCCAGTCGCGTGAAGGACCGCCGCTCTTGGCCGCCGTGATATCGACCTGCTGGCCGCTCTGCAACGGCGTGTTGAGCGGGACCAACTGACCGCCGATCTTCGCACCGCGACAGCGATGGCCCAGGTCGGTATGCAGCCGGTAGGCGAAGTCAATCGGGGTTGCACCTTTTGGCAGGTCGATGACGCGTCCCTGCGGGGTCATCACATAAATCGTGTCGTCGAGCGCGGCGCGCTTGAACTGTTCCACCCAGACGGCCGAGTCGGTGATCTCGTCGCGCCAGGTCAATAGTTGCCGCAGCCAGGCAATCTTGTCGTCGTAGGCCGAGTCGGCTCTGGTTGGAGTATTGCCGGCTTCCTTGTAGCGCCAATGCGCCGCCACGCCGAGTTCGGCATGGGCATGCATCTCGGGGGTACGGATCTGAACTTCCAGCGAGCGGCCGTCCTCGGCGATCACCGCCGTATGAAGTGAGCGGTAGTAATTGCCTTTCGGGTGCGAGATGTAGTCGTCGAATTCGCCGTGGATCGGCTGCCACTGGGCATGCACGATGCCCAGCGCCGTGTAGCAATCCTTAACTTCATCGACGATGATGCGCATCGCCCGCACGTCGTAGACCTCTGAAAAATCGAGGTCTTTTTGCTGCATCTTGCTCCAGATGCTGTAGATGTGCTTCGGCCGGCCATACACTTCGGCGTGGGCAACGCCCGATTTCGCCAGGTCTTCCTTGAGCCGCGCCACTGCGGTGGTAATGAAGCTCTCCCGCTCCAGCCGCTTTTCGTCGAGTTGTTTGGCGATCTTCTTGTAGGTCGCCGGTTCGAGGAAACGGAAGGACAGATCCTCGATCTCCCACTTGATCTGCCAGACGCCGAGGCGATTGGCCAGGGGCGCATAGATTTGCAGGCTTTCCTGAGCCATGTCGGCCCGTTCCGGGGTGTCATGGTCGGTGTACCAGCGCAGGGTCTGGGTCCGTGAGGCCAGCCGCACCATCACGACACGGATATCGGCCGCCAGCGCCAGCAGCATCTTGCGCAGGATTTCGGCCTGCGCCTGTACCCCTTGGGTGTTTTGTGCAGACGCCAGAGTCAGCGGTCGCAGGTTTTTGAGACGGTAAAGGCCTTCCACGAGGTCGGCCACGGAGTTGCCCCATTGCGTTGCCATCTTCTCGCGGGCATCTGCCAGGTAATCGGGCACGGCGAACAGCAGGGCCGCCAGCCGGCTATCGTGATCAAGGTTGAGCGAGGCGAGAATCAGCGCGGCGCCCAGGCCATGCTCGAATGCCGTCTCGCCAGTGCCGACTTTTCCGTCGCCATACAAGGCATGTGCGTAAGCGATGGCCTGCCCCAGGCGTTCCGTGTTCTCCGCCGTCAGGCCGGCACTCAGCTGGGCCAGGACAGTTTCATCGATGCCCGTATCGGGCAGGGAATGGACGACTGAAACCATCGCATTTACCCCTGATCGACCCATCTCCGCGCGTTGCGGAACATCGTCAGCCACGGCGAATCCTCGCCCCAGCCATCCGGATGCCAACTCATCTGCACGCTGCGAAACACCCGTTCGGGGTGCGGCATCATGATGGTAAAGCGGCCGTCGGGGGTCGTTACGCCGGTGATGCCCTCGGGCGAACCGTTCGGGTTGGCCGGATAGGTGCTCGCCGGTGCGCCGCGATTATCGATGTACCGTACCACCGGCGTCGACTTTTGCCCATTGTCACCCTTGGTGAATACCGCCCTGCCCTCGCCATGACTGACCACCACGGGGAGTTTCGCACCCGTCATGCTGGCGAAGAAGATCGAGGGCGAGTCGAGGATTTCGACCATCGCGAAGCGCGCTTCGAATTGTTCGCTGCGGTTGCGGTGGAACGTCGGCCAGTCCTGCGCGCCGGGAATAATCGAAGCAAGATTGCTCATCATCTGGCAGCCGTTGCAGACGCCCAGCGCGAAGGTATCGGTCCGTTGGAAAAAGGCGGCAAACGCCTCCTTGAGTTCCGGATGAAACAGCACCGATTTCGCCCAGCCCTGCCCCGAGCCCAGCACGTCGCCGTAGGAAAAACCACCGCAGGCGGCCAGGCCCTTGAAGTCGGCCAGATGCACCCGGCTGGCCATCAGGTCCGACATATGCACATCCACGGCCGTGAAACCGGCCCGGTCGAAGGCGGCCGCCATCTCGACCTCGCCATTGACGCCCTGCTCCCTGAGAATGGCAATTTTCGGTTTCGCGCCACTCACCACAAAGGGGGCCGCCGCATCAAAAGTCAGCTGGGCGCTCAGCCCCGGATCGCCGGCATCGAGCAGCGCATCGAATTCCTCCTGCGCACAGGTCGGGTCGTCGCGCAGGCGGGCGATCTGAAAGCTCGTTTCGCTCCAGGCGCGCTGCAGTTCGACGCGCGTCGTGCCGAACACCAGCTTCGAGTTGCGCCAGATGCGCACTTCATCCTTACCATTGAGCGTGCCGATCATGTGGGCGCAGGCACCGAGGCCCGCGTCGCGCAGGGCCTGCATCACCGTTGGCCGGTCGTCGCGCAGCACCTGGATCACCGCACCGAGTTCCTCGGCAAACAGTGCCGCGATCATGCGGTCGCGCATGCGGCCGTCGATGATTTCGGGGTGGCGCTCAATGCCATCGACGTCGTTCATCAGCGGGTCGTAGCACAACGTATCGAGGTTCAGGGAGACGCCGACATGGCCGGCGAATGCCATCTCGCAGACGGTGGCCCACAGGCCACCGTCGGAGCGGTCATGGTAGGCGAGGATCATTCCCGCGCGGTTGAGGTGCTGGATCAGGGCGAAGAAAGCTTTCAGCCTGTCGGCATCCGCATCCGGCGGAATGTCGCCGGAGACGCCATGTACCTGCGCCAGCGCGGAACCGCCGAGGCGATTTTTTCCTTCGCCTAAGTCGATCAGGATCAGTTCCGTTTCGCCCCTGACGTCGTCGCGGATCAATTGCGGCGTCATGGTCCTGCGGATGTCGGCGCAGGGGGCGAAGGCGGTGACGATCAGTGACAAGGGCGCGGTGATCGTCTTGGCCTGTCCGCCGTCCTCCCATTTCGTGCGCATCGACAGGGAATCCTTGCCGACCGGGATCGACACCCCCAGCGCCGGGCAGAATTCGAGGCCGACCGTCTTGACGGTATCGAACAGCGCCGCATCCTCGTGGCCGTGGCCGGCCGCCGCCATCCAGTTGGCGGAAAGCTTGATTCGGTTGATGTCGCCCACATCGGCCGCTGCCAAGTTGGTGATCGCCTCGCCGACCGCCATGCGGCCCGAAGCTGGCGCATTCAGCAGTGCGATGGGGGTACGCTCGCCCATGGCGAAACACTCACCCAAATTCGTGTCGTAACCCATCGCCGTGACGGCGACATCGGCCACCGGCACCTGCCACGGGCCGACGAACTGGTCGCGGGCGGTCAGTCCGCCGACGGTGCGGTCGCCGATGGTAATCAAGAAACTCTTCGAAGCCACTGCCGGCAGGCGTAACACGTTAAACGCGGCGGTTTTCAGATCGATGCAACTCAAATCCAGCGCCGGCATCGCCACCGTCCTGCGAACGGTGGTGCGATGCATACGCGGCGGCTTGCCGAGCAGCACGTCCATCGGCATGTCGACCGGCTGGTTGCCAAAATGGCCGTCCTTGACCACCAGTTGCCGTTCCTCGGTGGCCTCGCCGATCACGGCATAGGGACAGCGCTCACGCTCGCACAGGGCCTCGAACTCGGCGAGACGATCCGGAGCGATGGCGAGCACGTAACGTTCCTGAGCCTCGTTGCTCCAGATTTCGCGCGGTGCCATGCCCGGCTCTTCGTTCGGTACGGCACGCAGATCGAAGCATGCCCCCCGGCCGGCGTCATTGGCCAACTCGGGCATCGCATTGGAAATACCGCCCGCGCCGACGTCGTGGATGGCGAGGATCGGGTTGCCACCTTGTTCTGGTCCCATCTGCCAGCAACGATCAATCGCCTCCTGCGCACGCCGCTGCATTTCAGGATTTCCCCTTTGGACCGAGGCGAAATCAAGGTCGGCGGTGTTGGTGCCAGTGATCATCGACGAGGCCGCACCGCCGCCAAGGCCGATCAGCATGCCAGGCCCGCCCAGCTGGATCAATTGCGTGCCGGCCGGGAATTTTTCCTTGAAACAATGGCGACCGGCGATGTTGCCGACGCCGCCGGCGATCATGATCGGCTTGTGGTAGCCACGCATTTCGCCGGCAAATTCCTGCTCGAAGGTACGGAAGTAGCCGGTCAGGTTCGGTCGGCCGAATTCGTTGTTGAAGGCCGCCGCACCGAGCGGCCCGTCAATCATGATGTCGAGGGCGGAGGCGATGCGGTCCGGCTTGCCGTAGTTCGACTCCCACGGCTGGGCGTAGCCCGGAATCTTCAGGTCAGAGACCGTGAAGCCGCACAGGCTGGCCTTGGGCTTGGAACCGCGTCCCGTCGCGCCTTCATCCCGTATTTCGCCTCCGGAACCGGTGGCCGCACCGGAGAAGGGTGAAATGGCGGTCGGGTGGTTGTGCGTCTCGACCTTGGCGAGGATGTGGGTCGTATCCTCGACATAGCTGTAAGTACCATCGGCATCAGGGTAAAAGCGCTTGATCAGCGCGCCCTCGATCACAGCGGCGTTGTCGGAATAGGCAACGATCGTGCCTTGTGGATGGGCGTTGTGCGATGCGCGGATCATGCCAAACAGCGACAGTGGCTGATCGGTGCCATCCACCGTCCAGCTCGCGTTGAAAATCTTGTGGCGGCAATGCTCGGAGTTCGCCTGGGCGAACATCATCAGTTCGACATCGGTCGGGTTACGCCCGACTTTGGTGAAGTTCTCCACGAGGTAATCGGTCTCGTCCTCGGACAAGGCCAAGCCGAGTTCACCATTGGCGGCAACCAGGGCGGCACGGCCACCAGCGAGAATATCGACGGTGGTCAGCGGTTGCGGGGCAACATGGTGGAACAAGGCTTCGGCAGCCTCGATGGAATCGAGCACCGATTCGGTCATGGGGTCGTGAAGCCGTCCCGCCAGCGCCGACTTTTCACTATTCTCGAAATAGTAGGCAATGCCGCGCTCGATGCGCTTGATCGCGGCAAAACCGCAGTTGCGGGCAATGTCGGTCGCCTTGGACGCCCACGGCGAGATGGTGCCAAGGCGGGGGGTCATCAGCAGTAGAGTTCCCCTTGGCTCGGCCGGCAAGTTGGCCGGGATACCCAGCAGGTCTTTTAGCCGTATCAGTTCTTCGGTGTTGAGGTTGCCAGCGGTTTCGATGAAGTACCAATGTTCGGCACTCAGGGCCGTACCGATTGACTCCTGCAGGCGCGCGAGACGGGAAGCGGAAAAAGCGGCAGTGCCGCGCAGCTTGAGTATCTGGGACATGGCGAAAACCCGGAAAACAGAGTCGAGAAACGGGAACAGGTTCGAATTATAGGTAAGGATCGAAACTTGACACAGCATACCTTTCAGGTGTCACGGGTTTTTAGAACTGTCCGGTTTCGTAGCACATGAGTTGTCCGCTTTTTCGTAAGCGTCCAACCGGCTGTAAATCCTTTCCTAACTGAACTGAGCATGCCCCAATAACTACGCTTTCCCCCTTCAGTTCGCCGCTTGAAACAGGGGCCCGGCGGGGCAATCTTCCCCCCTATGAAAGCGCTCTACGACGAATCCTCCTTCCGCGTCCTCAAGGGACTGGAACCCGTGCGCGAGCGGCCGGGTATGTACACCCGTACCGACTCGCCCGCCCACATCATCCAGGAAGTCATCGACAATGCCGCCGACGAAGCGCTGGGCGGCTTTGCGAAACACATCCAGGTGCTCGTCGCCCGCGATGGCAGCATCACGGTGACGGACGACGGCCGCGGCATTCCCGTCGGCCTGCATCCGGAAGAACGGATTCCGGTGGTCGTGCTGGCCTTCTCGCGTCTCCACGCCGGCGGCAAGTTCGACAAGAAGGCCGGCAACAGCGCCTACGCCTTTTCCGGCGGCCTGCACGGCGTCGGCGTCGCGGTGACGAATGCGCTGTCACTCTCGGTCGACGTCGAGGTGAGGCGCGAAGGCCAGATCCACGCGGTGAGTTTCAGCGAAGGCGGCGAGAAAATCTCGGCGCTGGCGGTACGGGGCGAATGCGGCCGGCAAACCGGCACCAAGGTGCGCGTGGTGCCCGATCCAAAATTTTTCGATGTCCCCAAGGTGCCGCAGGCCGAACTGGAACGCCTGCTGCGCTCCAAGGCCGTGCTGCTACCGGGCGTCAAAGTCACGCTGGCGGTCGAGCAGGCCGACGGCAAGCCGCTGGAAAAGACCTGGCGCTATCCGGAAGGACTCGCCGGCTACCTCAGGGAAATCACCGGCGAACATGAAGGAGAAATGAGGGCCGTCGCCCCCCTGTTTGCCGGCGAGAACTACGCCGGCGCAGACCATGACAGCTTCGCCGCGGGCGAAGGCGCCGCCTGGGCCTTCGGCTGGTGGCCGGAGGCTGCTCCAACAGAGTCCTACGTCAATCTGATCCCGACGGTCGCCGGTGGTACCCACGAATCCGGCCTGCGCACCGGCGTCTTTGAGGCGGTGAAGGTCTTCATCGAGCATCATGCGCTCCTGCCGCGCGGCGTCAAGCTCCAGCAGGAGGACATCTGCGGCAAGATGGGCTTCGTGCTCTCGGCGCGCATCCTCGACCCGCAGTTCCAGGGCCAGGTGAAGGAAAAGCTCAACTCGCGCGAGGCTGTGAAGCTGGTCGCCGGCATGGTGCGCGATCCCTTCGAGATCTGGCTCAGCCAGCACGTCGAGGCCGGCAAGGCCATCGCCGAACTCGCGATCAGGCAGGCGCTGGCGCGCCAGAAGAACGCGCAAAAGGTCGAGAAAAGGAAACAGTCCGGCGTGGCCGTGCTGCCCGGCAAACTTTCGGATTGCGAGTCGACGGACATCGCCGAGAACGAACTGTTCCTCGTCGAAGGCGACTCGGCCGGCGGTTCGGCCAAGATGGCGCGCAACCGCGAAACGCAAGCCATCCTGCCGCTGCGCGGCAAGGTGCAGAACTCCTGGGAGATCGAGCCGAACCGCCTGTTCGCCAATAACGAGATCCACGACATCGCCGTGGCCATGGGAATAGACCCCCATCTACCAACAGACCAGCCAGATTTATCCAACCTGCGCTACGGCAAGGTGGTCATCATGTCCGACGCCGATGTCGATGGCGCGCACATCCAGACCCTGCTATTGACCCTGTTCTACCGCCACTTCCCGGCGCTGCTGGCGCAGGGCCATGTCTATATCGCCCAGCCGCCACTCTACCGTGTTGACGTCCCGGCCAGCGGCAAGAAGCGTCCGGCCAAGCGGTTCTATGCCCTCGACGACGGCGAACTTTCCGCCATCAAGGACCGCCTCGCCAAGGAAGGCTTCGCGCCCGACAAGATCGAGGTCGGCCGCTTCAAGGGCCTCGGCGAGATGAACCCCGAGCAGCTGCGCGAAACCGCGATGGACCCCGCCACGCGCCGCGTGCTGCCGGTGTTCGAACGCAGCGAAGCGCACGACGACACCCTGAAACTCTTCAACCTGTTGATGGGCAAGGGTGAGGCTTCCGGCCGCCGCGCCTGGATGGAAGCCAGCGGCCATCTGGCAGAGGCAGATATCTAAACTTCAAAGCAATACAGGAATCTGCTATTGTACGGGCACCCATATATCAATTAGTTTCAAGCCATATGAAGACAACCATTGAAATTTCAGATGCCCTGCTGATACAGGCCAGAGAACTCGCCGCCCAGCGAGGTGCAACACTGCGCAGCCTGATCGAACAAGGCCTGCGCCAGGTTGTTGCCGACAAACCGCAGACCACGGACTTCTGCTTGCGCCGCGCGACGTTCAAGGGTGATGGTGTGCAAACGGAAATGCGCGGAGCCAGTTGGGATCGCATCCGAGAAATGGCTTACGAGGGCCATGGCGGATGATCGCCATCGATACTAATCTGCTGGTCTATGCCCATCGTGAAGACTCGCCATTCCATGAACGCGCTCTCGAATGCATCGAGTCGCTCGCCAACCGGCGCATGCCGTGGGCGATTCCCTGGCCCTGCCTGCACGAGTTCTATTCCATCGTCACCCACCCGCGCATCTATTCACCGCCAACACCGATCAGTCTTGCGCTTGAGCAAATCGATGCCTGGCTGGAATCACCCACGCTGGTTCTACTTGGCGAGTCGGAGATGCATTGGCAGGAACTGCGCAAGCTGATCACCCAGGGCCAGTTGGCCGGCCCGCAAGTTCACGATGCTCGGATTGCCGCCTTGTGCCTGCAACATGGCGTGAAAAAACTGTGGAGTGCCGACCGCGACTTCAGCCGCTTTCCCCGTCTCAATTGCATCAATCCTCTGGTCGTCGATGAGAAACTACAGTAGCGCACTAAAAGTCGACGCTGGCGGGACGGCAGTTATATGATTACGCAGTACTTTTCATGAAGAGGCGATCATGGGAAACATGAGCGAGTTGATGGAACAGGTGCGCCACCGCGTTACGGTCAGCGACTATCACCGGATGGCCGAGGTAGGCATCTTCGGGGAAGACGATCACTTGGAACTGCTGAATGGGGAGATCGTGGATATGGCGCCGATAGGCAGCAGGCATGGCAGTGTGGTTAAACTTTTGACCCGTTTTTTTTCCTCAAGCATAGGCAAGCAAGCGATTCTTAGTGTCCAAGACCCCTTGAATCTTGACGCCCGCTCCGAACCCGAACCCGACCTGATGCTGCTCAAGCCCCGCGACGACTTTTATGCCGCCGCGCACCCGCAAGCAGCGGATGTCCTGCTCCTCGTCGAGGTGGGCGACACCACCGTCCGTTTCGACCGCGAAGTGAAACTACCCCTCTACGCCAGCCATGGCGTTGCCGAAGTCTGGCTGATCGACCTCGAAACGCGCCAAGTCGAAGTCTGCCGCTCCCCGCTGCCCGACAGCGGCGATTACGCCGAACGCACCACCGTCTCCGCCGGCCTCATCGCCCCACGGTTGTTGCCAGATTGTGAGGTCGATGCGGGAACATTGTTTCCGTGGTCAGCCGCGCGAGCTTACTGAACTGCTAGCGTCCTTCATCAACAAATAACGCCGTCCCGCCAGCGCCGACTTTTACTGGCGATCACTTTCTTATCGACTTAAGACGATGAACCGCTCAACCGCTCTTACCCTTCTGGCCGAATGCAAGCCTGCACTCGCGGAGCGTTTTGCCGTGCGCGAGTTGGCATTGTTCGGCTCGACCATCCGCTACGAAGCTAAGTCGGATAGCGATATCGATGTGCTGGTCTCTTTCGATGGCCCAGCCACGTCGGCTCGCTACTTTGGCGTTCAGTTCTTCCTTGAAGACTTGCTGGGTCGCCCCGTCGACTTGGTAACCGACAAGGCGCTACGCCCGGAACTGCGTCCCCACATCGA
>JACDZI010000190.1 GCA_013426785.1 Rhodocyclaceae bacterium | reverse complement strand
ATTGCGCCGCCCCACCTGTCCGACGATGACGAACAGTGGGAAGAGTTTTGACCAACGAGACAGAGCAAGGCTGAAAAGGAAAAGCGATGCGCACTAACCTGCCCGTCACCCAGAACGAGGTCAAGCTCACCGACAGCACTCTGATCGCCTCGAAGACCGATCTGAAGGGGCGCATCACCTATATCAACCGCGACTTTCTTGACATCAGCGGTTTTACCGAGCAGGAGTTGATTGGCGAGCCGCACAATATCGTGCGCCATCCCGACATGCCGGTCGAGGCATTCGAGGATCTCTGGCGCACCCTCAAGGAAGGTCGTCCCTGGTCGGGATATGTCAAGAACCGCTGCAAGAACGGCGATTTCTACTGGGTACTGGCTAATGCAGCACCGATCATTGAGGGTGGTCAGGCGGTTGGTTACATTTCCGTGCGGCGCAGGGTTCCCGATGAGGTGATCGCCACTTACGAGGCGGCCTACCGCCGGTTCCGCGAGAAAAAACAGGGGAATCTGGTCATCAGCTATGGCCAGGCGGTCAAACCCAACCAGTTCACCATGAAGAACCTTGGGGTCGGTGCCAAGATCTGGGGTGGTATCGCGGCCGCAGTGATCTTCGGGCTGGTTGCGGCAGGGAGTTCCTGGCTGGGCATGAACGATACCCAGGAGCGCTTCTCCAGTTTCATCAATCACGAGCAAAAGCTGCTTGATGGCTATTCGGAAATGTATGCCCAGGGCTTGCAGATGGGCCAGGCCTTGCGCAACATCGTGCTCGACCCGGCCAATAAAAAGGCCTACGAGAACCTCGATCAGGCTAAGCGTGATTTCCAGAAAAATCTACAGAAGGCGCGCTCCGTGACGGAAGCCGAGCCGGCGATTCTCCAGTCGCTTGAACAGATCGGCCAACTCAGCAGCAAGCACTTCATCGTCCATGAAAAAGTCTTTGGTGCGGTCAAGGCCGGCGACATCGAGGGTGCGCGCGCCCTGCTCAACAGCGAGGACACCCCGCTGTGGCGACAGTACAGGCAACTCCTCCTCGACGGTCGAAAAACCCTTGATGCGCGGGTGGTAGCCGGGCAGTCCGAAGTCCAGGAAACGGTGGCTGCTGCCGGCAGGCTTTCCCTGATCTTTGGTGTGATTGCGCTCATCGTGGCCGGTCTGACCGCCGCGCTGCTCAGCAAGATGATCCGGCGCCCGATCGAGGAAATGGATGAAACCTTCGCCAACGTGATCCAGGGCAAGTACTCCAATGTGATCGACATCACGCGCAACGACGAAATCGGCAAGGCTTTGCAGGGCCTGCAAATCCTGCAGACGCGCATGGGCTTCGAGGTCGCCGAGACCAAGCGTCAATCCGACGAGATGACACGCATCCTTGGTGCGTTGAACAATTCGACGGCCAACATCACCATTTCCAACGCCGATGGCAACCTGATCTTCATCACCCCGTCGGGCACGACTTTGCTCAACAGCATCGGTGGTGCCGGCTTCGACGCCAGCAAGCTGATCGGTGGCAGGATCACCGCCCTGATCGATGAACCGGACGCCGTGGCGCAGATGAACGCGGCTGCCCAGCATGGCGCGGATGTCGATATCGAATTCCGCGGCCATCATCTGCGCCTCGCCGCCCGCCCGATCCTCGATGCGCAGGGCGCATCAATCGGTCGCGTGACGCAATGGCTCGACCGTACGGTCGAAGTCACCGTCGAGAAGGA
>JACDZI010000189.1 GCA_013426785.1 Rhodocyclaceae bacterium | reverse complement strand
CAGCATGACAATGAAATCGTTCACTCCAATCAACACTTATTCAGTGTTTCCTTAAGTTGTATCGAGACCTGCTGGACGACCCGGACTGGCATCAGCTTGACGGAGACACAGCCAAGTTCCTCGTCATGCTTTGGCTTGTTGCCAGCGATGACAAGGGCATGTCCGGCAACTTGAACTCGGGGCGGACGCATCTCAGTGCACGACCATCGTCGACCCGACACAAAAGGAGCTTTGCAAGGCGAAGTCACGTAGATCGTGACGCCACTATGGGGGCGTGCTGAATGTCATCGCCCGCCCGTTCAGATCGACCACACCGCCCGCCGCGCTGTTTCCGGTTGCGTCAGTTTCAGCCGTGCCATCGTGCCGGATGCTCAACCCGCCGAGCAGCACCACCGAATGTGCAACGTGGTTCAAGTCCAAGCGGTTCGCGTCCTGCTGGCGTTGTCCGACCGGCGAACAGCACGCCGGCCAGCGACAAGTGGCAACGGTCAAGACCTGCGTCCGATGCGGATCAAAGGGGACGCGCCTGATTCTCGGCCTGCACTGCCCATCCTGCGACAACCGCCTCCGCGAATTACGCAGCGGATTGAACAGGAAAGGCGTTTTCCCGCATGAACTCGCCCGGACGATGCCAGCACATTGCCTGCCTCGTAAAAACCTCACCAGCCTCGATTGCAGCCCTTTGGCGCACCCGTCCCGCAATCTTCCAGAGTCACACCATCATCGTGCAACCCTATGAGCCCGACCTGCTGTTCGTCGAAGTTTTCGCCCGCGACGCCGAAGAACTTGGGCGGCTGATGGCTCGCCTTGTCGGCGAGCATGCGGTTGTCGACATCGACGCCCGGCCAGTCCTGCCACCGCAGTAACCCACCCACTGGAGGGGGTCAGAACGGAACTGACCCCCCGCCTTCCAGAAGAAGGCCGGAATTACGCCGCCTCGACTTCCCAACCCTTGCAGGCAAGCGCAACAGTGCGCGACACCGGCCTCGCGCCCGTGCGGTACTGGCTGACCGTCCGCCGCGTTACTCCGATGGCGCTCGCCGCTTCCGTCAGGCTCAAATGGTGCGCATCCTGCCAGCGCCTGAATTCGACGTTCGCCACCATGCCAGCCTGTTCAAGCGCCAACTCAATCAAACGATCCACATCCAGTGACGCGCCGCACTTCCATTCCAGCGACCAGCCGAAATCAGCAGGCGCACCCGTAGCAAATTCATTAGGGCGCTCAAGGGGTGCAAAGACAGTCAGGCGATGCGCGAGACCGGAGAAGTCGACACGCAGTTCGCGCCCGTCAGACAGACCGACAACGGCAATCATCCCGTTTTCAGGATTGAAGGTTTCGATACGAGCGGCATTCTTTTTCATTCAACGCCTCCTTGGGTTGTTCATTGTTTCCCATTCTTTCTCGACGGCTTCACGGTTCGCCATGATCCACGCCCGCGCTTGGGTAACTATCGCCTTCGGGACGCCGGAACCGATAACAGCGCCATCCAGCGCAATCACCACCTTCCCGTCAGGGTGAATCACATGGGCATGAATCGGCGGATGCTCATCACCGTGCACCCGGATGATCCATCCGCTCCCCGTGAATATCTTTCCCATGCCCGAATTATAGGGAAATCATTTCCCTATATCAATGTCAGCGCAATTTTGCGCAGACCCATTTAGAGCCTATTTCAGTAGGCCAGTTGCACGCCAAGTGATGATGCCGCAGGC
>JACDZI010000188.1 GCA_013426785.1 Rhodocyclaceae bacterium | reverse complement strand
CCAAGATCTACGTCAAGAATATCTCCAAGGCTCTGGCCGAGGTCGATCCGGCCAACGCGGGTGCCTATCAGCAGGCCGAGACCGTGTATCTTGGCGAGCTGGACTCCCTGGATACCTGGGTGAAAGCGCAATTTGCCCAGATTCCCGAGCAGAAACGACGGATGATCACCTCACATGATGCCTTTGGTTATCTCGGCGAGACTTACGGGGTGCAGATCCTTTCCCCTATGGGCGTGAGTACGGCCAGCGAACCCTCAGCCGGCGGGGTGAAAAAGCTCATCCGTCAGATCAATCAGGAAAAGATCACCGCCGTCTTTGTGGAAAACATCAGCGACCGGCGCATGATCGAGCAGATCGCCAAGGAAAGCAAGGTGCGCGTGGAGGGTGAGTTGTTCTCCGATGCCTTGTCGCCCAAAAATGGCCCGGCCCCGACCTATACCAGCATGTATCGGAATAATGTCAGCAAAATTGTCGCGGCCATGAAACAGTGACCCTGATCCAATAAATGAGCGGTCAACACCCGTACATCAAGGGTGCACAAGGCCTCAGGCCCTGTTTCTTCCTACCAAAAAAAGCAAGGAGTATATCCATGAAATATCCCGTTCCTTCAACCGCAGTCGCCCTGTTCTTTCTGCTGGGGTTTACCCAGACGATCCAGGCGGCAGCTCAGGCCGAATCCGAAGAATTTGCCATCGAACACGGCAAGATCAATACCGCCGACGCCTCCCCTGTGGATCCTGGTCACTTTGAATTCGAACCCTCTTTTACCTCCACCCGCTCAACGCGGATCTGGGATGCAAGCGGTGATTCCCATGACCGGGGAGTTTTGCACGAGCAGGATCTGGGTTTTTCAGTGACCGCCGGCCTGATTGATAACGTCGATATCAATATCAGTGGCGGCTACAGCTGGATTAAGGACAACGACAATGATTTCGACGAAGACGGCTTGCCAGGCCCTTTGCGGGGAGATGACGTTACCGACCTGGAGATGAGTGGACGCTATCGTTTCCTCAACGATGAAGAGCGACGCCTGGAAATTGCCTACATCGCAGGGGTGACCATCCCCACCGGGAACAGTTCAGACCAGGACGAGATCGGTACCAGTCAGGAATTCTGGGGATTCAACCAGACCTTGGTTGCGACAAAGGACTGGGGGCAGTGGACACTCAATGGCGATATCGGTTTTGCCCTGCCCATCGGCAACAAGCGAGAAAACGACAGAGGAACGTTCAATGCAGACCTGGCCCTGGGTTATCAGGTTCTCCCCTGGTTGCAACCCGTGGTGGAGTTAAATTACGGTCACGACTTCCAGGAAAACGAAGACGACGCGCAGGTCTTGGCCGTGACCGCCGGGTTCGTCATGCCCATCAGCGAAACACTCCGGGTGAATGTTGGCGTCCAGCAGGCCGTGTGGGGCGAAAATACCGATAAAACCACAACAATAATCACTACTGTCAAATTTGCGTTTTAGCGACCTGCAGATTACAGTCTTCCGGGCGGTTTTGGCAGGTTGCGCAGGGGAGGAAAAACCGAAGGCTAAAAGGCCGATGGCTTTTCCTCCTTCGTTCCCTGATTCCCATGCGTGGCGCGGGAATCAGGGATTTTTTGGCAGGATTTCCGGTGGGGGGTCAGGGCAGGAGCGTATTCAGCACATCTATCATTTCCTGGAGCTGGAAGGGTTTGAGTATCGCGGCGGAAAAGCCATGGGCGCGGCATTGGGCCATAACCGGATCATTGGAGTAGCCGCTGGCGACGATGATTTTAG
>JACDZI010000187.1 GCA_013426785.1 Rhodocyclaceae bacterium | reverse complement strand
TACTGCAGCGGCAGATATCCGAAGCTCCGATTCTGATTTATTTATTATCGCCATGGTGAGTTTTTCTAGCGAGAGGATGAGCTACTGCGCTGCCTTGCAGGCTTTCAGATGTCCTGCTTCCGCGTAATCAAGTAAGAAAAGCAACAGGTCGGCCGGATCGGCATGCAGTGTACCCGGAAGCCGCGTACTGGCGACCGCAATCTCCGGCGAGAGCGGCTAGAGGCGGATATCCGGCGCATTGGCTGCTTCACTCACCCATTCACCGACATCACGTATCCAGCATGAGACGCCCCTTGCTGACCAGCATGGCGACCTTCCATGGAGAGATACCCGACCACTGCTGTCCGGTTAAATCGTGAATAGATTCAGTTGGTTGGACGGCGTGTCCTCTGGGAGAGTGTACTCGCTGGCTGGAAAGGCTTGCTGCAAGGGCATTTTCTCGAACAGGGTGACCGACAGAATCTGTAGCAAAGTGTAGAGCGAGGCCTCCAGTTGCAGCTTCTTCTTGATGATGGCGTCGAGCACATAGACCGACACGGCGATCCAGATTTGTGTCTTGATCGCATTCTCCGACGTTCCGAAGAACCTTTTGATCCGCAGATGCTTCTTGATCCATTTGAAGAACAGTTCGACCTGCCAGCGATTCTTGTAAAGCGTGCAGATCGTCATGGCCGGCAACGTCAACCGATTGGTAAGAAAGACGAGCGTCTTGCCGGTGTCCGGATCGTTGAAGCGCACCCGGCGCAACTGCGCCGGGTAGTCCTGCCGGGTGTAAAAGCCGTCCAGCGAAATGTGCTGATCGCAGATGACGCCGGTGGTCCTGTCGGTCGGCATCGAATAGACGCGATGCCAGTTCATGTTCGACTTGGCTCACGTGACAAAGAATGCCCCCGCCAGATGCAGCCCATGCAAGCGGGCGAAATCGACGTAGCCACGATCCATCACGTAGATGGCCACGGTCTCCAGTTCCAGCAGGTCGAGGGCATGCACGTCGTGCAACTTGCCGTCGGAGACATGGCTGAAGCTGGGAATACTGCCCTTGAGGTCGAGCCGCGTGTGCATTTTCATCGCCGCCTTGGTGCTGCGGAAGTGCGCTCACGGAAACACCGACAGGCACAGATCGATGGTCGTCGAATCCAAGGCATAGACGGTGTTGGTCAGATCGCATCCCAAGTCCTCGCTGCGATCCAGTTCGCGGGCTTGAGTGATCAGGCGTCCGGCAAACGCATCCCAGATATGCCCGTCGCGCGATTCGTTGGCGTCCGCCAGGGTCGATCTGGCCACCGGTTCGCGGAAACCCATGTGGTAGAGCTTTGCCGATTGAGCCAGCAGGCATGCCTCGATATCGCGCAGGCTCTACCGGTAGGTCAATTGTGCAAAGGCCATCGCCCGGAATTGTTCGGCGCAGGTCAACGACCGCACCCCCTTGTTGCCGCCGTGGCGAGCCACGATCCGATCGAAGGTCTTCCACGGCAGACAGTCCATGATCTGGGCCAACAGCGTCTTGCCGCTGTTCATCGCAGCCTCCGTGCCAAAGCCCGGAATTCTGCGGGAACACCATTTCCAAATTCAAATCGGAGACACCCCTCGTCGCTCGGAAACCCTTGTCATTCATGGCTTACAGCGCTTCACCCATTAATTTAACCGGACAGCAGTCTTCCACAGTACAAACGAAAACGGAAACGCCGTTACAAGGGCCTGTGATTTCTCGGCCTGACTTTGACACCGCCAAGTAACACACCTCTCGGAAAGCCGCATGGGGCGGG
>JACDZI010000055.1 GCA_013426785.1 Rhodocyclaceae bacterium | reverse complement strand
TGGCAATTGCAGGAAGCCAAAAGCCGCTTCAGCGAGCTGGTGGAGCGCACGTTCGCCGAGGGGCCGCAATTTGTCACGCGGCGGGGTGCGGAGGCCGTCGTGGTTATCTCAGCACCCGAATACCGGCGGCTACAGGGTGCGCCTTCCCTGCTGGCAATATTGAATGACGCGCCACGCGGCGAGCCGCTCGATATTACCCGCTCCGCTGAAACCATGCGGGAAATCGATCTGTGAAGTATCTGCTCGACACCTGCGTACTGTCGGAATTCGTCAAGCCGAAGCCGGAGCCAAGAGTATTGGCTTGGGTTAACTCACGCGCCGAAACCGACCTCTATATCGCCGCCATGTCGCTGGCGGAACTGCTGCGCGGCGTGGCGTGCCTGCCCGCGTCGCGGCCCAAACGCGAACTGGGCAACTGGCTGGTTCAGTTGCAGGCCGGCTTTGCCGAACGCGTGATGCCCTTTACCCACGCGACAGCGACTTACTGGGGCGAGATGTGCGCCCGTGTCGAGGCCGGCGGTTGCACGATGGCGGCTTTCGATTCGATCATCGCCGCCACCGCACTGGAGCACCGCCTGGTGCTGGTCACGCGGAATGACCGCGATTTCGCGGCTGCCCCGCTGGTGGCGCTCAATCCGTGGAACGAGGCGAAATAAGGCTTACGCTGTCCCGCCAGCGCCGACTTTTTCCAGCCAGCGTCGTCCCGCTGGCGTCATGCTCAAGAAGCGTCGAGCATCCGCTCCAGCGCGACTTTCGCCAGCTTCGCTTCGTGCGCCGGCACGGTGATGCGATTGACGACCTTGCCGGCAACGAGATTTTCCAGCGTCCAGGCCAGGTGCTGCGGGTCGATGCGCTGCATGGTGGAGCACATGCAGATGGTATCGGCCATGAACTGCACGATCTTGCCTTCGTGCTTCACTTCCGCGGCCAGCCGCTCGACGAGGTTCAGTTCGGTGCCGACCAGCCAGCGCGTGCCAGGCGCCGATTCCTTGACGATGCGGATGATGCTTTCGGTCGACCCCACCGCATCGGACTGCGCGCAGACTTCGAAGCTGCATTCCGGGTGCGAAACGACCTTGCCGTCCGGATACTTCTCGCGGAAGCGCGCGATCTGGCCGGGATTGAACATCTGGTGCACCGAACAGTAGCCATGCCAGAGGATGATCTTCGCGTTGCGAATCTGCTCGGGGGTCAGGCCACCGAGTTCGAGGTCGGGATTCCAGATCACCATCTGCTCGAACGGAATCCCCATCTTGTATCCGCTCCAGCGGCCAAGATGCTGATCGGGGAAGAACAGCACTTTTTTACGTCGCGCGAAAGACCAGTCAAGAATCTTCGGCGCGTTGGACGAGGTGCACACGATGCCGCCATGCGCGCCGCAAAACGCCTTGAGGTCGGCGGCGGAGTTGATGTAGGTAACCGGGGTGACGCTCTCGTCGGGATTCAACACGGAAGACAACTCCCGCCAGCAGCGTTCCACCTTGGCCAGGTTGGCCATGTCCGCCATCGAACAACCGGCGGCCAGGTCGGGCAGGATGGAAATCTGGTCGGGGCGCGACAGGATATCGGCGACTTCCGCCATGAAATGCACGCCGCAGAAGACGATGTATTCGGCATCGGACTGGCCGGCCAAACGCGATAGCTTGAGCGAATCGCCGGTGATGTCGGCGTGGCGGTGGATGTCGGTGCGCTGGTAGTGGTGGCACAGCAGCACGGCACGTTTGCCGAGCTGCGCGCGGGTGGCCTCGATGCGTTCGCCGGCCGCACGGTCGGCGAGACTGTTGAAATGGTCGAAGGAGATCGGGACGGTCTGCATGGCGTGGGCGATACAATGAGGGCAGCCGAGTATACAAGTGTCTGACGCCCACCCTCCCCCCTCTCCCTCCGATCCGGACCGTTTCGCTGAAGGCCAGCGCATCACCTGGGTCAGCGTCATCGTCAATGTAGTGCTGACCGTGATGCAGATCATTGTCGGCTTCATTGCGAACTCGATGAGCCTGGTGGCGGATGCGATGCACACGCTGTCGGACATCGTCGCCGATGCCTTCGTGCTGTGGGCTAACCGCAAGGGGGCCGAAGCGGCGGATGCCGAACATCCCTACGGCCACGGCCGTTTCGAGACGGCCGCCTCGCTGGTGCTGGGCCTGCTGCTGACCGGCACCGGCATTGGCATCCTCGTTTCGGCAGCCGGGCGGCTACAGGATCTCGGCAGCTTGCCACCGGTCGGCGTGGCCGCCATGTGGGCGGCCGTGGCGACACTGATCGGCAAGGAGGGCCTGTTCCGCTACATGCTCAAGGTAGCGGAGCGACTTCGCTCACCGATGCTGGTGGCGAACGCCTGGCATGCACGCGCCGACGCCCTGTCGTCGCTGGTCGTGGCCGCAGGCATCGCGGGTAGCCTGGCGGGGTTTCCGTTCGCCGATGCAGCGGCAGCCATCATCGTTGGCGCCATGATCGTCAAGGCCGGGATCGGCTTCGCCTGGGTGGCGATGCGCGAACTGATGGATGAAGGGCTGGCGACCGAGGATGTCGCGGCGATCCGCGCCACCCTGGCGGCAACGCCCGGCGTCATCGGCCTGCACGAGCTGCGCACCCGCCGCATGGCCCACCGGGTGCTGGTCGACGTCCATGTCCAGGTCGATGGCAACATCACCGTGCGGGATGGTCACGAGATCGGCGAAACGGCCCGCCACCGGGTACTGGCAAGCCATCCGCAGGTTCTCGATGTGCTGGTTCACCTCGATGCGGAAGACGACACCGAATCAGCCGCCACGCATGCACACTAATGGTGCGAAACCACCCGCACTTAATGCCATAATGGTGCATCAAAATAGCGATTGGTAGCTGCCACCGTATCAATCTCTTTATGGCACAATCTTTTGCTGTGCTACGAAGCTTGGCACGCTAACTGCTAAATCTTTCCGCGCTATTTACAGTCGCCATCGATTTTTGCCAGATCACTGACTAGGAGTTCTCATGACACCCCAAGATGTAATCAAGCTGGTTCAGGAAAAGGAAGTCAAATTCGTCGACTTCCGCTTTACCGATATTCGCGGCAAGGAACAGCACGTCGGCGTGCCGGTTTCTGCCTTCGGCCTTGAGAAGTTCGAAGACGGCCATGCCTTCGACGGTTCCTCGATTGCCGGCTGGAAGGGCATCCAGGCTTCCGACATGCAGCTGATGCCTGACCCGGCCACCGCCTACATCGATCCGTTCATGGACGAGACCACGCTGATCCTTTCCTGTGACGTCGTCGAACCCGCCGATGGCAAGGGCTACGACCGCGACCCGCGCTCGATCGCCAAGCGTGCGGAGGCTTACCTGAAATCCTCCGGTCTGGGCGATGCCGCCTACTTCGGTCCCGAACCCGAGTTCTTCATCTTCGACAGCGTCGAGTGGAAAGTCGACATGTCCGGTTCCTACTGCAAGGTGTTCTCTGAAGAGGCCGCCTGGGCGACTGCCGAGAAGTTCGAGGGCGGCAACATCGGCCACCGTCCCACTGTCAAGGGCGGCTACTTCCCGGTTCCCCCGGTCGACAGCCTCAACGACATCCGCGCCGCCATGTGCTTGGCGCTGGAAGACTGCGGCGTGCCGGTCGAAGTGCATCACCACGAAGTCGCCACCGCCGGCCAGTGCGAAATCGGCACCAAGTTCAGCACGCTGGTGCAGCGCGCCGACTGGACGCAGATCCTCAAGTACATTGTCCATAACGTCTCCCATTCCTATGGCAAGACCGCCACCTTCATGCCCAAACCGATCGTCGGCGACAACGGTTCCGGCATGCACGTGCATCAGTCGATCTGGAAGGATGGCAAGAACCTGTTTGCTGGCAACGGCTATGCGGGCCTCTCCGAGTTTGCGCTCTACTACATCGGCGGCATCATCAAGCACGCCCGTGCGCTGAACGCCATCACCAACCCCGGAACGAATAGCTACAAGCGTCTCGTTCCCGGCTTCGAAGCCCCGGTCAAGCTGGCCTATTCCGCCCGCAATCGTTCCGCCTCGATCCGCATCCCGTTCGTGCATAGCGACAAGGCGCGCCGCATCGAGACACGCTTCCCGGATCCGACCGCCAACCCCTACCTGGCCTTCACCGCACTGATGATGGCCGGCCTCGACGGCGTGCAGAACAAGGTCCATCCCGGCGAGCCCGCCGACAAGAACCTGTACGACCTGCCGCCGGAAGAGGATGCGAAGATCCCGACCGTTTGCTCGTCGCTGGATCAGGCGTTGGACTACCTCGACAAGGATCGCGAGTTCCTGACCCGCGGCGGCGTGTTCTCCAACGAGTTCATCGATGCCTTCATCGACCTTAAAATGGAAGAAGTCACCAAGTTCCGCATGACGACCCATCCGGTCGAATACGATATGTACTTCTCGCTGTAACAAGTCGGCGCTGGCAGGACGGCAAACAAAGGACGGGCTTGCCCGTCCTTTTTTCTTTCTGGCAAGTCGCGCTACACTGAACGCATGATGAAACGCTCACTGCTATTTTCCCTGGTCGCTCTGGCACTGCCCGTCCAGGCAGACACCCTCTACAAGTGTCAGACCGTCGATGGCCGCACGGTCTATACCAACCAGAAGACCGGCAAGGGCTGCGAAGTCGTTTCTCAGGACAAGCCCGTATCCACCTTCACTGCCCCGGCCCAGCAGAAACCACGGCAGGCCACCCCCGCCGATTTCCCGCGCGTGAATGGTGATCAACAGAAGGCGCGCGACAGCGACCGGCGTGCCATCCTGGAGCAGGAACTGGCCAACGAGCAGAAGAATCTCGATGCCGCCCGGAAGGAACTGGCGGAGCAGGAAGCCTTGGTCATGCCCGACGAGCGCATGCAAGGAGGCGGCATCCAGGGTGGCAAGCGCGATGCACGCATCCAGTTATTTCGCGACAAGCTGCAACTGCACGAGCGCAACCTAGAATCGATCCGCAAGGAAGTTGCGAATCTGAAGTAACTCATCCAGAGTCCATGGCCTGGCGCGCCTTTTGCATTGGACATTGCCATGACTAGCCAGGTTCACGCTTACGAAAACGAACACGAACACCCCTTCACCGGGCTTGACCTGCTTTCGTCGGCTGTGATCCTGCTGGATGGCAAGCTGCGCATTCGCCATTGCAATCCGGCTGCGGAGAATCTTTTCGCCGTCAGCCAGCGCGTCTGCGTCGGCAAGCCGCTGACCCACTTGTTGGGAACACCTCCGGCGCTGATCAGCGCGCTGGAAAACACCCTCGCCAACCAGTGGAGTTACACCGGCCATGACATTGTGGTGGCACGCGACAAGAAGGAAACCATCCACCTCGATTGCACCGTCAGCCCGATCGACATTTCCCAGGCCAAGCTGCTGCTGGAATTCCGCCCCATCGACCAGCAGCTCAAGGCTGCACGCGAAGAACGCGAAGCGGTGCAGCAGCGCGCCAACAGCGAACTGATCCGCAACCTGGCCCATGAAATCAAGAATCCGCTCGGCGGTATCCGTGGTTCGGCCCAATTGCTTGATCGCGAACTGACCGGCATGGAGAATGCCGCCGCGCTGAAGGAATACACCCAGGTTATCATTCACGAAACCGACCGCCTGCAAAGTCTGATGCACCGACTGCTGTCGTCCCATCGGGCCATGCAACCGGCACAGATCAACATCCACGACATCCTTGAACGCGTCCGCCGCCTGATCCACGCGGAATTCCCCGGCGTGCACGTGCTACGCGATTACGACACCTCCCTGCCCGACATCACCGGCGACCGCGAACAACTGATCCAGGCCATTCTCAACATTGTCCGCAACGCAGCCCAGGCCATGAAAGGCGCCGGGCAGATTGTCACCCGCACCCGCGCCTTGCGCCAGGTCACCTTGGCCAAGAAGCACTACCGGCTGGCACTGGAATTGCTGATTATCGATAACGGCCCGGGCATCCCGGACGACATCCGCGACCGTATCTTCTATCCGCTGGTATCGGGTCGCGAAGGCGGTACCGGCCTGGGGCTGGCACTGGCGCAGAGCATCGTGCAGCAGCATCAGGGCAGCATCGAGGCGGCATCGGTACCGGGACGTACCTGCTTTACCTTGCGCCTGCCGCTGGTTAATGTAGGCATTGGAGATAAATAGCATGAACGCTGTATGGATCATCGACGACGACCGTTCGATTCGCTGGGTACTCGAAAAGGCGCTCGGCCGCGAAAATATCGACTGTGCCAGTTTCGGCTCGGCCGATGAGGCGCTGGCACGGCTTGCGACCGGCGACATGCCGCGCGTCATGGTGTCCGACATCCGCATGCCCGGTGCGAGTGGGCTCGACCTGTTGCGACAGGTCAAGCAGGATCATCCCGATCTGCCGGTGATCATCATGACCGCCTATTCCGATCTCGACTCCGCCGTGTCAGCTTTCCAGGGCGGCGCGTTCGAATACCTGCCCAAGCCCTTCGATGTCGATCAGGCCGTCGCGCTGGTCCGGCGCGCCCTTGAGCAAGGGTCGCATCACCTTGGAGCGTCCATCGAAGAGCCGGTTGCGCCGGAAATCCTCGGCCAGGCGCCGTCGATGCAGGAAGTATTTCGCGCCATCGGCCGCCTCTCCCAGTCGCATGCCACCGTGCTCATCAATGGCGAATCCGGCACTGGCAAGGAACTGGTGGCCCGCGCCCTGCACCGCCACAGTCCGCGGCGCGATGTCACCTTCATTGCCATCAATACGGCGGCCATCCCGCGCGACCTGCTGGAATCGGAACTGTTCGGCCATGAAAAGGGTGCCTTCACGGGAGCCAATGTCCAGCGGCGCGGTCGCTTCGAAGAGGCAGCGGGCGGCACGCTGTTCCTCGACGAAATCGGCGACATGCCCGCCGAACTGCAGACCCGCCTGCTGCGCGTGCTGTCCGATGGGCAGTTCTACCGTGTCGGCGGCCACCAGCCGATCCGAGCTAATGCGCGCGTCATCACGGCGACCCACCAGAACCTCGAACAGCGCGTCAAGGACGGCCTGTTCCGCGAAGACCTGTTCCACCGCTTGAACGTCATCCGCCTGCGGCTGCCACCCCTGCGCGAACGACGCGAGGACATCCCGGTGTTGGCGCGACACTTCCTCGCCCACAGCGCCCAGCAACTCGGGGTTGAGGCCAAGCGTCTGTCCGAAGCAGCCTTCAAGTTCTTGCAGGCCGCCCCCTGGCCCGGTAACGTCCGTCAGCTGGAAAACCTCTGCCACTGGCTCACTGTCATGGCACCGGGACAGCAGGTCGAAGTGGATGACCTGCCGGCCGAAATGCGCGGCGCAGCGCAGGAAACAGATGCGACGGACTGGCTGATCCTGCTAGCGGCGACAACTGACAGCCAACTCGTCCAACAGCCGGGCAAAGTGTGGGAAACCCTGACCCGCAGTTTCGAGGCCACATTGATCCGGCGCGCGCTGGCAGCCACAGGGGGACGCCGCATCGAGGCTGCGCACCTGCTCGGCATCGGTCGCAACACCATCACTCGCAAGATTCAGGAACTGGGGCTGGACGACAAGCCGGACGCCGCCGAATAGAAAAGTGTTTGGCTCAGGATCCCGGTCTGAGGATTTTCGCCAGCAAGGCCTTGACGGTCGCCGGCTCGAAGGGTTTGTCGCAGATACCGGATACCCCGGCTTCCTCGACGGCCGCCAACCGACCGGCATCATGCTCGCTGGTCACCATCAGAATCGGTAACGAGTTCTGCCAGCTTTTCTGGCGGATGTGGTCAGTGAGGGCCTTGCCGTCCATCTCGGGCATGTTGTAGTCGGTCACGACCAGATCGACCATCGTCTCTTCAAGGATCGCCACCGCCTCCGTGCCGTCCGAAGCTTCGCTGAAATGGCGCACGCCGAGATTTTCCAGCACGCGACGGATGAACTTGCGCGCACTCGGGCTATCGTCGACCAACAACACCTTCAGCGCTTCAAGATCGGCGGGATCGAGATCGATATCGGCATCCAGGTAATCGAGCGTCGCCCGCAGTGCCGTACCCAGTTGCGCAGCCGTGAAGGGCTTGGGCAGGATGCCGCAGACGCCGGATTGGCGCACGGGATCAAGCACCTGCGGCCGCGTTTCGCTCGAAATGAGAATGAAGGGCGTGTGCTCGGTGGCCGGATCGGCGCGCAGCCGCTGTACCACCTCGGTACCCGCCATGTCCGGCAGGTAGAGTGCGCTGATAATGAGGGAGGGCACTTGTGCGTGCAAGCGCTCGAACATCGCACCGGCGTTGTCGAAGCGCTCAATGCTAACGATGCCCTGCTGGGCGAGCAAGGCCACGATCACCTTGCCCTGGACTGGCGAGGGTTCGACGAGATAGACATTCAGGTCGGCAAATTCTGTCAGCATGATCAGGCGCTCGTAGGCCCCATGACGGGGGCGGGCTTCCAGTATAGTCCCGACATGTCCGGCCTATCATCACTCGACCTCACGACGCTTTCGCTCGCGCTAGGCAAGCAAGCCTGCCGCTTCGATGCCGACCTGCTGCCCACGTGCGACTCCACCAATGCCGTCCTGTTGCAACGTGCCGAGGCGGGTGCGTCGAGCGGTACGGTGGTCATTGCGGCAATACAGACCGCAGGACGCGGCCGCCGCGGCCGCCAATGGATCTCGGCGCCGGGCGACAGCCTGACCTTCTCGCTGCTGTGGCGCTTCGCCCCCGGCACCTCTCCCACCGGCCTGTCTTTGGCTGCCGGGCTGGCGGTGGCCGAAGCGCTGGAAAAAGTCGGCGCTGGCAGGACGGCATTGAAATGGCCCAACGA
Source organism: Rhodocyclaceae bacterium (assembly GCA_013426785.1). Classification (GTDB taxonomy): domain Bacteria; phylum Pseudomonadota; class Gammaproteobacteria; order Burkholderiales; family Rhodocyclaceae; genus Sulfuricystis. The sequence continues at coordinate 9,188 of JACDZI010000055.1, read as the reverse complement.
CCTGCTGCTCGACGGGAAAAAACTGGCCGGCATCCTCGTCGAACTGCTGCCTGGCGCGCCGCACGCGGCGGTGATCGGCATCGGCCTCAACCTGCACCTCCCCGAATCGATGCCGGTGGACCTGCGCACTCACAGCGCCGCGCTGGGTGACGGAATCGATCCGCACCGACTGCTGGCCGAGGCGCTGATCAAGCTACGCGCCACCTTTGAAATCTTTGCGACAGGCGGGTTTGACGGATTGCGCGCCGGCTGGACGCAGCGCCACGCCCACCAGGACCAGCTCGTTACCCTGCTGTCCGATTTTGCGCCGCCCGTGTATGGCATCTGCCGCGGCGTCGATACCGACGGCGCCCTGCGGCTGGAAATCGGGGGTCACATCGAACGGGTTTTGTCCGGCGAAGTTTCCTTGCGGGCGGCGACATGATCCTTTGTCTCGACGCCGGAAACACGCGCCTCAAATGGGGGCTGCATGACGGCACCTCCTGGCTAGCCAAGGGAGCGCTTCCCCACGCCAGTATCGACAAACTCGTTGATAGCCTGCCGATGCAACCGGACCACCTGCTCGCCTGCAACGTCGCCGGGGCAGGCGCCGCCGCACGGATTGAAACACTGGCGGCACAACTGACTGTGCCACTTGAGTGGTTTCGCAGCAGTGCATCCGCCGGTGGCGTGACCAACCGCTACGATGATCCGGCGCAATTGGGCACCGACCGCTGGGCAGCACTGATCGGCGCGCGCAGCTTGCATGCCGGGCCGGCACTCGTCGTGATGGCCGGCACCGCCACCACCATTGATGTCCTGGGGGCGGACGGCAACTTCAGTGGAGGGCTGATCCTGCCAGGGCTTGACCTGATGTGTAAGGCACTCGCCCGCAATACCGCAGGACTGCCGGCAGCCCGTGGCCAATACCGTACGCCGCCAACGAACACCGACGACGCCATCGTCAGCGGCGCGCTGCACGCCACGCTTGGCGCCATCGAACGTATGGCATGCCGTGCCACCAGCGCCGACTTATTGGTCCTGCTATCCGGCGGTGCGGCCGGGGCGCTCCTGCCCCATCTTGAATTGCCCTTCCGCCATCTCGACTATCTGGTGCTTGAAGGGCTCGCCCGCACGGCAGGCCGGAAAGGGCGGCTCACCTATTGAGCGGGTTTGCGGCGGGGGACGGACCCTCCCGCACCTTTGTGTTTGGAATCGACTTCCCAAACCAGCTTCAGTACCAGCCGCTGCACCATGCCATCCAGGGTCAGTCCTCCTTGCGCACCTGAGGAGACACCCATTTCCGACGTCTACTTCGCGCCACCGCCACTGCGATCATCAAGCTGTAGCCGGATACGCTTGTTGCGAATCAGATCGCAGCAGGAAATCGACGGAAATTCGGCTGCCTTGACGGCATTTTCTCCTCATGCTCGGAAAAACTGAAGCTGTTGCTGCGAGACGGTTGCGTGACAGGCTGGCAAATTTCCCTTCCGGATACAAATCCAGGTAGGGCTGGTACTGTTCACGATACTGCTCCAGTAGGCCAACTCCACTGCAGCGGCATCGGTCTTGCCGCTCGCGCCTGACTGCGGAGCGACAAAATACATGTCGGACTCTTTCAAGCTGCTTTCCTCGCGGGACGACTGCTTGCGACCGATCTCCTTTTCCGATTCGGTCTCGACTCCCTCGGGGGGGGGGGGGGGGGGGGGAGTACGCTTGAAGACTTACTCGACCGACAGACCGGGAACCTTGATATTGGCCATCAGGTGTTTCGTATAAAAACCGTTCTGACCCGAGCCATCGGACGTCTCCATCGGTGCGAGTCCGCGCGATTTCAGCGAGCGGGTTTTGATGAAGGGGTTGTTGGGGCAGGAGATAGTTTTCGCCATTGGCCTGCACGCCGTGCCTCGCAAAGAAGAACAGGCCAATCCCATCGTTGTTGGCCAGTTTCGCGCCAAAATCGCGAAAGGTCGCCTTCATGCTTTCCGCGTCGCTGTTGAGTCGTACGATGGTTTCGAACCCGATATTCTTGAGTACTCGCGCCAGATCACGCGCGTCGTTCGACGGGTTGTCGAGCAGGCCGATCGAATAACCGGAATTGCCGATCAGCAAGGCATAGTTTTTCGCCCCTGCGGGAAAGGATGCGAAAACCAGTGTCAGCACGACAAACAGCGCAGCAAGCAGGTGACTCAAAGGTTTTGTCATCTCAGATAGCATTTCAAGGGCCCGAAAAATTCTAGAATGCCGGACCGCTGCCAAGACAGCTTCATTATTGATTCATCAATTGACTAGGGGAAGAAAGCCATGAGCCAGACCCGCATCGTACTGGATGAATCGGAAATCCCGACCCACTGGTACAACATCGTCGCCGACCTGAACCATCCCCCGGCACCGCCGCTGGGCCCGGATGGCAAGCCGGTCGGACCGGAGCAGATGCTGGCGATTTTCCCCGGCCCGGTGCTGGAACAGGAAATGTCGACCGAGCGGTGGATTCCGATACCCGACGAGGTACGCAAAGTTTATGCACTGTGGCGTCCCAGTCCCCTATGCCGCGCCGAACGCCTCGAATGGATGCTCGGTACCCCGGCCAAGATCTTCTACAAGAATGAAAGCGTTTCGCCGGCGGGCTCGCACAAGCCCAATTCCGCCGTTGCCCAGGCCTGGCTCAACAAAATCGCCGGCACCCAGCGTCTTGTCACCGAAACCGGCGCCGGCCAGTGGGGCTGCTCGCTGGCCTTCGCCGGCCAGATGTTCGGTCTGCCGGTACGCATCTATATGGTCAAGGTATCGTTTGACCAAAAACCCTATCGCCGCCTGATGATGCAAACCTTTGGCGGCGAAGTGATCGCCAGCCCCTCGCTCCTGACCAAGACCGGTCGCGACCTGCTGGCGGAGGACCCGAACAACTCCGGCAGCCTCGGTATCGCCATTTCGGAAGCGGTCGAAGAAGTGGTCGGCAGCCCGGGCAGCAAATACGCGCTCGGCTCGGTGCTCAACCATGTGTTGCTGCACCAGACCGTGATTGGCCTCGAAGCCAAAAAGCAGTTCGGGAAGTTCGACGAATACCCGGACATGATCTTTGCCCCCTGCGGCGGCGGCTGCAACTTCGCCGGCGTTACCTTCCCCTTCCTCGGCGATGCCGCAGCCGGTGACAAGCGTGCCCAGAAGATCCGCATGGTCGCCGTCGAACCGGCCTCCTGCCCGACGCTGACCAAAGGCGTCTATGCCTACGACTACGGTGACTCATCCGGCTTCACCCCGCTGATGAAAATGTACACGCTCGGCCACGACTTCATGCCACCGGGCATCCACGCCGGTGGCCTGCGCTACCACGGCGATTCCCCGCTGATCTCGCAGCTTTATCACGAGAAGCTGATCGAAGCCGTCGCCGTGCCGCAGAAAGCCACTTTCGAGGCCGGCGTAATGTTCGCGCGGGCCGAGGGCATCATTCCGGCGCCCGAATCGGCCCACGGCATCCGCGCCTGCATCGATGAGGCGCTGCGCTGCAAGGAAACAGGGGAAGCCAAGACGCTGTTCTTCAACCTCTCGGGGCACGGTCATTTCGACATGGCGGCCTACGAGAGCTATTTCGCCGGCAAGCTGGAGGACTTCGATTATCCCGAAGAAGCGATCCATGCCTCCCTGGCGCGTCTGCCGAAGATTGGCTGAAGCAGGTTAACCCGACATGCGGCTCACGCTCTGGATTCTGCTCGTCCTCAACCTGATCCTGCTCGCCGCGACGCAGGGGATTTTCGGGACGGATAATGCCGGGCGTGAGCCGGGCCGAATGGGCCAGCAGCTCAAGCCGGAGCAGTTGCGCATCGCCTCCGCTACGGATGCCACTGCCGCGCCGACTGGCTCCGCCAAACCGGAGCCCGCTGCGCCACCCGCGCCGGTAGTCGAGTTCGCCTGCAAGCGCATCGACGGGCTGGCACCCGCCGAGGCCGACAGCCTGATCAAGGCGCTGGCCGACCTGCCGGACTGGCAAACCAAGCTGATTGAGGTGAGTACGCCCGCGCTTTACTGGGTCGCCATTCCCGGACTCGCCAGCCGGGCAGTAGCGGAGAAAAAGCGCGACGAAGTGCGCCTGTTGGGAATCACCGACCACGAGATCGTCGAACAGCCGACCAATGGCCCGTTTGCGGTTTCGTTTGCGCGCCTGCCAACCGAGCAGGCCGCGAACGAACTGCTGCAAAGTCTGCAGAAGAAGGGCGTGCGTTCCGCTCGCGTGCAGCCCTTGCCATCCGAGGAAAAAAAGGCCGTCGAGTTGCGTGCCCCCGCCCTCGTCCTGAACCAGAAGCTGCCTGAACTGGCTGCCTTGTTCGCCGCGGCGACCGTCGGCGATTGCGCCGCACCGTAATCACATGGTTTGGCGGGTCGGCCTGACCGGCGGCATCGGCAGCGGCAAGAGCGCCGTTGCCGAGCTGTTTCAGGCGCAGGGCGCAACCATCATCGATGCCGACGCGATCGCCCATGAACTTACAGCCCCCGGCGGTGCCGCCATCGCATCGGCCCGCACGGCCTTCGGCCCCGACTACCTTACGCCGGAAGGAGCGCTGGATCGTGGCGCGATGCGACGACTGGCCTTCGCCGACCCGACGGCCAGAAAGCGGCTTGAAGGCATCCTCCATCCGCTGATCCGCGCCGAATGCGACGCCCGCATCCGCCGTCTCGCCAGCGCCGACTTTTCTTGTTATGCGGTGCTGGTCGTGCCGCTGCTGGTCGAATCGGGCGACTATCGCAGCCGCGTCGTCCGAATCTGCGTCGTCGATTGCCCGGAAGAGATCCAGATTGCCCGCGTGATGGCGCGCAGCGGGCTGTCGCGGCAGAACACTGCGGCAATCCTCGCGGCGCAGGCCAGTCGTGCCGAGCGTCTGGTGGCAGCCGATGATGTGATCGACAACACGGGCGCTCTCGCCGCGCTCGGCCCGCAGGTGGCAGCACTGCATGCGCGCTACCTCGAACTCGCCGGAAGCCGATGATTACGGGCGCTTTCTGCCTGAGTTCAATTTGTGATTTCGTACTAAATCGTCCAAAATGCACGCCATTCACCCTTGGGCCGACGCGTGATCACCTACGAATATCCGCTGAATGAGCGCATTCGCACCCTGCTTCGACTCGAAGACCTCTTCGAGAAGGCGCTTTACTTCACTGCGGCGGATGGGCCGACGGAGCACCATGGCGCACTGGTGACCCTGTTCGACATTCTCGAAGTCGCCGGCCGTGCCGATCTCAAGTTCGATCTGGTGCAGGAACTCGAACGTCAGCGCCAGATCCTGCTCTCGTTTCGCAATAATCCGGACATCTCGGAAGAAGCCTTGTCCGGCGCACTCTACGAAATCGAGCAATCCTCGACCGCCCTGCTCGCCATGCAGGGCAAGACGGGCCAGTATCTGCGCGAAAACGAATGGCTGATGGCAATCCGGAACCGCGTCGGCATTCCCGGCGGTGTCTGCGAGTTCGACCTGCCCGCCTACCACTTTTGGCTCAACCGCGATGCCGCCCAGCGCCGCCGCGATATTGAGGGCTGGACCGCCCCGCTGCTGCCGATCCGCGCCGCCCTCGCCATCGTCCTGCGCCTGTTGCGCTCATCCGGTCGCCCCGAACGGCAGATCGCGGCAGGTGGCAACTTTCAGCAGATGCTTTCCGGGCGCACCGCCCAGCTGATTCGCCTGCGGGTAGCACGCACGCAGGCCGCCATTCCCGAGATCAGCGCCAACAAGTACGCACTCAACATCCGCTTTATGGTTCCCGACATCGACATGCGTCCAAAGCAGTCGGAATCAGATGTCGAGTTTGATCTGACCTACTGCAACCTGTAAGTCAGGTCGGCCACGCCGCGCGAATGGCCGCCACGCCCTGGGCGCCAGCCGCCTGCGCAGTCACGATGTCTCCCGGATTCAGCCCGCCGATGCCGAACACCGGCAGAGGCAAGCCGGCAATCCACCCGGCAAAGGCGGCCCAGCCGATACCCGCCGCGCCCGGATGTGTCGCCGTCGGCCGCACCGGGCCCAGCACGGCGAAATCCAGCCCGCGCCGCGCCGCCTGTTCCAGTTCCTGCCGGTCGTGGCAGGAAGCGGCGACGAGGGAAAAATCGGGACGGGCAGCTAACTTCATCAACGGTCGGGCACTCACGTGCACACCGTCCGCGCCGCTGGCTCGCGCCAGGTCAAGATCACCATTCACCAGTACCCGCGCGCTGGCAGCGTGACAGCGCATCACTGCCGTAGCCACGAATGCCTCGCGCTGGTCCGGCGGCAAACCGGCCTCACGCAGTTGCACCAGCCGCAAGCCATTCTCCAGCGCCCGGTCGAGCGCAAACAGTTGAGCTGCTACCCCGATCTGCCAGGCATGGGTAACCGCATAAAAAAATGGCAGGCGCAGCGCCGCCAGCACCGGCGCATTGGCCGGCAGCATCGGGCCGACGGTTGGCGCGGCGGCGGTTTGCCAAGCCAACGCGGCATGCACATGGTCGCGCAGTTCGCCACGCCAGTCGGTAACGCGGAAGAAATGCAGGCGCACATGGGCGTGCTCATAGACATGCTCGCGCACGATCCAGGGCGTGGCCACCAGCACTTCGATCTCCAGTTCCTCATGGAGTTCGCGGATCAGTGCCTGAAGCGGCGATTCACCCGGCTCGACCTTGCCGCCGGGAAATTCCCAATAGCCGGGATAGAAGGTATCGACCGACCGCTGCCCCAGCAGAAAAGCGCCGTCCTGCCGCAGGATGGCGGCGGCGACGACTTCGGTAATCTTCATTTTTGTCGGCCGGCGAAGTCCCGGGCGAACTGCCAGGCGACCCGGCCCGAGCGGCTGCCGCGCTGCAGTGCCCACTGTAACGCCTCTTGACGCCACTGAGGCCGTCCCGCCAGCACCGACTTTTCCTCGACGCCGAACTGGTGCAGCCAGTGGATGCAGATTTCCAGATAGTGTTCCTGGTCGAACGGGTAGAAAGATAGCCACAGGCCGAAGCGCTCCGAGAGGGAAATCTTCTCCTCGGTAGTCTCGCCCGGATGGATTTCGCCTTCTTCGCCGCGCGTCACTTCGCGGTTTTCCGCCATGCGCTCGGGCATCAGGTGGCGGCGGTTGGAGGTGGCGTAGATCAGCAGATTTTCTGGCGTGCCGGCGATCGAACCGTCCAGTGCGCTTTTCAGCGCCTTGTAGCCGGGTTCTGATGCCTCGAAAGAGAGATCGTCGCAGAAGACGATGAAACGCTCGGGGCGGTCGGCCACCAGGTCGATGATCTCGGGCAGATTGACGAGGTCGTTGCGATCGACCTCGATCAGACGCAGGCCCTTTTTCGCGAATTTCAGCAACACGCCCTTGACCAGCGAGGACTTGCCGGTGCCGCGCGCGCCCGTCAGCAGCACGTTGTTGGCGGGACGGCCGGCGACGAACTGCCGCGTATTGCGTTCGATGGCCGTCCTCTGGGCATCGACGCCCTGCAGGTCGGCGAGGCGGATCTTGTGCGGATGGCGCACCGCATCCAGCCGGCCGCGGCCGTTGGATACGCGCCAGCGGAAAGCGACGGCGTTCCAGTCGGGCGGGGTGACAGGGACCGGCAGCAGGGTTTCGGCGCGCGCGACCAGTGCTTCGAGACGGACAAGTAATGATTCAAGGGCTTGCATCGGGTAAGCTTTCGAGCATGACACACCGCAATTTATCACTCTCAGCGCTTCTCCTCGTACTGGCCGCCTGTACCACCATTCCGCTAACACCCACATCCTGCCCGCCCTGCCCCGGCGTCGAGCCGGCCAAGCCGGCCGCCAAACCCTTGCAACCGGCCGACTGGAGTGAACTGGCTAGCTGGGAAAACGACGACCACGCGCTGGTGCTCACTTTGTTCCGCGAGTCCTGTAGCACGCTCGGCAAACGTGCCCTTTGGCAGATGACCTGCGCCGCCGCTGAAAAAGTCGGCGCTGGCAGCTCGGCAATGGCGTGGTTCGAAGCGAATTTGCGTCCCTGGGCGCTGACCAATCCCGACGGCGACCGCGAAGGGTTGGTCACCGGCTACTACGAACCGCTGATCCAGGGCAGCCGCGAGAAGAAGCTACCCTACCTGACGCCGGTGTTCGCCCCACCGACAGACCTGATCGTCGTCGAACTCGACGCGCTTTATCCCGAGCTCAAGCACCTGCGCCTGCGCGGACGCCTCATTGAGACAGATAGGGGTCGCAAACTGGTGCCCTACTTCAGCCGCGCCGACTGGGCCGCCGAGGAAGTGCTGCGGTCGACCCACGCCCTGTTGTGGGTGAACGATCCGGTCGATTTCTTCTTCCTGCAGATCCAGGGTTCCGGTCAGGTTCTGCTCGATGACGGCAGCAAGATCAGGATCGGTTATGCCGATCAGAACGGTCATCCTTATCGGTCGATCGGCCGCTGGCTGATCGACCAGGGCGAACTGCAATCCCACGAAGCCTCGATGCAGGGCATCAAGGCTTGGGCAGCGGCCCACCCGCAGCGCCTGCAGGAACTGCTCAACACCAACCCCAGCCTGGTATTCTTCCGTGAACTGCCTGCCACGGGCAGCGGACCCCCTGGCGCGCTGGGCCTACCGCTGACGCCGGAACGCTCGATTGCCGTCGACCCGCGCCATGTGCCGCTCGGCGCCCCGGTTTGGCTCGACAGCACCTGGCCGAACAGCGCCGAATCGCTAACCCGCCTGATGCTGGCGCAGGATACCGGCGGGGCGATCCGTGGCCCGGTGCGTGCCGACTTTTACTGGGGCAGCGGGGCGGACGCCGGCAGTCAGGCGGGCCGGATGAAGCAGCGCAGCCGCATGTGGGTATTGCTGCCCCGCCAGCACGAACCCTGAGCGGGGAAATGCACGTTTTCGTGCATGCCATGCACCACGATAGCGCCAGACGAATCCGGTAGTCTACGATAAAATACACAAACAATTGATTGGTAAGTATAAAATATCTAGAACAATAGTTGCTAATGGCCTCCCCATTTTGATCTTGTTAGGCACCAATATGGTGAATTTCAAGGCTTCCGCCGACGTGCTGTTCATTCTGCTCGGCGCCATCATGATCCTCGCCATGCATGCCGGCTTCGCGTTTCTGGAGCTCGGCGCGGTGCGTCGGAAAAACCAGATCAACGCCCTAGTCAAGATTCTCTGTGACTTTTCCGTGTCGACGCTGGCCTATTTCTTCATCGGCTACGGCATCGCCTACGGCGTTCACTTTTTAGACAGCGCTGCGGTGCTC
>JACDZI010000186.1 GCA_013426785.1 Rhodocyclaceae bacterium | reverse complement strand
CGAGAGGACTTTCACCTCCAAGATCGCGCCCATGCTGGGCGCACAAGAAAAAGCCGCTTCGGGGGCGGCTTGTGGACCTGACAACTCGAATTGATGCGACAGGTCAGGCGGCGATGGGCAGGTGGGCTTCCGCTTCCTCGCGCTGGAGGTCGGCAATCATGTCGTCGGCGATCTGGAGCGTGAGTTCGCGGCCGGGCTCGCCGACCGGAAAAGCGGCCACCGTGCGGCGATACGCCTCCCACACCGACAAGGGGGCAAGGTAGTTGGGTTCGCGCGGGATAAGGGTCATGGCGTTTTTCCTTTCGCTTTCATGGCCACAGGGTAGAGCAATCCGGTCATTTTTTCAACCTGAGCGGCCAGCGGGTGGGCTGCCCAGTCGATGTTGGTCTCCATCCGCACGATGCCGGCGCGGTCCAGTGCCTGCATCCGCGCCGCCTCGACCGCCCATTGCAGAGCGTCGCCTTGCAGCGCGGCGGCGTCGTTGCTCAGCGTGCGCCGGATGGGATCGCGGAAGGCGATCAGCGCCTTGCCGATGTTGCCGCGCTCCAGGGCGGCCACGCGCCAGAGGGAGCCGTCATGTCCATAGACGGTAACGCCGGCAATACCAAGATGCACAGCCAAGGTGTCCATATCTCCGACCGAGAACGGCGAACTGTCCGGGTGGTTGTGGTACATCACCAAGCGGCGCGTCCGATCCAGCGCCGCAGCGCGCAGATCGTCCGGCATCGAAACGCCGTCAACGCGCCCATCGGTGCGGCTTGCCAGCACCTTGCCGGTCTCGGCGTCGAAGGCATACAGATACTCGTGGCCGGTCTTTTTGGCATTCCCCAACACATAGGCTTGCGCGTCGCCATCGAGCTTGGCAAGGGTGGCGGCGGGGAGGATGGGCGAGGCCATGCCGGGCATCTTACCGCCGCTGGCGAAGTCCGCCGTCCCGCCAGCGCCGACTTTTCCATTGCCTGCCAGCAGCTCGCTGAGCGTCGGCCCGCCGGCCTGGCGGCCTTCCGCCACGGCCTTGAGCGTCGGGTTGCGCGCCAGTTCGTCGGTAGTAAAGGGCTGGTGGTCGGGCCTGGTGGTTTTCCAGCCACGCGGCTTGGGCACGCAGACACAGCCGCAGTTGATGGTTTCCTTGGCCGGCGCGGCCGGATCATGCGGGTGCATCATGCGCACGCCGCCGGTCGGCTCCGGCTCGGCCACCACCTGCACGCCGAGGATAAAGGGCTTGTCCCACGGCCGGCGCTGGCCATCGGTGAGGGCGTGGCTCAGGCGCGGGTGTGCCTTGCCGCTCCTGCGCCAGACCTTGTCCATCTGCGCCGGCCTCTCCCGCCGCCCGCATCGCCTCGAAACTGGCCGACGAATACACGCGCAGCAGGTTGTTGGTGACAATGCCGGCGGCCCGGCTAGCCGAGCGTTCCTTGAGGATGCCCCGGATCGCCCGTTGCGCGTCGTAAGGCGACTGCGCGCCGATCACCTCCAGGCCCAGCTCGCTGTTGATCAGGTTGGCGGCCTCGACCGAGACGTTTTTAATCCGATCGGAAATGAAGTGCTTCATGGCTGCGAGCTGGCGCACGTCGATATGTACGCCGATTTCCTTGACCAGCTGCGGCAATCACTTGGACCTGACTTTGACACCGCAAGTAACACACCTCTCGGAAAGCCGCATGGGGCGGGGCATTCGGCAAGGCTGCCGAAATCGGTGTGTATCTAGGCGAGGAAGGCGATCAACCTATTTTCCTCAGTTAGCAGCATGAGCCGGAAATTTCAGTGGGCCCCGC
>JACDZI010000005.1 GCA_013426785.1 Rhodocyclaceae bacterium | reverse complement strand
GGTCGTCCAGCGCAACGCGCCACGCTGGATCAAGATGCTCGCCAAACACGGCTACAGACCTCGCCGTCGGCGGCGTTCAGGCCGGTGACGTAGGGCGCGTTCGCCGGATCGTGCCAGTCCAGGTATCCACCGGGTGGGCGATGGCCTTCTCCTGCACCGTGCTGTCGACGATGATCCGCTCGAATTCCTTCGGACTCATGGCCTTGGCGGTCACTGCGGTGTCGATGGTCGCCTTGAGCAGTTCCTCCACGCCGGCTTCGCCGATGTCGTTGCGAAAGCGCCCAATCTGCGTGGCATCGCACGGCAGTCGCGGCTCGTAGTACTCCTGGCCGCTGAAGTACTGCCAGACAACGTTCTCGGCCCACCGCTCGACAAGTTCCTCGTCGCTCAGGTTGAACGCGTGCTTGAGGTACAGCAACGCCGCCATCAGCCGGATCGACAGGCGCGGACGCCCGGCCGCACTGATTCCTCCCCCGGCAATTGCCCGTGTGGCGACAAATAGATCGCTAGCGGCGATCACTTTCCCTTCACGATCTTTGCGCACGAAATTAACGCAGGTCGTTGAAAAAGTCGATGCTTGCGGGACGACGTCACGAAGATTAACCAGCCAATTCCCGCTTATTCCCCGGTTCCCTGACGACCCCACCGGCAATAATTGCCGGCATGACTGGAAGAACCGTCCGTGGCTGAAGACAGCGACCTCGAAAAAACAGAATCGCCATCGTCGCGGCGCCTGGAACAGGCGCGCGAGGAAGGACAGGTCCCGCAGTCGCGGGAGCTGACGGCGTTTGTCGTCATGGCGGCCGGGGCCGGCGGGTTGTGGGCGATGTCGGGCTGGCTCACCCGACACACCGAAAACATCATGCGTCAGGGCCTGACGCTCGACCGGCAGGAAGCCTTCGATACTCATGCGATGGGGATGAATCTGCTGACGCTCGGAACCGAGGCGGTGACCATGCTGGTGCCGTTGTTCATCGCCACGATTGCGGCTGCCCTGCTGACGCCTTTCCTGTTCGGTGGGTGGAATTTTTCACCCAAGGCCTTGGTGTTCAATCTCGACAAGCTCAATCCGCTGAACGGCTTGAAGCGCATGTTCTCGGTGCAGGGGCTGGCCGAGATGGTGAAGGGCATCCTCAAGGCGCTGCTGATGGGCGGCATCGTCTGGTGGGTGGTGATGCACGAGCGCGACAACCTGTTCGCGCTGATCTCCCAGCCGCTGGAAAGCGCGCTGGTGTCCTTCGGCAAGATTCTGATGTATGCCTTCATCGGTTTTGTCGCTGGCCTGGCGCTGATTGCGCTGGTCGATGTGCCCTTCCAGCTCTGGAATTACTACAAGGGCCTGCGCATGACCAAGGAAGAGTTGAAGCAGGAATACAAGGAGATGGAGGGCGACCCGCAACTCAAGGCCCGAATCCGCAGCCAGCAGCGCGAGATCGCCCGCAGGCGCATGATGTCCGAGGTGCCGAAGGCCGATGTGGTGGTGACCAACCCGACGCACTTTGCCGTCGCGCTGAAGTACGACAGCGGGAAGATGGGCGCGCCGCAGGTGGTGGCCAAGGGCATGAACCTCGTCGCCGCAAAGATTCGCGAACTGGCGAGCGAGAACAACGTACCGGTACTCGAGCTGCCGCCACTCGCACGGGCGCTGCACCACAACGTCGAGGTCGGCGAGACCGTGCCGGCCAATCTGTATACCGCCGTTGCCGAGGTGATGGCCTACATCTACCAACTGAATGCCTTCATGGCCGAGGGCGTGAAGGCCGGTCTGCTGCCCCCGCCCCCGCCCGTTGTGGTGGACGTTCCCGACGGCCTTGATCCGGGTAGTCCCGACTGATGGCCACCCAAACGATCAGCTGGGAAACCCTGGCCCGCCCGGAAAACCTCAAGGCGCTGGCGGCGCCTGCGCTGATCATCATCATCCTGTCGATGATGGTGTTGCCGCTGCCGACCTTCATCCTCGACGTGTTCTTCACCTTCAACATCGCCATGTCGATCATGGTGATGCTGGTGGCGCTGTACACGCTGAAGCCGCTCGACTTCTCGATTTTTCCGACCGTACTGCTGGTGACGACCCTGTTGCGGCTTTCGCTCAACGTGGCCTCGACGCGGATCGTGTTGCTCAATGGTCATACCGGGCCGGACGCTGCCGGCAAGGTGATCGAAGCTTTCGGCCACTTCCTGGTCGGCGGCAACTACGCGGTGGGCATCATCGTCTTCATCATTCTGACCATCATCAACTTCGTCGTCATCACCAAGGGTGCGGGGCGGATCGCCGAAGTGTCGGCCCGCTTCACCCTCGACGCCATGCCCGGCAAGCAGATGGCCATCGATGCCGACCTCAATGCCGGCCTGATCGGCGAAGACGAGGCACGCAAACGCCGCAAGGAGATCGCCCAGGAAGCCGACTTCTTCGGCTCGATGGACGGTGCCTCGAAATTCGTGCGCGGCGATGCGATCGCCGGCATCCTGATCCTGGTCATCAACATCATCGGCGGGCTGATCATCGGCATGCTGCAGCATGACATGGCGGTCGGCGAGGCGGCCAAGGTCTATACCCTGCTGACCATCGGCGACGGCCTGGTAGCGCAGATTCCCGCGCTGGTCATCTCGGTGGCGGCAGGCCTGGTGGTGTCGCGCGTCAATGACGAGAAAGATCTAACCACCTCTTTTACCGCCCAGTTGTTTGGCAATCCTGTCGTGCTGATGCTGGCTGCCAGCATTCTGGGCGTGTTGGGCCTGATCCCCGGCATGCCGCACTTCGTCTTCCTGTTGCTCGCTGGCGGGCTGGGTTGGCTGGCGTGGTGGAAGGTGAAAATGTCTCAGGAAGACTCAATCGCCGCCGAGCAGCCTGCCGCACCGATGGCCGCACCCGAAGAATCCCAGGAAGCCAGTTGGGCGGACGTGGCGCCCGTCGATGTGCTGGGACTGGAAGTGGGTTATCGGCTGATTCCGCTGGTCGATCGCGGTCAGGATGGCGAGTTGCTGAAGCGCATCCGCGGCTTGCGCAAGAAATTCGCTCAGGAGGTTGGTTTCCTTTCCGCGCCGGTGCATATCCGCGACAACCTCGAACTCAAGCCAAACGGCTACCGCATAACGCTGAAAGGTGTGGAGGTCGGGGCCGGCGAAGCCTTCCCCGGCATGTTCCTCGCCATCAATCCCGGCCGCGTCAGCGGCCCGCTGGCGGGTTCGCCCACCAAGGACCCGGCCTTCGGTCTGCCGGCGGTGTGGATCGACGCGGTGTTGCGCGATCAGGCACATATCACCGGCTACACGGTAGTCGATGCTGGCACCGTGGTGGCCACGCATCTCAACCACTTGATCCTGTCACATGCCGCCGAGCTGCTTGGTCGCCAGGAAGCGCAGGCGCTGCTCGATCATCTGGCCAAGGATGCCCCCAAGTTGATCGAGGATCTGGTGCCGAAGGTACTGCCGTTGTCCACCGTGCAACGGGTGCTACAGAATTTGCTGGAAGAGGGCGTCAATATCCGCGACATGCGCAGCATCATCGAGACGCTGGCCGAAAATGCCCCACGGGCACATGATCCGGTCGAACTGACATCGCTGGTGCGGGTAGCCCTGGGCCGCGCGATTGTCCAGCAGATATTCCCGAGTGGTCAGGAATTGCAGGTGATGGCGCTCGAACCTGGACTGGAGCGGCTGCTCACCCAGGCGATGCAAAACTCCGGCGGCGATGGTTCTGGCATCGAACCCGGGCTGGCCGATACGTTGCTGCGCGAGACTGCCGCGGCCGCCAAGCGGCAGGAAGACCTCGGCATGGCGCCGGTGCTGCTGGTGCCGAGCGGACTGCGCTGGTTGCTGTCACGTTTCCTGAGAAGGGCGTGGACGAATTTGAAGGTGCTGGCGAATAGCGAGATTCCGGAATCGAAGACGATCAAGGTGACGGCGATCATCGGTGGCAAAGCCTTATGATCAGGGATAAATGAAGGGAACGACATGACGGTAAAACGCTTCTTCGGAGATTCGGCGCGCGACGCGCTGCGCAAGGTCAAGGAGACTCTCGGCCCGGAGGCGATTGTCGTCTCCAACAAGGCTGTGCCTGGTGGCGTCGAGATCATGGCGATGTCGGCCGACAGCCTCGATGCGCTTTCGCGCCAGGGTGGCGGGGCTAATCCACCGGCAGTTCCGGCGCAACTGCGGACGGCCGCGTATCCGCCGGAGGCCGTCCGGCTAGCGCCGACTTTTCATTCCGGCGAGGATGAGGGCGATTACGCCGTCACCCTGTCGGCCAAAGCGCGCGCCCCCCTCCCTTTCCAACCCTGGCAACCCTGGCAGCCGTCGCAACAAGCAGTGAATGCCGCCAAGCCGGCCCTCACTGAAAGTCGGCTCCCGCAGGACGGCAACGGCGGGCGTGTCAAACCACGTCCCCTCCCGCCCAAGGCGCCAGCGCATGACCCGCTGGCGGCCACGCTCGGTCAGGCTGCGCGCGAGATTGGCCTTGATGGCATGAGTAACGACGCTTACCCGCAAGTCGAGCAGCTGATGAGCGAGATGCAGACGATCAAGAAACTGTTGGAGCGCCAACTGGCCGGTTTTGCCTGGAGCGACATGACGCGCCATGCGCCGGCCAAGGCCCAGTTGCTGGGCGAGATGCTCGAAGCGGGCTTTTCCGGTCTGCTGTCGCGTCGCCTCGTCGAGGACATGCCGGAGGATCTGGAGATACAGGATGGCCGCAAATGGCTCACCAGCGCCATCAATCGCCGCCTCCGGACTCTGACCAGCGAGAATGACCTGATCGACCGGGGCGGCGTATTCGCCTTGGTCGGGCCCACCGGCGTGGGCAAGACGACCACGACAGCCAAGCTCGCGGCGCGCTGCGTGGTGCGCTACGGTGCGGACAAGCTGGCGCTGCTGACCACCGACGGTTACCGGATCGGTGCCCACGAGCAGTTGCGCATTTATGGCCGCATTCTCGGCGTGCCGGTGCATGTGGTGCGCGACAGCGAGGACTTGCGCCGCACGCTGGCGGAGTTGCGCGGTAAGCACATGGTGCTAATCGATACCGTCGGCATGAGCCAGCGCGACCGCATGGTCGCCGAACAGGCGGCGATGCTGATGCGTGCCAGCGATGTAAAACGCCTGCTGCTGCTCAATGCGACCAGCCGTGGCGACACGCTCGACGACGTGGTGCGCAGTTATGCCGGCGAAGACCTGGCCGGCTGCATCCTGACCAAGACCGACGAGACCGCCTCACTGGCACCGTCGCTCGACGTAGTAGTGCGCCACGGTCTGCTACTGGCCTATGTCGCGAATGGTCAGCGCGTACCGGAAGACCTGCACCTGCCGAATCGCAATTACCTGCTGCATCGCGCCTTCAAACAGCCCGCAGCCGAATCGGTACATCGCCTTAAGCAGGACGAGTTCGGACTGGTCATGCCGGCACAGTCGTTTGCCGAGAAGCAGGGGACCGCACTTGTCTGACTACGACCAGGCCTCCGGTCTGCGTCGCCTGTTCGGCAAGCCGACCGTTACGCTGGCGGTAGCGGCCCGCGAGGCGGATGTGATCGACGCCTATTCACTGATCAAGCGTCTTGCGCTTGAAGACGGCAGCGGCTGTTTCCGGATCGCCATTACCCATGCGCGCACTGCGGACGAAGCGCAGGCGGTGTTCGACAACCTGCGGTTGGTCGCCCACGAATACCTGGGCGTTCGGCTGGAATACGCCGGCATGTCGGCGCCCCCTCCCGAGTGCGATGGGGCCGCCATCCAACACCGCTCCGCTCGCATGGGCATGGCGTGATTCGGTGCTATAGTTTCAAGGCCTTATAACCACCCGCCATGCCGATGCACACGGTGTTACTTTGAGCCTGACGAATCCGACGATGTATACTGCCCAGGGTACGCTCGAAAAAGAGCGGCTCGTCAATCAATATGCTCCTCTGGTCAAGCGGATCGCCTATCACCTCATGGCGAAATTGCCGGCCAGCGTGATGGTGGACGATCTTGTGCAGAATGGCATGCTTGGCTTGCTCGACGCGCTGGGGCGCTTCGAGGAAGGCACGGGGGCGCAGTTCGAAACCTATGCCGTGCAACGCATTCGCGGTGCCATGCTGGATGGCCTGCGCGAGAACGACTGGATGCCGCGCGGCATCCGCAAGGAAATGCGCCGCGTCGAAACGGTACTGCAAAAGCTCGAACACGAGAATGGGCGGCAGCCCAGCGAGGGTGAGCTGGCGACGGCGCTTGACATGCCACTGGCGGAATACCAGAAACTGCTGCAGGAAGCGCGCGGCCATCAGTTGGTTTACCTCGAAGATTTGTCGGGGGCTGATGACGATTATCTCGACTACCATGCGGCCGGTGTTTCCCCCGATCCGCTGGCGATCCTCGAGGAAAGCAGCATGCGCGGTGCGCTGGTGATGGCGATTGCCCAGTTGCCTGAGCGCGAAAAGCTGATGATGGCGCTCTACTACGAGCAGGACCTCAATTTGCGTGAGATTGGCGAGGTGATGGGCGTGACCGAATCGCGCATCTGCCAGTTGCATACCCAAGCTGTTGCCCGCCTGCGTGTCGCTGTGATCGGTGATGGTTCAGCGATTCCGGCAGTGGCGAAGCGGCGCGGTCGCAAACCGAAATCCGCGCAACTTCTGGTTGCCTGAGAATCATGGACATAATCAGTATTGCCGGCCTCGCGCTTGGACTCGGTGCCATCTTGATCGGACAGATAGTCGAAGGCGGCCATATCGGTTCCCTGGTTCAGCCGACCGCATTCCTGATTGTCATCGGCGGTACCCTCGGGGCGGTGATGCTGCAAAGTCCGCTGCCGGTGTTCGTGGCCGGCCTCAAGATGGGTAAGTGGGTATTCCTACCGCCGACGAAGAAGCCCGAGGATTTGATCGAGCAGGTCGGCCGCTGGAGCCATGTGGCGCGCAAGGAAGGCCTGTTGGCGCTGGAGGCGCAGATTCTGTCGGTGCCGGACGCCTTCATGCGCAAGGGTTTGCAGCTGCTGGTCGATGGCGCCGAACCTGAACGGCTGCGCGAGGTTCTGGAAGTCGAGATCGGCGCGTACGAGGATCAGATGAAACTGTCGGCCAAAATCTGGGAGGCTGCTGGCGGCTATTCGCCGACGATCGGCATTCTGGGCGCGGTAATGGGTTTGATACACGTCATGGAGAATCTTTCCGATCCTTCCAAGCTCGGGGCCGGCATCGCCGTGGCTTTCGTTGCAACCATCTATGGGGTGGGGGTGGCCAACCTGATCTTCCTGCCGGTGGCGAAGAAACTCCTGACGAATATTGTCCGCCTGGTAACCTTGCGCGTGATGTTTGTCGATGGGGTGGTGGGCATCGCCAATGGCGACAATCCTCGCATCATCGAGAGCCGCATGCAGGGCTACATCGTTTAGGCCATGGCGCGGCGGCACAAAGAGGAAGAGCACGAAAACCATGAGCGTTGGCTGGTGTCCTACGCCGATTTCATCACCTTGCTGTTCGCGTTCTTCGTGGTGATGTACGCCATTTCATCAGTGAACGAGGGCAAATACCGGGTGCTGTCGGATTCAATCTCGTCGGCCTTTCGCAGTATTCCAGGAAATACCTCCGGTGCAATGGTACAGGTCAATCCGAATGTGCCGATACCGGCGGCGATTCCTTTTAACAAGCCTAGGCCCTCGAATCTCAAGTCGGATCTGCAACGCGAACAGAATCGCGAATTGCTGCGCAGGAAGGCCAAGGATATCAAAGAGGTGTTGGCGCCGCTGGTCAAGGAAGGCAAAGTGCGTATCACTGAGGGGGCTCAAGGGATATCTGTGGAGATTAACGCCAGCGCCCTGTTCGAATCCGGTGAAGCTCGTCTTCAAGTTCCTGCCATACGTGTCCTGACCGCTGTCGGCCAGGTTCTTGCCACCACTGATTTCCCCATCACGGTCGAAGGGCATACCGACAATGCGCCGATTAATACGCCGTTGTTTCCCTCCAACTGGGAACTTTCCGGGGCGCGTGCGGCCAGTGTGGTACGACTCTTCATCGAGACCGGGGTTGAACCAAAGCGACTCACGGCGACCGGCTATGCCGAGCAAAGGCCCATGGAGGACAATGTCACTTCTGAGGGGCGGCAGCGCAACCGGCGCGTGACGATCAATATGGAATCGAGAACGCCCGATCAGGTGAAGGAACTCGATCTGGCGCAGTAAGTTGTTTCAGGCCGTGCCGAGGATGCGCCCGCCCAGCCCCGTTTGCTGTTGACCGTCCGGGCCGTAGGTCATTGCCCGGTCGGTCGCACGCATCATGGCGGCAAAGGCTTGCTGGTTGTGGTTCATATGCAGGCCGATCAGTTTGCCGCTCAGTTGGTTGAGTTCACGGGCTTCGGCGGCCAGCGTCAGCAGGGTATGCCAGGACTGGCGCAAGTCAGCCAGTCCGGCTTTGTCTACCCAGGCCTCCATGCCGGCACGTCCGCTTGGGAAACCATAGCCCGCGAGATTCGCCTCGCGGGCTTGGGCGAGGGAGGCCAGCGCATTGGCCAGCGAATTTTTGCTTTCGATCAGCGGGAGCAAGGTTTCGGTCTCGCCCTGCTTGAGCAAGTCCTGCTCGCGCCTCAGTAAATCGATGAACTCGCGGATAGTGCCGATTTCAGCAGACAGCGCCTCGTGCAAGCGCGCAATCGGGTTGGCTACTGCGGGAGAGACCACCGGGGTCAATCAGGCGGACTTGTTAGCGCGACCGAGCATGTCGCGAACACTGGCCAGCAGGCCATCTGCAATGCGTTCGGGGTTGATCGCGAAGCGGCCCTCGACAATCGCTTGCTTGATTTCGGCAACCCGATCGGCATTGACGGGGGCCTCGCCGGCGCCGACTTCCTGCATGCGGGCAGAAAGTGAGGAAATGTCAACGCGCTCCCTGCTGCCGGATTCGTCAGGCTGAGGGGTGGCGACTGCAGGACGACTACGTCCGTTCGCTGGCGTACTCGCGACTGAAGGGATGCTGTTATTGATCTTCACGGTAATTTCCTTTAAGCGCAGAAACCTCTGCTATCACTAGTGGTGTTTACGGCACGGCGGGCGAAAACCTGAGGAGTAAATAGAAGATCCGTCCATCTCTTTACCAGCATGATTATAAACACGTTTCAGTAGTTGACTTCCACTGTGCCGTTCGCTTTGGCAATACCGTTGATGATCTGGCCGGTCGCCAATCGCACTTGGGCAACTTGGCCTTCCTGAACATTGTTGAGCGCCCGCCCTTCGTTGCCAACACTAAATCCTGGGCCGCGCGAGATGACCTTGACCGTTTGTCCTTGGCGGACGGCAAGCGGGGCCTTCAACATGTCGGCGCGCAGGGGCCGCCCGGCCGGGATTGAGGTGGCGGCGACTTTGCCTACCACGACGGTCGCATCGACCAGGATATTGACGGGCAGTTCGGAAATATCTCCCATCTGGGTGACGAGATCCTCTGCATCGACGACCTGGCCCTGCGGAATGGGGCGGGCTGTGATCAGGAATTCCCTCTTGATGCGGATATGTACGGGAACATGGACTCTCCAGCCCGCCTTGCCCAGACAGCGGACGACGACATTCGTGCGTCCCCACGATTGGCCGCCGTTGGGACGGCTGACGTCGAACGATTGGCAGGGTACAAGTTGATTGCTTGGATCGAGCCCGCTGATCTCGTAACTCACTTGTCCGGGCAGTCCCATGGTCTGTACCGCCAGCCAGGCTTCGATCGCTCTCTTGACCGGCGCAGGATCCTGATGGGTGTGCGCCAAGGGAGCAAATAGCAGAAACAGGAATGGAATCCATCGTTGCATCCGCTGATTGAAGCACTTGCCATCCCTTGAAGGTCGTTGGCGGACAAGCACTTTTGCCCCGCATTTCACGAAGGCAAGAATTGCCGCCGGTTTTGCCGGCTAGGACGCCTTGTCGGTAATTTTATCAACATGATTTAATTGAATATTATTCTGGCACGTTTAGTGCATAACGACAGTGTCGATAATTACTATAGCCGCTTTGTAATCATGCTTGATCGTCTCCAACAAGACTTGCGCCCCCTTCAGACCGCTCTCGGGCTGCGAAGCTATCGGCAGGAACTGCTGGCATCGAATATCGCCAATGGCGATACCCCCTATTTCAAGGCACGCGACATTGACTTCAAGTCGGCTCTAGGCGCGACTTTGGGTATGGTGGGTGCCGATTCAGCCTCGGCCATGTTACTGGCGCGGACTCAGGTCGGTCACCTCGCCAGCGAGGGCGTCGGCCCCTACGGTGCTGCCCTCAAATACAGGGCTGAATACCAAGGTGCAGTCGATGGCAATACGGTGAACATGGATGTCGAACGGTCGTCCTTCGCTGAAAACGCAGTGCAGATCGAGGCGCTGATTACCTTCATCAACGGCCGTTTTCGCACCATGCAATCGGCTATTCAGGGCCAATAAGGGCTAGACCATGAGCGACCTTAGCATCTTTTCCATCGCTGGTTCGGCCCTTACGGCCCAGTCGGCCCGCCTCAACGCCGTGGCGAGCAACCTGGCCAACGCCGATAGTGTGACTGGCGCCGATGGCCAACCCTACCGCTCCAAGCAAGTGGTATTCAAGGCCGCACCGGTCGAGGGCGGCGGCATGGGCGTGCGTGTCACCGAGGTGGTCGATAGCGCCACGCCATTGCGCATGCAGTACGAACCGGCCAATCCCGCTGCGGACGAGAAGGGCTATGTGTCGATGCCTAACGTAAATGTTGTCGAGGAGATGGTCAACATGATCTCTGCCTCGCGTGCCTACCAGACCAACGCCGAAGTGATGAATACCGCCAAGACCTTGATGATGAAAACCTTGGCAATCGGACAATAACCGGAGCAAATCATGGCCACCTCAACCGTAACCAGTAATAATCCTTCCGCCGATATCTATGCCGCGCTCAATGTCACGCGCGAAAGTGAATCGGCCACAGCCAACATACAAAACCGTTTTCTGACCCTCTTGACCGCACAGCTCAAGAATCAGGACCCGACCGCTCCCATGGATAGTGCAGAGATGACCTCGCAGCTGGCGCAGATCAGCACCGTGGATGGCATCGAGCGCCTCAACAAGACCATGCAGACTCTGCTCAACGATTCACAGTCGGCGCAGGGTTTGCAGGCTGCCTCCTTAGTTGGACGAGGTGTGCTGGTTCCGGGTAACAGCATGCAGGTTGCCGAGGGGAGAAGCGGCTTCGGCATCGAGTTGGCCGGGCCGGCCGACGAGGTGACTGCCACCATCAAGGACGGCAACGGACTGGTAGTACGCACCCTTCAATTGGGCGACATGCCCAGTGGTGTTCAACTGGTGCGGTGGGATGGCAAGGCCGATAACGGCCAGCAGGTTGCGGATGGCAAATATACGGTCGCAGTATCGGCAAAGTATGCCAAGAAGGATGTGAGCGCGACTGTCCTTTCTGTAGCACAGGTATCCGGTGTGATCCGGACCGGCACAACGATGAGTGTCGAAGCAGGTGGTGCGGTTTATGCACTGGATGATATCAAGGGCATTGTCTAAGTCAGTCTGACCAGCAGGATAGGAGAAGAAAATGGGTTTTCAGCAAGGATTGAGCGGCCTCAACGTATCTTCCAAGGCACTTGACGCCATTGGCAACAACATCGCGAACTCCAGCACGGTGGGCTTCAAGTCCTCCCAGGTACAGTTCGCCGACGTGTATGCCGCTGCACTGGGGGGGGGCGGTGCCGGTCAGATCGGTATCGGTGCCTCCGCACCCAAAATTGCCCAACTATTTACCCAGGGCAACATCACCACGACGAATAACTCGCTGGACATGGCGATCAACGGTAGCGGTTTTTATCGGCTGTCCGATGCTGGTACGCCGGCATATAGCCGGAATGGCCAGTTCTCCTTGGACAAGGATGGCTATATGGTGAATTCAGGAGGATTGCGCGTGACCGGCTATGGGGCGGACGATACCGGCGCAATTGTTCCTGGTGATTTTGTGGATCTGCGACTTTCCACCACCAACATCGAACCAAACGCCACGTCTGAAAGCAATGTCTTGGTCAACCTGGATTCGCGGGCTGTACCGCCGACCGCGATGACCAGCGGAACCTTGACCGGCAGTGCCGCACCGGGAACACTGGTGATTACTGCCGCCAACAATACGCTTACCTTGAGCGTCGATGGTGCAGGACCAGCAACCATCGATGTACCGGTTGCCACGTATGCTTCGCGAGGGGATCTGGCAATTGCCCTGAAAACAGCAATCAACAGCAATCCGACCCTTGTGGCGGCGAATGCCTTGGTGAACGTCACGGTCAACACTTCGGGTGCCTTGGTCGTTTCATCACTGAGCTCCGGGACACAGGGCAGCCAGGGAACCGGTTCCACGGTGACACAGGCGGGAGGTGACGGTCTGGTCAACCTGCTAGGTGCGCCTGTGGCGGCGAGCGGGGCGGATAACTTCAGTTCCACGAATACGCTGAGCTATACCGGTTCGACGGCGCAAACCGTTTACGACTCTATCGGCAACCCGCATAACCTGACGATGTATTTTGCCAAGACAGGAAACGAGAACACTTGGCAGCTATATACCGCGCTGGATGGCACCTTTACCGGTACGACAAAAACCTCGACGGCAACTTCCGGAACATTGACGGGCTCGACCTACACCTCGCCGACAGCCTCCGTCGATGCTGGCGGAACACTGAGCCTGACCGTCGATGGTGTCACGCAGGCGATCACAATCCGAGATTCGACGACTGCTGGTGCAGGAGCAGCATATGACGCGACTGAACTTGCGACTGAAATTAATAGCCGAATCGTCGCTGCATTCGGTAGTGCCGTGGCAACCGCGTCTGGTGCGACAGGCTCAATTGTATTGACATCCGCCTCGACGGGCGGCAGTTCGAGTGTCACGGTTGCCGCGGGAACACTTTCCGTGGCGAATGTTTTCGGTTCCGCCACGCCGACGGCTACAGCCGGCGTCGCGGCGACGACCTCGATCGTTCCTACCCCGACGATTCTTTCCTTCGATACGACGGGTGCCTTGTCGACTGCGATGCCATTGAGCCTGAGCTTCGATCCGGCAACAGGCGCAACCAACCCGATGGCCTTCACTCTGGACTTCACCGGCAGCAGCCAGTACGGCATCAACTTCGGCGTCAATCAATTGCTCCAGGACGGTTATACCTCCGGGCGGCTGACCGGCCTGTCTGTCTCGACGGACGGGACGGTGCAGGGCAACTATTCGAACGGCAAGACCCGCAATCATGGCCAGATCGTGCTGGTCAATTTCAACAACGTCAACGGCCTGACTTCCCTTGGCAACAACGTCTGGGGCGAAACGTCAGAGTCCGGCCAGCCGATTCCGGGTACGCCGGGACAGGGAAGCCTTGGTTTGATCAAGCCGTTGGCGATTGAGGAATCGAACATTGACCTGACGGTGGAACTGGTCAACATGATTACCCAGCAACGGGCCTATCAGGCTAACGCGCAGACCATCAAGACGCAGGACCAGTTAATGCAGACACTGGTCAACCTGCGTTAATGAAAAGTCGGCGCTGACGGGACGGCAACATGGACAGACTGCTTTACACAGCGATGACAGGGGCAAGCGGGACGCTGTCCCGCCAGGCCGCCGTATCGCACAACCTGGCCAACGTCACCACGCAGGGTTATCGCGCGGAAGAGCATCGCTTGCGCGCCGTACAGGTGCAGACGCACAACCGGAATCCTGCTGCCCTGCCGACGCGCGCCTTCGCCGTCGATGCCAGCACCCACAACGATTTCAGCGAAGGTGCGCTGATGTACACCGGTGGCCTCTACGATGTGGCAGTAAAAGGCAAGGGCTGGATCGCGCTGGTACTGCCGGACGGTACCGAAGCCTATACACGCAACGGCGGTTTCGAAACCTCCGAGAATGGCATCCTGCAAACCCACACCGGTATTCCGGTGCAGGGCGATGGCGGGCCGATCACCATTCCGCCGAATGTGCGCGTGACCATCGAGCGCGATGGCACCATTTCCACCGTGCCGGAAACCGGGGCGCAGAACGCCGTGAATGTCGTCGGCCGCATCAAACTGGTTGATCCGCCGGACGCCGATCTGCTGCGGGGACAAGATGGCTTGTTCCGACTCGCCAGTGGCGAACCCGCCGAACAGAGCAACACGGTGAAGATCGCCGCCGGCTATCTCGAAAACAGCAACGTCAACCCGGTCGAACAAATGGTGTCGATGATTTCTCTGGCGCGCCAGTTCGAGATGCAGATGCGCATGATCACCACAGCCGAAGCCAACGACCGCGCCGCCACGCAAGTGCTGGCGCCCCGCTGATAAAGGATGACTGAATGATCCGCTCCCTCTGGATTGCCAGGACCGGCCTCGATGCCCAGCAGACCAATCTCGACGTCATCTCGCACAACCTGGCCAACGTCAGCACCAACGGTTTCAAGCGCCAGCGCGCGGTGTTCGAGGATCTTCTCTATCAGAACATGCGCCAGCCTGGCGCCCAGTCGACGCAGCAGACGCAAATTCCCTCAGGCCTGATGCTTGGCGTTGGGGTCCGACCGGTAGCGACTGAACATATCCATACCCAGGGCAACCTGCAACGCACCGACAACCCGCTCGACATTGCTATCAACGGCCAGGGTTTCTTCCAGATCCAGATGCCTGATGGTACCTTGGCCTTCACCCGCGACGGGGCCTTCCAGCGCGACAGTACCGGCCAGATGGTGACCTCGAGCGGTTATCTGCTTTCGCCGCCGATCACCATTCCCCAGGATGCAGTCAGAATCACGATCAGCCGCGACGGCATTGTCTCGGTGAGTCAGCCAGGAACGACGACGCCCACCCAGGTCGGCAACATTCAACTTGCTACCTTTATCAACAATGGTGGCCTGCAGAGCGTAGGCGAGAATCTATATATCGAAACGGCGTCCAGCGGTGCGCCGACGCCGAACGAGCCGGGCCTCAATGGTTCCGGTCTGCTCAACCAGGGCATGGTCGAAACCTCCAATGTGAATGTCGCCGAGGAACTGGTGACGATGATCCAGACCCAGCGGGCCTACGAACTCAACTCCAAGGCGGTGACCACATCGGATGCGATGCTCGGCCGCCTGACCCAACTGTGAGAGTCATCATGAAACCCCTCCATAGCCTGATCCTGCTTGCTGCCGTCCTGCTGGCTGCTTGCGTGACGACGCCGCCGCCGACGGCGGTGCATCAGCCCATGACCATGCGTCCTGAAGTACGTTCGGCAACGGCACCGGCCAATGGCAGCATCTTCAACGTTGCGACTGCACGACCGCTGTTCGAGGATCGCCGGGCACGCTTTGTCGGTGACACCATCACCATCAACATTGCCGAAAAAACCGCAGCAGCCAAGAAATCCGATACCAAGGCCGAGCGCTCCGATGATCGTACCCTGGGGATTCCAACGATAACCGGATTGCCTTTGAAGAGCTTGCAGGGTGCATCGATGGCCGCCAACAGCGAGACAACCTTCTCGGGCAAGGGCGAGAACAAGTCAGAGAATAACTTCACCGGTACCCTCACTGTTACCGTTATCGAGATCTATCCGAATGGCAATCTGCTGGTATCGGGCGAAAAGCAAATCGGTCTCAAGGAAGGTGAAGAGTTCATCCGCTTCTCCGGCGTGGTCAATCCGAACACCATCACCGCCAGCAATACCGTGCAATCAACCCAGGTGGCCGATGCCCGCATCGAATACAAGGCTAATGGCTTTATCGATACTGCTCAGGTCATGGGCTGGCTTGGCCGCTTCTTCCTGACTTTCCTACCACTTTGACGCGAGACGATCATGAGCGCCGTGCATAAATTCCTCATCGGCATGATGTGGCTGTTCGCAGCCCTTCTGGTCAGCGATGCTGTGCGCGCCGAGCGCATCAAGGAAATCGCTTCGATCGCCGGGGTACGGAGCAACCAACTGGTGGGTTACGGCATCGTTGTCGGCCTGGACGGCACCGGCGAAAACATGCCCTTTACCTCGCAGAGCATGGTCAACATGCTGTCGCGCATGGGTGTCTCGCTTCCCCCAGGTCAGACCATGCAGTTCAAAAATGCCGCTTCCGTGATGGTGACGGCCGAACTGGCCGCCTTTGCTCGCATTGGCCAACCGATCGACGTGACGGTTTCTTCCATCGGTAGCGCCAAGTCCCTGCGTGGGGGTACGCTGGTGATGACCCCGCTCAAGGGTGCGGACGGCAACATCTACGCCATGGCTCAAGGCAACTTGGTGGTGAGTGGAGCAGGGGCTTTGGCGGGTGGCTCGAAAACCACGATCAACCATCTGGCCGTCGGACGTATCGCCAACGGCGCCACGGTGGAACGTGAGGTACCGATGTCGATCGGCGTCAGCGGTAATGCCAGTTTCGAATTGCGCCGTACTGACTTTGGCACGGCCAAGCGTATGGTGGATGCGATCAACAAGGCGATGGGGCAGGGGACCGCGACCGCCGCCGACGGCCGGCAGGTGCAGGTCAGGTTGCCAGCCAATCTGGAAGATCATGTGGCGTTCCTTGGTGCGGTCGAGAATCTGATCGTGACCCCGATGCAGATGCCGGCAAAGGTAATCATCAATGCGCGTACCGGTTCGGTGGTGATGAATCAAGCTGTGACCATTGATGTCTGTGCGGTTGCACATGGCAATCTTTCCGTCTCGGTGACGGCCGATAACCAAGTCAGCCAGCCGGGCGCACTGTCCAGCGGGAAGACGACACGCCTTACCAATGCCGAACTCGCTGTGAATCAGGAAAGCGGTGCGTTAATCAACCTCCCCGCCGGTGTCAGTTTGAGTGACGTGGTCAAGGCACTCAATGCCATCGGTACCAATCCCCAGGATCTCATCGCCATCCTGCAGGCAATGAAGATGTCGGGTTCCCTGCGTGCCGAACTGGAAATCATCTAGCGGCAGAAATCGGCAGGTTTTGCCGCGATAATTCGCGGATCGTCGTCGCAGCAGCAGAGGCAAGCTCCGCGCACATGACTTCAGCTACGCCAATGCCTTCCGTTTTTGACACTCAGTCGCTTGCTAAGCTGAAGGGGGCGTTGCGCAAGGACGATCCCCAGGCGCTAAAGGCTGCCGCCCAGCAATTCGAGGCGGTGTTCCTGCAAATGGTCCTGAAGTCGATGCGCGCAGCCGCGCCGCAAGAAAGCATGATGGACAGCGACCAGTCACGCTTCTATCAGGAGTTGCTCGACTCGCAACTCGCCCAGACCATGGCTGCCAAGGGTGGCACCGGGCTGGCGGCCATCATCGAAAAGCAATTGTCGCGCCCTGAAGTGACTGCACTGGATAACAGCAAAGGTATTCCTCTCGAACCCTTGCTGCGTAGCCTCCCCATCAATCCGGGACAGCGGAGCCTACCCTTGCCGAATCAAAACTTGGCGCCGGGGTTCCCGCTCCAGGGCAGTCCGATGCAGTCAGCAGTACCTGTTTCTGCGGTGGAAAATCAGGCAGAGGCATTTGCGAGCGCAACGCTTCCTTACGCCCTGGCAGCAAGCGAGCAAACCGGGATTCCCGCCGACTTTCTGGTCGCCCACGCCGCACTTGAGAGTGGGTGGGGACGGTCTGAACCCCGTTCTGCGGACGGTGTCCCGAGCTTCAACGTGTTCGGCATCAAGGCCGGTAGCAATTGGTCAGGACGCGTGGTTGAAACAACCACGACTGAGTACGTGAATGGGGTTGCGGAGAAACGCGTCGAGCGTTTCCGCGCCTACGGCTCGTATGCCGAATCCTTCCAAGACTACGCCCAATTGCTGGCGGGCTCGCCCCGCTATGGGGAAGTGCTCGGCAGTCGCGATCCGGGGACTTTCGCCCGAGGTTTGCAGCGGGCTGGCTATGCCACCGATCCGGCCTATGCCTCCAAACTGGAACGCATCATTAGCGGCCCCACCTTGCGCCAGGCCCTGATCGGCTGATCCAAACCCCGAAATTGTCGTCCCACCAGCGCCGACTATTTAAGTTGTGGCACGCGCATTGCTTTTATCCCCTTGAGGTTCAATCCCCGGCAGTACCTGCCGTTAAGTTACACACTCAATTGGGGTTAGCATGGCAAGCGGTTTTTTCAATATTAGCGTTTCCGGCCTCAACACGGCCCAGATGGGTCTCCTGACGACCGGGCACAACATCGCCAATGCATCGACGGAAGGCTATAACCGCCAGTACATCGTCCAGAGCAACAACGCGCCGGTGCTCACCGGGTCAGGTTTCCTGGGCACTGGATCGAATGTCCTCACAGTCCGACGTGTCTACAACGAAGTACTGGCTAACCAGGTAAGGACAGCGGAAACCAATGTTGCCGAACTGGATAACTATAGCAACCAGATTTCCCAGATCGACAACCTGCTAGCCGATTCGACTGCTGGCGTATCCCCGACCTTGCAGGAGTTCTTCTCTGCCATTTCCGATTTGGCTTCGACGCCAAGTTCGATTCCGGCCCGTCAGGCGATGCTGTCTTCTGCTCAGTCACTCGCAGCACGTTTCCAGGCGGTCGACCAGCAACTGACTTCGATGCGGAATGGCGTCAACACTGAAATCATGACCGAGGTGACGACCATCAACTCGATGGTTCAACAGGTTGCCGAAATCAATCAACGCATCATCATTGCTCAAGCGGCGGGTCCTAGCCAGCCGGCCAATGATCTCTATGACCAGCGTGACCAGCTCATCAACGATCTGAGCAAGGAAATCAACATTACTGTCCAGGTCGAAAGCGATGGCAGTTACAACATGTTCTTTGGTACCGGCCAGCCGCTGGTCGTGGGTACGCAAACCTATCAACTGAAGGCACAGGCATCGGCCGAGGATCTCACCCAGATCGAAGTCGGGCTGGTCTCTCCCAATGGGCAGACGATTTCCCTGCCCGAGTCACTGGTCAGTGGGGGCAGTCTTGGCGGGCTCCTGCAATTCCGCTCGGAAACGCTTGATCAGGCACAGAACAGCCTTGGGCGCGTGGCGATGGCGATTGCCAGCACCGTGAACGAGCAACACCGCCTTGGTCAGGATTTGCAAGGTTTGCCAGGGGGGGGCTTTTTCAAGGATATTCAACCTAGTGTGCTCGGGGCTCCCACGAATAACGGTTATGCACGCGTGACCGCGAGCATGATCGAAAGCGATTACCGGCTGGAATGGGATGGCACGCAGTTTAACTTGACGCGGCTTGCCGACAACACGAAAACCAGCTACCAGAGCATGCCGATCACGGTGGATGGGATTGCCATCGATGTGACGGGCGGCAGTTTTGCCGGTACCGCAACGAATCCCGATACCTTCCTCATCAAGCCCAGTGCCGCGCCACAAGATCGCGTGATGGCGCTTAACAACAATCCTGGTTCGGCCATCGTCACTTCCAGCGGCTCCAACTTGCAAACCCAGAATACTAGCGATTACCGGCTGGAGATGGTCGGAGCAAATCAGTTGATGCTGCTGCGCCTTTCCGATGGTGAAAGCTGGACGGGGGTCGGTGCAACCGAGCAACTCGCCCTCGATGACCTGATGAAGCAGGCCGCTCCACAAGGCTTTGATCTGTCAGCAACCGGCGCCATGTCGGTCGGCGACAGTTTTCTGATACGACCGACACGCTATGCCGCCCGCGACCTCGAGCTCGCGATCGCCGACCCGCGTTCGATTGCCGCGGCAATGGCCGTACGGACCAGTGCGGCGAGTACCAATGGGGGGACGGGTGCCATCAGCAACGGTGCGGTCGTTTCCAACAATACCGCTCTGGCGGCACCCTTCACGGTGCGCTATGAGGCATCGAGCAATAGTTTGATCGGTTTCCCGGTAGGCAGTCGTGTCATGGTTGGCACACAGGCTTTCGATATCAGCGGGCCCGATACGCGCGTGCCATTTACGGCAACTGTCAGCTACAGCATTGCCGGCAAGGCCTTCAGTATTTCAGGATCGCCAAATAATGGCGATGTTTTCGTCATCGATACGCGGGATAGCGGTAGCGCGACGCCGAACACGATTTCGAGTCTGCTGGGGTTGCCGACGGCATCGAATACCGCGACGCCTCTGGCAACCGGCAATGCCATGCTAACGGGTAGCATCGTTCTGCCCGGTAGCATTACAACCGCGGCTGGGGGGGTGGCATTTCGCATTGCCGTCGATGGCACAGATTCCGTCAGTGTTTCACTGCCTGCCTCGACAACCTACACTCCCGCCGCATTGGCAGCGGCATTGCAGGCGGCCATCAATGCTGCTACACCTGCGTCACCCAATCCTGCGGATGTGGCTGTCACCATCAACGCCACTGGACAACTCCAGGTTACCTCTGGTCTGGCAGGGGGAGTGACTGCGCTGGCAGCGAGCGAACCGACGGTGACCAGCGCCGCCGTTCTGGAACCTGCCCTTGTGACGCAAAGCACCAGCCTGCCGGTCAAGAATGTCAGCCTTATTTATCGTCAGGCCGATAGCGTGGCAGGTTTGCCCGCAAGGCTGGAAGGTTTCCCCGCAGGCAGTCGCGTGACACTGACCCGACCGGATGGTACGGTCGAAGAGTTTTTAATGGATCCGACGGATGGTTCGGCCAATGATTACGTAGATTTCGTTGCCAACGGTACGCTCGAATTCAATGGGGTGAGTTTTAAAGTGACTGGCGCGCCGGTTGAGGGTGACCGTTTCATGGTCGGGCCGAATCCCTCCGGTGTGGGGGATGCGCGCAATCTGCTAGCCATTGCCTCTTTACAGACCGCCAACACCATGGGTGAAGGAACAGCTACTTTCCAGGCTTCCTACACCCAGATGGTCAGTGAGGTCGGCAACAAGGCGCGTGAAATTTCCGTAACACTGGAAGCGCAGCAAAATCTGGTGACGCAGTGGACGGATGCGATGCAAAGCGCATCGGGAGTCAATCTTGACGAGGAAGCGGCCAACCTGCTGCGCTATCAGCAGGCCTACCAGGCCGCGGCGAAAATGATGACTGTCGCCAGCACCCTCTTTGACGATATTCTGGCGATTGCTCGCTAAGCGCGCGGCCAGGGGAGAGCATCATGCGTGTAAGCACCGGAATGATTTACGACAGCGGCCTGGCCAGCATTCAGAACCGTACCAGTACGCTGTTGCGTACCCAGCAGCAGCTTTCAACCGGCCGGCGCATTCTGGCGCCTTCGGACGATCCGGTTGCGGCAGCCCGGGCACTGGAGGTGACGCAATCGATCGCTTCCAACAAAGCCCAAGAGGTGACTCGCGACAATGTAAAGAGTGCGGTCGGTTTGGCCGAAGCGCAACTCCAATCAGCTACCGATTTACTTGGGCGGGTACGCGAACTGACTGTGCAGGCCGGAGATGCCGCCCTCACGGCGCAGAATCGGCGCAGTGTTGCGCTCGAATTGCGCCAGCGTTTCGATGAGCTACTGGCGATCGCCAATGCCAAGGATGGTATCGGCAACAGCCTGTTTGGCGGTTTCCAGGTTGGCAACAACCCGTTTGCCGGTAGTGTGGAGGATGGCGTCAGCTACATCGGTGACGACGGTTTGCGTGCCTTGCAAGTGTCGAATGCCCGTCAGATGGCGATCAGCCAGTCGGGCAACGACATCTTCATGCGTATCCAGAATGGCAATGGCGTGTTTGCCACAGGTACACAAAATGAAAAGAGTGCCAATGCTGCGCACATCACCTTCGAGGGAACCTCGGCATTGGCAGGCACCCCAACGACGACCGGCAGTTTTAAGCTGAAATTCTGGACGGATACGGCGGGTGGCAATGCGTCAAGTGCGGCACAACGTGCTGGAACTGTAGATCTTTCAGCATTGGTATATCCATATTCTTTTACTGCCGGTGACCAGTTTTCCGTGGCGATTGATGGCGCTGCTCCCGTGACCGTGACGCTCAATCCCCCAGCAAGTTTTGCCGATGCCGATGCAATCGTGACGGCGATCCAGACGGCGATCGGTACGGCCGGGACCGTGAATCTCGATACCCGAGGGCAGTTGAGTTTTACCTCGGCCACTGCCGGAACCGGATCCACGTTGGCATTCTTGAATGTCACCGGAACGCCATTGACTGCCCTGATGGGTGGCGTACCCACAGCGGCGGCAGGCGCAGCCGGCGCAGCCGGTACAACGTATTATGACTTGGTCAATGGCAGCGGCAACAGCCTCTTTACCGGCACGGCATCGAAAACCGGCGGCACGGGCAACACCTATACCCATGCTTATGCCAGCGGTACACCCTTCGTTCTCAATTCGGCAGGCCCACTAGCCTTCGACTATGGTGCCAGCGTTGTCTTCACTGGAATTCCGACGAACGGTGATAGCTTTTCCATCACCCGCGCTGCCTCGGCACTAACTGTTTCGGAGAGCGAGATTGTCGGGAATGGTGCGCGTGCCAGGATTGGTACCGGCGTGGTCTCCGATCCCTTCAAGTGGAGCCAGTCAGCGAACAGCGGCGATCTCGAAATGCGGTTCTGGGTCGATACGCAAGGAACCGTCGCTACGGCCGGGCAGGCGGCTGGCTCCATTTCGCCAACCTTGCCGTTGATGGTGAGTGCAGGAACGGGCGATACCTTCACCATAACGATCGATGGCGGCGCAGCCCAAACCGCAACCATTGCACCAGGAACCTATACGACAACTGCGCAAATACAAACAGCGGTGCAAAATGCCATCGATGGCGCATTGCCGGCTGATCCGGGAACGGCCACCGTTACACTGGATGCCGACGGAAAACTGGTGGTGACGTCGAATTCCACCGGCGCAAGCTCATCGATAGCAATGGGTGCGGGAAATGGCGGGTTGGTCCGTGTTTTCGGTACCCCTGCTGCCACAGCCGGTATCGCCGCCGCCGCAGGTCGAACCTTCTACGATTTGGTCGATGCGACCACGGGCAATAGTCTGTTCACAAATACTGCTTCCGCAACGGGTGGTGCAGGTAATACTTACACGCACAGCTATTCTTCTTCGCCGACGACGATCGACCTTTCCAGCGTGGGTGGTGGTACCGGCCAGGTTGCTTTCGATTTTGGCGCGAACGTCACGATTTCAGGCATTCCCGCTGGCGGTGATACTTTCACCATCAAGGCGAGCCAGGAGTACACCGGCAACGGCTATTTCGTTACTGCGGCGAAAACTGCAACAGCCTATAACACAGGCAGCGGCATCATCGGTGCGGGCGATATCCTTGATCAGGCCAAATGGAATTCCCCGGCGAATTCGCGCAACCTTGAGGTACGCTTCTGGCAGGATCCGAATTCGACTGGCACTCCGAAGACGACTTACTACGACCTTGTCGACGCTGAAACGGAAAAATCGCTCTTCACTGACGGGGCATCGACAGCAGGTGGCACAGGGAATACCTTTACCCACGTATTTACATCCGGCAACGCCATTCCGTTCAGTGGCCTCGCCGTGGACTATGGGGCAGACACGATCACTGATTTTGGCATCAGTGTGACAATTACCGGAACGCCCGCCAGTGGAGACGCATTCAAAGTTCAGGCGAGCCAGAGCCAGAGCATCTTCGAGACTCTGGCCAAAACGATCAAGTTGCTTGAAAGCGGCAAGCCGGTTGAAACGATGGGTAATGTCCATTTTCAGAACGAGTTGGGATCGACCCTTGCCAGTCTGAACCGGGCAGAGGACAGCATTCTTGCCGCGCGTGCAATTTTCGGTACGCACCTGTCTGAAGTGGACAGTCTTGATGCCGTGGGCGAGGACCTAAATATCCAGTTCGAAGATACGCTCTCTCGTCTGCAAGACCTTGACTACGCCGAGGCGATCACCAAGTTGACCCGCCAACAGATGGAACTGGAGGCCGCCCAACAGTCCTTCAGCAAGATATCCCAGCTTAGCCTGTTCGATTACATCGGATGATGCCGTCCCGCCACCACCGACTTTTTGTCCTTGCCATTGCTCTAGCTTTGCTGGCAGGTTGTTCCAGTAGCCCGAACTCGGATACCTATGTTTCCCCCGGCGGGTATACGGAGAAGCTGGTCAATGCGACGATGTACCCGCTGGATAAACCGGTTTACTGGATGGCATGGACGGCCATGGCTTACTTGGTACTTGATCCGTATTCGCCGAACTGGGAAATCCAGGAAGCACGCTTTCCGGAAAACACCATCCATTTTCAACTATCGATGAAGCGCTATTACGCCGGAGGTGCCGGTGAAGCTCGCCAGATTTTTCATCGTCGCGCCAAAGAACTGATGCGCGCCGGCGGCTTCGGTTCCTATGAGGTCGTCGAGTACTCCGAAAGCATGGATTCCTCGGTGATAGGTTCCCAGCGCACCGCTGAGGGCGTGATCAGGCTACTCCGGAAGTCAGGCTGATCAGATTCCGCCGGCTGCCCGCATCACGGTGGCCATGGCTCGGAAAGATTGATAGAACAATTTTTCCATTGCTGCCCCAAAGTAGGGAATCGAAAACATCAACACGACGAACCCGGACATTAGGGTAACCGGGAAGCCGACCGCGAAGATGTTGAGTTGTGGCGCAACGCGTGCCAGTACGCCCATCCCAAGGTTGGCGATCAGCAGCGCTGTGATCAACGGCAGGGCCAATAGTAGTCCGGCCGAGAACAAAGTGGACGACCAGGCCATCAGGCTGGTGAAGCCGCCTGCGCTAAAAGGTGTTGCTACAACTGGTAACAGATGGAAACTATCGGCCAGTACCGAAATGACCAGCAGATGACCATTCATGGCCAGGAAGATCAGCGTGGTGAGCATGCCGAGGAACTCAGAGAGGACGGGGGTCTGACCGGCATTCTGCGGGTCGTAGAGCACGGCGAAAGACAGGCTCATCTGCATGCCGATCAATTCGCCCGCCACGTCGATGGCGGCGAAGACGATGCGTAGCGTGAAACCCAGCAGGACGCCAATCAATATCTGCTGCGCCAGAATTGCCAGACCAACCCATGAGCCTGGCGATACCGCCGGCATCGGCGGCAGTACCGGCACGATAGCGATGGTTATGATCAGCCCGACCAGCAGGCGGATGGTGCGTGGTGTGGCGGCATTGTTGAAGATGGGCGCACTGGCAAACAGCGCCAGAATGCGCGCCATAGGGAAGATGAATGCCGTGATCCAAGCATCGAGCTGTGCGCTGGTGAAGGACAGCATCGGGAGCGATCAGCCGATGATGCCGGGAATCGAACTGTAGAGGCGCTGCATGTAGTCGGTCAGCAGCGTGATCATCCAAGGCCCGGCAACGATCAGGGTAATGAACACGACGATCAACTTGGGCACGAAGGAGAGCGTCGCCTCGTTGATCTGCGTGGCCGCCTGGAAGACCGAGATCAACAGGCCGGTCACCAGCGCGGCGATGAACAGAGGTGCAGATACCAGCAAGGTGACTTCGACGGCCTGGCGGCCGATTTCGATGACGGTGGTGGGGGTCATGGAAGGTATCTCCTCAGGCGAAGCTCGCCACCAGCGAACCGACCACCAGCTGCCAGCCATCGACCAGCACGAAGAGCATGATCTTGAACGGCAGGGCGACGATGACGGGGGACATCATCATCATGCCCATCGACATCAGCACGGAGGCAACTACCATGTCGATGATCAGGAAGGGGATGAAAATGATGAAGCCGATCTGGAAGGCGGTTTTCAGCTCTGAAGTGACAAAGGCGGGAATCAGCACCCGCATCGGTACGTCATCGACTTTTTCCGGCGCTGGCGACTGCGAAATCTTGGTAAACAGGGCGAGATCGGCGTCGCGCGTCTGCTTGAGCATAAAGCCGCGCAACGGGATCGCGCCGCGATCGATCGCCTGCTGGAAACTGATCTTGTTTTCGGTCAGGGGCAAGTAGGCTTCGGTATATATCTTGTCGCCCACCGGCGCCATGATGAAGAAAGTGAGGAACAGGGCCAGACCGACCAACACCTGATTGGGTGGCGAGGTCTGGGTGCCGAGGGCGTGGCGCAGCAGCGAGAACACGATGATGATGCGCGTGAAGCTCGTCATCATCAGGATGATGGCGGGCAGAAAGCTCAGAGAGGTGATCAGCAACAACGTCTGGATAGACAGCGACCATTGTGTGCCTCCGCCTGCGGCAGGCGTGCTGGTAATGGCCGGCATGGCCTGGGCGAGCGCCAAAGTTGGCGCCAGCAAGACACCGCCGGGTAACACCCTACGCATTGCGTCGCAGACGTTCGGCGAACTGGCCGAGGAAATCGCTGGCAGGCGGCGGAGCAGCGAACTCCTGGCGCGGGATTTCGGCCAGCGTGCTGACTTGTCCGGGGGCGACCCCCAGCACCAGCCAGCTGTTGCCGAGTTCAAGGATGACGACGCGTTCGCGTGGCCCGACGGCGACGCCGGCGACAACGCGCATCAGGCCGGCGAGTGATCCGCGCGGCTGGTTGATGCGCTTGAGTAGCCATAAGGCACCAAGCAACAGTGCCAGCACGACGACGAGGCCAAAGACCATCTGCAGGGCGCTGCTGCCCAGATCGGGTGCCATCCCGCCAGCGCCGACTTCTGCGGCCAGTGCGGCTGGAGACATGAGGAGGAGGGCGTGCAAAGCAAGTCGTGGCGACATGACCACGGAGCTTATGCTTCGTCGGGTGCGACGAAGGTTGAATTAAAGGGGAAAAGCGCCGCTAAAGTTACTTATTCAATTTGCGCAAGCGCTCCTGCGGCGTGATGATGTCGGTGAGGCGGATGCCGAACTTGTCATTGACCACCACCACCTCGCCCTGGGCGATCAGGGTGCCGTTGACCAGTACGTCCATCGGCTCGCCGGCGAGGCCGTCGAGTTCGACCACCGAACCATGTGCAAGTTGCAGCAGGTTGCGGATGGAAATTTTCGTGCGCCCCAGTTCTACGGTCAGACTGACCGGAATGTCGAGGATCAGTTCGAAACCCTTGTTGGCATTGGGTGAAGCGGCGTTGCCCGAAAAATTTTCAAACAGCCTGGTGGCCGGCTGGACTTTGGCTTTTTCCGCAGCGGCGTGTTCGCCCATCGCGGCTGCCCAGTCATCCGTGGCACCGCCTTCAGCCGCCGCTTGTTCCCCCATGGCTGCCGCCCAATCGTCGTCTTTTACTTGATCGCTCATGCTGACCTCTAGTCTATGGCCTCTTCAACGGCCACGAATTGTTCAATCTTCAGTGCATATTGCCCATTGTTGATGCCGTAACGACATTCCAGCAGGGGAATGCCATCGACCTTCACCGTTACCTGTTCCCCGATGTCGAGTGGGACGATATCGCCCACCTTTAATTCGGCGACGTGGCCGAGTGTGATTTGCGTGTCGGCCAGCGGGGCGACCAGTTCCACTTCTGCTGCCATCAGCTGACGCCGCAACATGCCGGTCCAGCGCAGATCGCTGCCGGCCTGCTCGCTGTGCATGGTGCTGTAAAGCACGTCGCGGATCGGCTCGACCATCGAGTAGGGGAGGCAGATGTGCATTTCCGCCGAATTGCCCGACAGTTCGATGGTGAAGGTGAAGGCGACGACGATCTCGGAGGGGGTCGCGATGTTGGCGAACTGCGTGTTCATCTCCGAGCGGATGTACTCGAATTCGATCTCGAATACGGGCTTCCAGGCTTTCTCGTACTCGGTGAAGACGACATTCAGCATGCCAGAGATGATGCGCTGCTCGGTCGGGGTGAAGTCGCGGCCCTCGACTCGGGTATGGAAGCGACCGTCGCTGCCGAACATGTTGTCGACCACCAAGAACACCAGGTTCGGATCGAATACCACCAGACCCGTACCGCGTAAGGGCTTCATCTGGATCAGATTGAGGTTGGTCGGCACCACCAGATTGCGGATGAAATCACTATATTTCTGGACGCGGACCGGACCGACCGAGATTTCGGTACTGCGGTGCATGAAATTGAACAGGCCGATGCGGAAATATCGGGCGAAGCGCTCGTTGATGAGTTCCATCGTCGGCATGCGACCGCGTACGATGCGCTCCTGCCGGCCGAGATCGTAAGGCTTGACGCCCCCGGATTCCTCTTCCGAGGGCACTTCGTCGACTTCTCCCGAGACGCCCTTCAGCAGGGCGTCAACTTCTTCCTGGGAGAGAAAATCCTGGCTCATTCAGATCACTGAACGATCAACGAAGAGAAGAACACTGCCTGGACGAGACCTTCCTCGTCCTGGTCCTGCTTTTCCAGAGCGCTATTGGGCGTTTCCTGGGTCAGCGTGGCGTTGATCATGACGCGGATCTGATTGGCCAGGGTCTGCATGCCGGCGGGATTGGTCAGTTCCGAGGCCTTCTTGCCGGCGAGGATCATCAAAGTCTTGTGGCGAATTTCCGGCATGAAGGCCTTGATCTGTTCGGCCACCGGTGCATCCTTCAACTTGAGCTCGGGAACCGCCTGGACATAGGCTTCCTGAGCTTCTGCCTGTAGTTTGACGACAAACGGTTCAAGCTTGGTGAAAACGGGGGGCACAGCATGCTCATCCTTCTTCTTCTTCGCCTTGGCGGTTTTGGCGGGTGGGCCGTCTTCTTCTTCGGCTGCGGCATCTGCGGCACTCTTCTTCATCAGGAAATAGGCTGCGCCTCCACCGCCGAGAACCAGTACCAAGAAGGCCGCGACGATGATGATCAGCAATTTCTTGCTCTTCTTTTTGGGTGCTTCTTCGCCTTCGGCGGGGGTGTCGGTTTTTTTGGCGTCAGCCATGGTTCACTCCAGTACGGTTTGCCTGATAATCAGGAGGTCAGGCAAATACATCGACAAGACCGCGGCTCATCTTGAGCCCGGCAGCCACTGCTACCGTCGCTGATGTGGTGTTG
Organism: Rhodocyclaceae bacterium; assembly: GCA_013426785.1. Classification (GTDB taxonomy): domain Bacteria; phylum Pseudomonadota; class Gammaproteobacteria; order Burkholderiales; family Rhodocyclaceae; genus Sulfuricystis. The sequence continues at coordinate 45,225 of JACDZI010000005.1, read as the reverse complement.
GACCCGTTGCTGTCAGGCTGGACCTTGCGATCAAAGCCAATATTTCCCCTGCTTTTCTCTTGCTGGGCCGATTGCTGGGCGTTCTCGGCGCCGACCTGAGACTGACCCAACTGGATTCCCGCTTCGGCCAGCACCTCGCGCAAGCGCGGCAAGGCGGCTTCAAGCGCTTCCCGCACGGCGGGATTGGCAGAGACGAAATTGGCGGTCGCATGGTCGCCTGTTACCGAGAGGCTAACCTCGACGCGCCCCATCTGCGGAGGGTTTAGAGTCAGTTCAGCGCGGCTTTCGTTGTGGCTGGCCATCCAGACGACGCGGTTGCCGACTTCCTCGCTCCAGCCGGCATCGCCGACCGTCTGTGCTATCGGCAATGTCGGCGTGGTAGCCTGCGCAATGCTGCGTGGAGAGTCACTGGCGATGACTTGCTGCAATGCATTGGCGATGTTACCCGGAGCTTGCTCCTTGCTGCCTTCAATGGCCGCGACCAGTTGTGCAGCAAACTCGCGACCAGCTGGCGTTTCCTTCGCTTGAGCACTGTTGTTCAGGATATTTTGCATGGAAGTGGAAGAAGCATCTTCAGTGCTCACGGGCAGACTGGCGAGCGGGGCAGATTGACTGCCGTTACCCGTGGTGGTGGCGTTCGCGGCAGAAATTGCCGTGGTGTTCGCCACTTCCGGGGTAATGGCAGCAAGCGCAGTCAGCGCCATATCGGACGTTGGCTCGGCAGTGGTTGTTTGTTGCCCCTCGACGGTGAGGGTTTGCGTCTCGTTTTTCGCCAGGCCCAGCGCTTCGAGAAATGGCAGCAGGACATCGAGATCTTCGGCTGTTGCAACCAACTCGCTATCCAATATATTGGGCGGTAGAGCCAGAATGGGCACGTCCGAGTCGGCCAGAGCCTGTTTACCGATCAATTGTTGAAATAGTGTCGAGAAGCTGCCGTCGCTTTTCCCATGGCCGTTGGCATCGGCAGCCAGGGCAATATTGGCGGGGCCGGCAAGTTCATTTACGCCGTTGGTAGGAAGCTGTGTTGCAGCCGCAGTGGATGTGGCAGGGCCGGGAATCGAATTCATTGTGGCGGACATGGGCAATCCTTGCAGTCAGGTAATCTCGCGTATCAATTAAGCAAGGACTGTACCATCACCAGTCAGTTCAATCTTCTTCGTTGGCAACCCCAAGACGCCTGGCAGCATGTTCGTCCGAATTCTTCTGTTCCTGTCGGGCTTCGGCATGGGCAAGGCGTGCTACGTGGCGCTGGGCCAGGGTATCGAAAGCCATGACCTTGCCGCGTTTGTCGAGCCAGGTGCGCTGCCCGACGGCTGTTTGCTGCTTGGAGAGGGCCACCATCGCCTTGGCTTGCTCGATGGCCTGATCCAGTCGGGCGATGAATAACTGGTAGTTGCGCCATGCGTCGGGGCCGAGCCCTTTGCCGGCTGCAGTGAGGAAACGCCCCTGATATTCGTCGCGATACTGCACCAGCAGTTCGAAGCGTTGGTTGGCCTCCTGCTCGCCGGCGATCAGTTTGCCGAGTTGCCGGGTGGCTTCGTCGAGACGGAGATTGGATAGGTCCAGCAGGGGTTGCAGTTGAAACGGCTTGCTCATGTGTCGACTATACGCGTGCCAGGATTACCTGATGTCCGGGAATAGCCCGTTCAGTGCCGCGAGGCTCTGCGCCGTATCGGCGCGCTCGTCGATTTTTTGTTGCAGGAAAAGCTCAAGTTGGGGATATAGCGCGATGGCACGGTCGAGCAGCGGGTCCGAACCCGGGGCATAGGCGCCGACTGCCAGCAGGTCGCGGGCACGCTGGTAACGCGAGTAGAGTTGCTTGAAGCGCCGCACCCGCTCCAGGTGGTCGGCTGGAATGAGGCTGGTCATCGCCCGCGAGATCGACTGTTCGATGTCGATGGCCGGGTAGTGACCCGCATCCGCGAGGCTGCGGCTGAGGACGATATGGCCGTCGAGAATCGCCCGTGCCGCATCCGCGATCGGATCCTGCTGGTCGTCACCTTCAGCAAGCACGGTATAGAACGCAGTGATCGAACCACCGCCCTTGGGGCCATTGCCGGCACGCTCGACCAGTTGCGGCATACGGGCGAATACGCTGGGCGGGTAGCCGCGCGTGACCGGCGGCTCTCCGATCGCCAGCGCGATCTCGCGTTGCGCCATGGCGTAGCGGGTCAGCGAGTCCATAATCAGCAGGACGTGTTTACCTTCCTCGCGAAATTGCTCCGCAATTGAAGTGGCATAAGCGGCGCCCTGCAGGCGCATCAGCGGGCTCACGTCGGCCGGCGCGGCGACGACCACCGAACGCTTGAGTCCCGCACCCCCGAGGTTGAGTTCGATGAATTCCTTGACCTCGCGGCCGCGTTCGCCGATCAGGCCGACAACGATCACGTCGGCAGCCGTATAGCGTGCCATCATGCCCAGCAACACGCTCTTGCCGACGCCGGAACCGGCAAACAGGCCCAGTCGCTGCCCACGGCCGACCGTCAGCAGGGTATTGATGGCGCGGATGCCAACATCGAGCGTGTGGGCAATCGGTTCGCGCTCCAGGGGGTTCATCGGCCGACCGACAAGAGACCGACTCGGCTTATTGGGGATTGGACCGAGACCATCGAGCGGGCGTCCGTTGCCATCGACGACGCGGCCGAGCAACTGACTGCCGACCGGCAAGTGTTTGGCCCGGTCGATCTGACGGCGGTGCTGGCCGCTGGACTGTCCGACCTTCGGTGGTGGCGAGGCAATTTCAAGCGGGAGCACGTGGGCACCGGGGGCAAGGCCGTAAACATCCTCGGTCGGCATCATGTAAAGCCGCTCACCGGCAAACCCGACTACTTCGGCTTCGACCATGCAGCCGTTCGGCGTTTCGATCTGGCAACCCGAACCGAGCGGCAGTTTGAGCCCGGTCGCCTCCATCACCAGTCCATTGATGCGTGTCAGGCGCCCTGCGACGCGAAATGGCTGCGGGTTGGCGATGCGCTGGCGGCAATCGCCAAGAAAGTCGCGGATGCGTTCAGGATTCACTTTGCTCGCCGTCTTTCGTCCCCTCCCGTTCGCCGGACTCAAAAGTCGGCGCTGGCGGGACGGCGGCGGGCTGCCAAGCGGCATCGACCCCCAGACCTTCGATCACGCGCCGCCAGCGCATTGCCAGGGTGGCATCCACCTCGCTGTTACCGGCTTCCAGCATGCAATCGCCTCGGGCGAGCTTGCTGTCTTCATGGATGCGGTGTCCGGCATGGGTCAGTTGATCGCCCATGTACGATCGTAGTAGAGATGCGTCATCGGGGTGGAGGTAAATCGCTGCATGCTGATGGGGCAGGAGGGCCAGAGCCTCACGCACGACTTCCAGCAGGATGTCGGGGCGGGCGGAGATTTCCTGACGGATAACCTCGCGTGCCAGTTCGACGGCAAGAGCCAGCAACTCATCGGCCACCGTGGCATCGAGATCGCTGAGCGATTTATCCAACTTGCCAATCAGATGGGTGAAACGCTGCGCTTCGGCGAGGGCCTTTTTTTGTCCTTCCTTGAAACCGGCCTGCGTGCCATCCTCCTTGCCCTTCAGCCAGCCATCTTCGCGTGCCTGCTGATAGATATGCTCGATTTCCTGGGCAGTGGGAAGATTCACTGCCGGGATTTCATCCTGTGTCGCGGTGGCTGCTTTTTTCTGCTGAGCTTCGTCGAAGCTGACCAGTTCCCAACGTTCCCAGGCGGTCGTCATGGCCGGTGCTTAGACCATCTGGTCGTCGCCACCCTTACCGCCGAGCTGAATCTGCCCTTCGTCGGCCAGGCGGCGTGCGATCTTGAGGATTTCCTTCTGCTCGGCCTCGACTTCCGAGAGGCGCACCGGTCCTTTCGATTCGAGGTCTTCCTTGAGCATCTCGACGGCGCGCTGCGACATATTCTTGAAAATTTTGTCACGCAATTCGGGCGAAGATCCCTTGAGGGCCAAAATCAGGGAGTCTGACTGAATCTCCCGTAGCAGCAACTGAATGCCACGATCATCGACGTCGAGCAGGTTCTCGAAGACGAACATTTCGTCGAGAATCTTCTGGGCCAGGTCGGGATCGTATTCGCGCACGTTATCGACGATGGCGGTCTCGGCCGCCTGCCCGACGAAGTTGAGGATCTCCGCTGCATGACGGATGCCACCCATCGCGGCCTTCTTGACGTTCGACGAAGCACCCGCCAGCAGACGGGTCATCGCTTCGTTGAGTTCGCGCAGGGCATTCGGCTGCACGCCATCCAGGGTGGCGATGCGCAGCAGCACATCGTTGCGCTGGCGCTCGGTGAACATCTTGAGAATTTCGCCGGCGTGGTCGAATTCCAGATGGACGAGGATGGTGGCGATGATCTGCGGGTGCTCGTTCTTGATCAGGTCTGCCACCGTCGCGGCATCCATCCACTTCAGGCTTTCGATGCCGGCCGTGTCGCCGCCTTGCAGGATGCGGCCTATCAGATTGGCGGCCTTGTCATCCCCCAGCGCCTTGGTGAGCATGGCGCGGATCATATTTTCGTCGGCTGACAAGGGCGAACCCTTGGCGGTGTGGCTATCGAGTTCCTCGACAATTTTTTCTACCCGTTCCCGCGGTACCGACTTGATGCTCGCCATAGCGTGACCGAGTTTCTGCACCTCGCGCGGGCTCAGATGCTTGAGCACTTCGGCCGCAGCATCCTCGCCGAGTGTCAGGAGCAGCATGGCGCTCTTTTCGAGTCCTTCCTCAGGTCCCCCCGGCACCCATCCACTCCTTGATCAGTTCGGCAACCAGCTTGGGCTCTTTATGGGCAGTTTCCCGTGCCTGCTTGAGTCGGTCGTCAAATGAAGGTCCAGGATGCGCGTGCCCGGCCGCAGTTTCCCCCGCATATTGGGCGGCTGCCTTCTCTGCGGCGGCGGCACGTTGTGCCGCTGCGGCGAGCATTTCGAAGACGGGCTTGAGCAGTTTGGCCCAGATCAGCCAGGCAATCAGCGCGAAGACGAGGTACTGGGTGGCCTCCTTGGCGAAGGCGATCAGGGCCGGATCCTTCCAAACCGGCAGTTCAGCGATGATCTCTGGTTCCGCAGCGACAAAACTGGCGGTGGCGACATTGATCGAGTCACCGCGCTCCTGGCTGAAACCGACCGCCTCGCGCACGAGGTCATTGATCCGCTTCAGTTCCTCGGCGGTGGGAGGAACCGGCTTGCCGGCCACTCCATCCTTCACCACACCCTTCTTGTGATTGACGGCTACGGCTACCGATATGCGCTTGACCACACCCGGCGTGCCGCGCGTGTGGCGCACGGTCTTGTCGAGTTCGTAATTGATGGTGGTACTGCGCGTGTAACTGCTGTTGGGGTTGCCGCCTGCCGCGCCATCACCAACCTGCGGATTGGTGATGGGGGCCGTGGCCGGTACCGGAGGCTGGTTGGTCAGTGCGCCAGGCACGCCGACAGCCGGTGGGTTGCCATTGCCGGAATCGGCTGCCTGCTGGCTGCGGATGGCCGTCTGCGGGATAGGATTGGGCTTGTAGGTCTCGGCGACCTGATCGATATTCGAGAAATCGATGTCGGTTGTTACTTGGGCGCGGAAATTACTCTTGCCGACCAGCGGTTCAAGGATGGCCTCGACGCGTTTCTGGTACTGCGCTTCGATTTCCTTGACGTATTTGAGTTGGGTCGGGTCAAGTCCGGCATTCTTGAGTGGATCGCGCTGCTGCGAGACCAAGTTGCCATCCTGGTCAATGACGCTGACGCTGGCGGGATTCAATTGCGGTACTGACGATGACACCAGATGGACGATGCCGGCGATTTGGGAGGCTTCCAGGGCGCGACCGGGTTGCAGGCTGACCAGCACCGAGGCCGAGGGCTTGAGTTCGTCGCGCAAGAAAGCGGTTTGTTTCGGAATGGCCAGATGTACGCGCGCCGCGCGCACGGCGCCCAACGTCTGGATCGTGCGGGCCAGTTCGCCTTCGAGCCCACGCTGATAGTTGATCTGCTCGGCGAACTGGCTGATGCCGAGCTTCTGGTTCTCCATGACCTCGAAACCGACCATGCCGCCCTTGGGCAGTCCCTGCGAGGCAAGGCGGAGGCGCACGTCGTGCACCATGCTCACCGGCACGAGGATCGCGCCACCACCCTCGGAATACTTGTAGGGAACATTCTGCTGTTGCAGGGTGGTGACGATCTGGCCACCATCCTGATCCGACAGATTTGAGAACAGTACGCCGTAGGGCGGTTCCTTCGTCCACAACCAGGCGCCGACCAGCAGGGCAATGGCGAGTGCCAACGCCGCCATCATGCCCAGCTTCTGGCGGGCGTTGAGGTTGGAAAGCATCCCGAGATTAATGGGTAGGGCCGGCACTGCCGTTGCCTGTTCTGCCATGTTGCGTTAGCGAGTCTCCGATGAATGGCAAGGATTGTGTCTTGCCCTAGCAAATCGGGTTCCCGCAAGCAGCGGCAAAAATTGCCGCTATTTCGGGTATTGTTGTCGACCGATTCGCCTTACTGTCAGGGTCGACTTCTTGCAAACATCCGGAAATATGAATACTACCAGCCCGCTTGCCTCGATGACTGCCGACATCCCGGTTGATCCGGCCCGTCTGGCCGAGGCGTTCCGCCTCTTCAATCAGGTGTCGGAGGAGTTATCTACCGCCTATGGGGCACTGGAGCGCCAGGTCGAGGCGTTGACAGCCGAACTGGCCGCTGCCAACGGCGCTCTGCGCCAGCAATACCAGGAAAAGGCCGCACTCACCGAACGGCTGACGCGCCTGCTCGAAGCCCTGCCAGCCGGTGTTGCCGTTCTCGATCGCGAAGGTCGGCTTGATGTCGCCAACCCGGCGGCGGACCATCTGCTGGGTACGCCGGCGCTGGGCATGGCCTGGGCGGAAATCGAGAAAAAATGTCTCAAACCGACGGAAACAGCCGGCGAGATGCAGGCCGGGGAATTGCGGGTTGCCGTGACGGTCACCTCGCTTGATGCCGGAGGCGGCCGGATTGTCCTGCTGCATGACATCACCGAAGCGCACCAACTCAAGATGCAGGCCGAGCGCCACGAACGTCTGGCGGCGATGGGGGAGATGGCCGCGCAACTGGCTCACCAATTACGCACGCCGATCGCTGCGGCGCTGCTTTACGCGGGTAATCTGGCCAATCCCGATTTGCCCGAAACGAATCGGGTCAGCATCGCGCAAAAAACCGTCGGACGGCTCAAGCATCTGGAGCGCCTGATTCAGGACATGTTGCTGTTTGCGCGCGGCGAGGTACTCGGCCGGGAGGGTTTTGCCATTGATGAACTGCTGGGCGAACTTGCCCATACCTTTGAACCCTTGGCGCGGGCACGCGGGGTGGAATTCGAGTTGGCGCAGACCGATGCCGGCCTTAGCCTGACCGGCAACCGCAAGGCACTCACCGGTGCATTGACGAACCTGCTTGAAAATGCGCTGCAAGCGGTCTCCAGCGTGGACCGCGGGCGGGTCAGTCTGGGGGTGACAGTGAGCGAAGATCGGCTGGCTTTTTCCGTCAAAGACAACGGTGCGGGTATGTCGCCCGATGTCGTGGCAAGGCTTTTCGAACCGTTCTATACGACCCGGGCCGAGGGTACCGGTTTGGGGCTGGCCATCGCACGCGGCGTGGCACGGGCCCATGGCGGGGGCATCGATGTCAGCTCCAAACTTGGGCATGGCACCGAATTTGTATTGACCGTCAGCCGTGGGGTGGGCGGAGCAGACAGGCAACAAGGGGAGTCGAATTGATGGTAAAAGCCGCCACCATGAACATACTGGTCGTCGAAGACGACGATGCGTTGCGCGATGCGTTGCTGATTACCCTGGAGACGGCCGGCTATCGCGCCAGTGGGGCGGATGGCGGGCCGGCGGCGCTAGGACTGCTGGAACGGACAACTTTCCAGATGGTGGTCTCCGACTTGCGGATGAGCCCGATGGATGGGCTGGAACTGCTTGCCGCGATTCGCGTCAAGAAACCAGGTCTGCCGGTATTGCTGATGACGGCGTTCGGGGATGTGGACAAGGCGGTGGCGGCGATGCGCGGCGGCGCCTGCGATTTCATGCTGAAGCCTTTCGAGCCGAAGGCGCTGCTCAATCAGATCGAACGCTATGCCGTCCCGCCGGCCGCAGAGGGCGTCATTGCCGCCGACCCGAAGACGCGCGACGTGCTGTTGCTCGCTGCGCGCGTGGCGAAGACGGATGCGACCGTGCTGCTGACTGGCGAGTCGGGTACCGGCAAGGAAGTCTTCGCCCGTTATATCCACGATCAGTCGCAACGCAGCAAGGGACCGTTCGTAGCGATCAACTGCGCGGCAATTCCCGATAACCTGCTCGAAGCTACGCTATTCGGCTATGAGAAGGGAGCCTTCACCGGAGCGCAAAATGCGCAGGCCGGCAAGTTCGAGCAGGCGGATGGCGGCACCCTGCTGCTCGACGAGATTTCCGAGATGCCGCTGGGCTTGCAGGCCAAGTTGCTGCGGGTGTTGCAGGAGCGTGAAGTCGAGCGCGTCGGCGGCAAGAAACCGACGCCGATCGACATCCGCGTGCTGGCGACCTCCAACCGCAATATGACCAGCGAAGTTACCGCCGGCCGCTTCCGCGAAGACCTTTATTACCGGCTGAATGTATTTCCCCTTGCCATTCCCTCCTTGCGCGAACGGCCTGGCGATATCGTCCCGCTGGCCAAGCATTTCCTTGGCCTCCATGGTGCGCGTCTTGGACGGGCGGCAAAAATTGGTAGCAGCGCTGCGGCAAAACTTGCTGCACACCCTTGGCCGGGCAATGTACGTGAACTGGAAAACGTCATGCAGCGTGCCCTTATCCTGGCTTCGGCTGACCTTATTGATGCCGAGCATCTGCTCATGGCGAACGAGGGGGTCGCCCGTTTAACCAGTCTCACTCCCTCACCCGCACTGACTCCGTCAGCTTGTGCCGTACCGCCAGCGCCGATTTTTTCAGTTCCACAGCAGGTGCAACCCATTGTTTCTACTTCGAGTCATGCCAATATGAAGGATCTGGAACGCCAACACATCCTCGATACGTTGGCGAAAGTTGGCGGGTCACGCAAGAAAGCCATCGATCTGCTTGGGATTTCGGAGCGCACCCTGCGCTACAAACTCAAGCAGTATCGTGAAGAAGGCTTTTTCAATGACGGTGAGGAGTAGCACTACGGCACGCAGTTTGCTATAAAGTGCACATCATGGCGATTGACACACGCAACCTCGAACAAATGCTCTCCGAGCTGTACGCAGCCAGGGACGTTGCACAAGGCAAGTCGCCTGCCGCCGCGCAAGGTGCCGGGGGAGCCGATTTCGGCTTGGCCCTCAAGTCGGCGATTGATCAGGTCAATGCCGCACAGCAGAGTGCGCAGCAGATGACGCAGGATTTCGCCGCCGGGTCGGATAACGTCAATCTGCAGGATGTCATGATCAACCTGCAGAAAGCCAGCCTGTCATTTCAGCAAATGGTGCAGGTCAGGAACAAACTCGTCACGGCCTATCAGGATGTGATGAATATGCCGGTCTGATCGACCTCAGCCCATTCCGATTTCCCGCGCCTTCCGTTCCCGCTCCACCTTGATGATGTAACGCTGGATCAGTGTGCCCATCGGACCGGGTAGCTTGACGAATTCGCAACCGGCACGTCGTACCCGGGCGCCGCTGCGTAAAATCACCTCGAAGGTGCTGCGGATTCTCACCGTGGCGATCACAAACCCGACTTCAGGCAGTTCGATGCGACAGTTGGGGAACTCCATTTCGGCGGAGAACGGAATGTTATCGGGAGGGGCGGAAGCGCCCATGCCGCCACCGCTGATGTCGAACACACTTGCTTCATGCGCATGGATGTTGCCATCGGGCAGGGGAATCGGCATCGTGCATTTGAGTGGATGGATGATGGGCGTGACCAATCGGTAGAACTCACGCCGTTGCAGGCGCAGGACTTTGTCGGGCAGAGCGCAGAGGAAAGCAGGGCGGCCATCCAGTTCCACTTTGCTGAAGGCGCGCAGGATGAATTGCACTCGTACCTTGTCAAGCATCGTCACGCAAAAATGCTTCTGGGCGTCGAGTGCCTTGCGATTCATCTCGCTACTCGGCCCATAGTCGAGCACCAGATGATCCTCCGTGACTGCGGCCATGGTGGTCAGCAACATGTCCCTGCCTTCGTTGAAGAAGACGGTCATCTGCGACACGTGGTCATACAGGCCACGCAAAACCACTAGGATCTCGGCTGGGGTACGCAGCATGAACTGGCTATATTCTCCCAACTCGAGGACGACAGGAGCTTTGCTGGTGGAGTGTGTTTCGTTGAGCATGTTGGAAGTGGATTCTATTCCAGGGGTAGCTTAAGCTCAGGAAGGGCTGGAGCGTTGCTAACGCCTTTTTGTTCCACTTGGTACAGCCACGCCAGTAACTCGGCGACAGCAATATACAGGGCAGATGGAATCCGGTCATCCAGATCGACCTGAGAGAGCAGCGTCACCAGTTCCGGCGACTCGTGCACGAACACGCCGTGCTCCTTGGCGCGGGCGATGATTTCTTCGGCGATCAGCCCGCGCCCTTTGGCGACCACCTTCGGCGCGCTGTCGCCGGGTGCGTATTTCAGCGCGACGGCGAGCGAGCGGGCACTGGTCCCCTGCTTTTCATCCTTGCCCGGCAGGGTACTCATCTTCGTGTTTCACTTGCAGATTCAGGAGCGGAACGCCCGCAGCCTCGAGCGCCGCAGCCAGCCGGGGTGCTTCGTCGCGCAGGTCGGCTGCGCTGGATCCATACGGTGTCGCCAGCGTGATGCGGACGCCTTGCGTGGTGAGTTGCAGGCTTGCATCCACGCGTCCCAGGCGCGGCGTGGTTAGTGACAGCACAGTATTCCAGCGTTCATCCTCGCGGTTACTACTGTCGGCATTGCGCTCGCCCTGCCATTCGATTTCCCAGTCCAGCGGCTGTTGCGGCCACACTTCGCCGTGCCAGAACATCCGGTTCGTTGCGACCGCTTCGAGTTGCTGCTGCACCAGCGGACGAATTTCCTCCGGCATTTTCTGCGGGGTGGTTGCAGCGGTTGCGGCAGCAGGGGCGGCTTGCCGCAAATTCTCGTTGGACTGCGCGCTGATCGCCGTCCCGCCAGCGTCGACTTTTTCGTTTCGGGCCTGCAAGGCTTGCAGAATGGAATCGGGAGTGACCGGGCGTTCGGAAGTGGAGATTGCTTTGGCGGCGGTTTCGGCGGCTGCCTGCTGGAAGGTGGCCTGGGAGGATAGCTTCCCCTGGGGTTCCTGCAGCAGTTGTTCCAGAGGCAGCTTGCCATTTACCCACTGCGCCTGGTGCGCTTCGTAAAAGAGGCCACTTTGAGTTACCGCTTTCGCTAGCGTCGGCGCCAATTCGGCGGCGGCGCCTGGCGACAGGGGCGGTTGGGCGACCAGCGGCTGGCCGCGATTCAGTTCCGCAACTGGCGGTGGCTTGCCTTCGGCGGGTAGCAACTGGCTGATCATGCGTGCCGCCGGGCTGAACCTGGCAAATTCATAGGGAGTGGTCTCGCCCGTGGTTACCGTGCTGCCCTCGGCCAACTTGGCAATGATCACTTTGGCCGAACGGTCGATCACCACCAGATTGAGCTGGTCGTCTGCCTTCGCACCCTCGGGCAGTTGCAGGGTCAGTTGTTTTCCGGCGACCAGTGCCCTGTAGGTGTTATCGGGCAAAACTTCCTGAATGCGCGCAGAAAACGACTGGCCCGGTCGAAGTTCGAGCACGTCCGAGGGAATTTCGTGCACCGGCGACAGCGGTTGCAGCAAGTTCGCTTCGTTTTGCATCCGCATGCGGATGCCGACATCAGGGGGGATGAGAGCCATGCGTTATTTAACCTCAATGTGCCGACGCATGCGGCAGCGACGGGTTATCCGCCTGCGCCGTATGCCCGGTCGACCTGGCGTTTTTGCGTGCTGCCAGTAAGGAAGCAACGCACGTGTTCCATCCATGGCTCGGTGTGGAGGCGTACCTCGGCATCATCCTTCAGCATGCGCTGGATCAGGTCGCGCTTGCGTTCGGCGACATCGGGTTCGCTGGCAGTATTTTCAGCTTCATTGGTCAGGGTGTTACGCAGCCCAGCCACTGCATGTTCGAGGTCGATCAGGCGACCCCAATCGTTGTCACGCGCTGCTTCCACCATACGGTTGGAAAGCGCACACATTTGTTCATAGATCTCGATCTGGGCAGGCATCAGCGGCATGGTAATGGTCACGCGATGTTTCTGCTGTTGGAAACAACGGCGGGATCGCTGGCTATTTCCTGCCAGGCGCCCTTTAGTTCATTGAGGAGCCCGCCGACCTCATCCAGTATCGCAGGCTTGTTGTACAAATTGGCTTGTAATAGTCGAGTACACATGTATTCGTAGAGCGCCCCCAACTTATCGGCGATATCTCCTCCCGCCTGTGAGTCTAGGCTTGCTTTGAGGCCATTGGTGATGATGTCAATTGCCCTTGATATTTCATGACCTTTATCAGCAATCCTCCCATCCTGCATGGCCTGCCTGGATACCGCGATAGAGAGCAGGGCACCGTCAATCAACATCAGAATGAGCTTGTGCGGATTGGCGGCCATTACATCGGTTTCGACGCCCACTTTGGCATAGGCATCAGTAGGGGAATGGAGTAGGGAAAACATGATTTCCTTATTTCTTAGTTAATTGGAACTGGAAGAACTGCCAGGCAAGTTGGCCAATTGCTGAGTCAGGTATTCACTCGTCTGATTCATGCTCGATATCAGCGAATCAAGTGCGGAAAACTGGGTGCGGTAGCGTTGCTCTATCGATTGAAGGCGCATAGTAAGCGCTTCACGCTGTTTACCGATTGACTTGATCGAGGCATCAATACCATTTAACCGTCCGGCGATCGAGCCGGTAGATCCAACCGCATTGTCCAGCCAGTCATTCAAGCTAACAGCAATACCCGTGTTGTTGCTGGTTGTTTGAGTGAAGAGACTGCTTACGTCTTTCGTGGCGTCGTTCAGAGCGGTGGTCAGCTTGCTGGTAGTGAAGGCCAGCGTGCCATCCTTCTGAACACTGATGCCCACGTCGGATAATCGTGAAAGTCCTCCGGTAATGCCGCTGACCGAAGAATGCACAAGACCGACAAGCTGTGCTTGAACCGATCTTGCAGTTGCATCGCCAGTTAATGTCGAAGCCTTGTTGTTGGCTGAATCATAGGCAGTCGAAGCCTTGAGTTGCTTGACCACGTCGTTATAGGCCTTGACGAAACCGTCGATTGCGGTTGTCGCCTTGCTGGTATTTTTCGCCACCGTGATGGTTGTACTACCAGTTTTGGCAAGGGAAAGCGTCAATCCTTCTACTGCATCAGTAATCGTATTGGCGGAGCGCGTGATCGTCAGGTTGTTAATTGTCAGTTCAGCATCGTCTGCTGCCTGTACTGAAACCAGACTGGCCGAGGCCAATGCGGAAAGTGAATTGTCGCCGCCGATGCCATCATCAGTCACCGCAACAGCAATAGTGCCGTCTGACCCCAAGGTTTTCGAGGTCAGTACGAGACGCTGATAGGTTCCATCATCAACGATGGTGGCTGTTACACCGGCATTGGCATTGTTGATCGCGGTGCGTATGCCGGCCAGGGTATTGTTGCTTGAATCAATATCGATATTGACGGTAGTGCCGGTACCGACTGAGATCGACAGGTTGCCGGTATGAAAACTTGCCGCAGTCGAGGTGTAATTGCCGTTGGAGCGCACCGAGTGATACTTGGCCAGTTTGTTTACGCTGATACTATAAGTGCCATCCGCTGCTGTATTGGTAGCCGACGCCGTTAGCACCGAAGAATCGGAACTGGAGGCGGACATCGAAGCAAATGTATCGGTTTTGGTAAGCGTTGTTACTGCCGTTTGGAGGCTCGACAAGGCCCCTTTCAGGCTGCCGAATGCCGATATCTTTGCCTGATAGCTCGCCTCTTTTGTCGCGAGCGCTGTCAAAGGCTGTTGCTCGACAGCCATCAACTCACTGACGATGCTGTTGATGTCGAGTCCTGAGCCGAGACCTGAGGATGAGAGTCCTGCCATGATAGTTGTCCTTGGTTACCCTTTTTATCGGCCGTAGCCGTCAATTCTGTAGAGCAGGATGCGTTCCATGTTGTTATGCCATGCCGCCCGCGCCGAGATTTCCGCACCGGCTTGGTCGGGCAGTAACGGTTCTCATGGATTTCCCCTTGATATTCGTGGTGGACTGATTATTGGCGAAAGCTCTATCCATGACAAGAAAAAACCCGCGCACAAGCGCGGGCTTGCCTGGAGCAGATGCCTGTTATTGTTGCAGCAGTTGCAATACCTGTTCCGGCAGGGTATTGGCCTGGGCGAGCATTGCAATCCCCGCTTGTTGGAGAATCTGGGCACGGGTCAGTGCGGCAGTTTCCTGGGCGAAGTCGGCATCCTGAATCCGCGAACGGGCGGCGCTGAGGTTTTCCGCACCTGTCGTCAGGTTGGCGATAGTGGAACCAAAACGGTTCTGTACGGCACCTAGGTCGGCGCGGATGCTGTTGATGCGGGCCAGGGCGCCATCCATGATGTCGATGGCTTTGTTCGCGCCTTCGGCTGAACTGATGTCAATTTCGCTAACCTTCTGCTGCATGCTAGCCTGCAGGATATCGGCGTAACCGGAGAACAGCCCACCGTTGAGCTGATCAACACTTGATTTCACGCTGAAATAACCGCTGACAGCCTTGAATTCAACGTTGCCGCCGACCACGGTCGAATCGCGGCTACCGGCGAGGAATCCTGCCGCACCTGCGGCAGTGTCGCCGCCACCGGCCTGCAGTGTGGTCGCGCTGCCGGTATTGCCGGTGATGTTGAGACTAACGACTGTCGGCGCAGTATTGCTGACGACGGCTGCCGAGTGGCTGAAACCCTCAATCTTGATGTCATCACCATTGGCCTGCTCGAGCAGGATCGACGCTTTGTCGACCGAAAGCTTGGCGACGATGCCGGTCTTGCCGGTCTGACTGTTGATGGCGTTGGAGAGTTCGGTGAGGTCGGTCGCATCAGTAATGTTGGCCGAGATGTCTTCACCGGTGGTATTCGAGCCGAACAGCGAGAAAGACACCACACCTGCGGTATCGAGATTGCTGATGGTGGCGAGGGTGCGGGCAGTAGCATTGACACCGGTCTTGTCGGCAACGGCATTGATTCCTGCGGCGATCGTCTTGGCCGAATCATCGGCCTCGACGGTAACGGTGTTGCTGGTCGTGCCGTTGATGGTCAACGTCTGGGCCGCGACGTTGTTACCGCCTGAGACGTCGGCATTGCCATAACCCACCGGGGTGGCGATGCCGTTTGCCAGCGTGAACAACCCGGTCAGGGCGGTTGGTGAGGTGACATTGGTCTTGATGGTGTAGCCAGCAGTCAGGGTCACATCAAGTTGTTGCACGGCAACTGCGGAGTCCGCAGCTCCCTCTGTCAGTGTCTGGCTGTTGAAGGTGATTGTCGTTCCCGTTCCTGTAGTAGCAAATGTGTCGACCGAAATGTCTGAAGCCCATGATGTGATTCTGATGATGTCATTGGCACCGCTATTGACTACGCTTACATCGAATGAGCGAGAGGTGGCTGCGGCATTTGTGGCAAGATCGGCTGCTACGGCAGCGACCAGTGCGTCGCCAGTAAGAGCACCGCCGGTGCTGTTGGTAAATGTATAAGCTGTCGCGGCTGCATTCGTGCCCCCTAAGTTGAAGGTGATAGTATCCGTGTTCGCCAGTGAGAGGTTGCCAAGAACGATGTCAGCGGTGGCCCCCGTCCCGGTTACCGATGCCACTCCGGTCAAGGCACCCAATTGAGTGATCAATCCGGTGGCGCCTAGTGTTAATGCGCCGTTGGCATTGTCTGCCGTGGTCATGTCAAGTGTTACGGCGTTGCCATTAAGATCGGTGACGGTGATGGTTTCTGCGCCAAAGGCCAGGTTGGCGGCACTGTCGGCAGTTCGTGTCAGTGACCGGCTTTGTGCAACCGGGCCGCCGTTGGTAGCGTTTTCGATACCGGTAATCGTGTTGTTGCTGTCGGCCTTGTTGATACCCAGCGAGTCGCTGGTGGCGCCGGACATCGATACCGAAATTGTTTGGTTGGCCTCGGCGCCGACCTGGAAGTTCTGGGCGACGAAGTTGCCATCGAGCAGTTTCAACCCGTTGAACGAAGTGGTATTCGCGATACGGTCGAGTTCCGCAATCAACTGATTGACCTCGGATTGCAGGGCCAGGCGGTCTGAAGCGCTGTTGGTGGCGTTGGCCGACTGGATCGACAACTCGCGAATCCGCTGCAGGATGTTGTTGGTCTCGCCTAGCGCACCTTCAGCCACCTGAGCCAGCGAAATGCCATCGTTGGCGTTACGGGTTGCCTGATTCAGGCCGCGCACCTGAGAACTCATCCGGTCCGCGATGGCGAGGCCCGCGGCATCGTCCTTAGCGCTGTTGATGCGCAGGCCGGAGGAAAGCCGCTGCAACGAGGTTGCCAGCTCGCCTTGCGAACTGCTGAGGTTGCGCTGTGCATTCAGCGAGGCAATGTTGGTATTGATGACTTGTGACATGAGACTCTCCTTGTCGACATGCTGCTGTGTATCGATTTGCCCCGTATTAGCAACAGAAATACAGACTCAAGTTGATTGCTTGAGTGACGATTAGCAGCAAGCGTGCCATCTGGAGTTGATGGCGAAAAGAAAAGGGGAAACGTTCTATTTCAGGCAACTTGACCGGTTTGCCGGCAAGCATGGGCAGGTTGCCGGCAAGGCTTGCCGATGCGGAACGTATTGGCTTAGGTGGTGCCGTCCCGCCAGTGCCGGCTTTTATCATTCCAGCAATGAATAAGCCCGCCTCAGTTTTCGCCGGGCGGGCTTTGCTTTGTTGCCGTGATGCGCTTGTGCTTAAGCTTCCTGTTGCAGCAGTGTTCCTTGCATCATGTGGATCGACCGGGCGATTTCCAGCATTTCCTCGGAGGGGATCTGGCGGATCATTTCGCCCGTTTGTGCATCGGTAATCCTGACGATGGCCTTGCCGGTTGAATCATCGATCGAAAACGAGAGTTTGTTTGGTGCTTTCGTTTCGATCAACTGCTTCAGCGATTCCACCGCCTTTTGCAGTTGCTCGGGTTTGGACTGCTGCTGGGGAGGCTCAGGCACGGCGACCGCCACCTTGACTGCCGGCTGCTGCTGTGGCGCACCTTGTGGGGCGACTGGCAGCGGCGCGGCATTCGCAGTGCCGGAATTGCCGATTGTAATTGCCATGAGCTTTCTCCTTGACCAGTGAGACGGTGGTGTTGCCACCACCGTCAGTCGTTACTCAGCGAGCTCCCTGATTAACTTTGCAGGAGGGTCAGCACGTTGTTCGGCAGCGAATTTGCCTGGGCCAGCATCGCGATCCCCGCTTGTTGCAGGATCTGGGCACGGGTCAGGTTGGCCGTTTCCTGGGCGAAGTCGGCATCCTGAATCCGCGAACGGGCGGCGCTGAGGTTTTCCGACGAAGTCGTCAGGTTGGCCACCGTGGCACTGAACCGGTTCTGTACCGCACCGAGGTTGGCACGCATCGAGTTCACCTGGCTCAGGGCACCGTCGAGGATGTCGATGGCGTTGTTGGCGCCCGTGACTGTCGAGACACTCACCGTGGAGAGGGTTGTCAGGGAAGCAGAGGTAGCACTTAAGCCGGCATATCCGGCTTCAGCACCCGCGATAGTAAAGGCAGTTCCTGAGCTGAGGGTGATCGTGCCGCGCGTAGTAACTCCGTTGCCATCAGCAGCAGCAGTGCCCGCAGTAGTTACAACCGCTGACGCTGTGCCAGCCGAGGTTTCAGAGTAAACGATGTTTGCAGAGCCAAGCTTGTCATCTGTAAGAGTAAGGTTCGTTGCAGAAGCCCCTGATGCGACAACGCTCGTACGACCAGCAGTGTGTTCAGCATTAATTGCAGTTTGCAGGGCAAGGATAGTGGCGGTCGGCGTACTAGCTGCTGCAACGGTTACTGCAACATTACTGCCAGAGACAGTACCATCAGTCGTCAGTTGATATGTCAGGCCCCCGAGAGTGAATGTGTCGCCGGTAGCCAAGGCGGGTGCACCTGAATCCAAGTTACCAGCGCCAAACGTCAGTGTGTTTACCTCGTGCAGGGCGGCATTGGCACCTGCTGATACATCAAGGCCCGTTGCGTTCTGAATTGCCTGAGCACCTGCTGCAGTAGCTGCCGATGAGGTCAGTTCAATATTGCGGCCGTCAGCGGCAGTCAATGTTAGGGCGCCAGTACTGGCGTCGGCAACTGCTGTAACTCCAGTTAAAGATTCCTGGGCATTGATAGCTGTAGCAGCATTATTGCCTTGGGTGACGGCACTCGTGCTGGAAGCAATAGCGCCGATTGAAACTCCATTGATAACCAGCGCGCCACTGGCGAGGCCAGAGCGGGCAATTGGCGCTGTGCCACTGACTGAGTTTGTAGCAGTAGCCGAGACATCTGTTTCGGAGAACTTTGCGTTAATGGCAGCAGTCTTGGCGGCTGCGCTATCTGCTGTTACCAAGTTATTGCCAGCGGAACCTGTCGCAACAGAAACGCCAATAGTGACAGCACTGCCGCCCGAGGGGGTAATCGTGAAATTAGCACCCGTAAATGCTGAACTCGTGACTGCCGTACCAGTTTGCTGGTAGGCACCGATCAGGTTGGTGGTGGCGCCGGAAACGCTGACAGAGATGGTCTGGTTGGCATTGGCACCGACCTGGAACTGCGAGTTCTGAAAGGTACCGTCGAGCAGGTTCAGGCCGTTGAACTGGGTGGTGCTGGCAACGCGGGTTATTTCTGCCATCAGCGACTGCACTTCTAGGTTTAGCGAGGCGCGGTCGGAGGTGGAGTTCGTGCTGTTGGCGGACTGGATTGCCAGTTCGCGCATACGCTGCAGGTTTTCGCCAATGGCGGTTAAACCACCTTCGGTCGTTTGGGCCAGCGAAATGCCGTCGTTGGCGTTACGGGCTGCCTGGTTCAGGCCGCGAACCTGCGAGGTCATCCGGTCCGCAATCGACATGCCGGCGGCGTCGTCTTTTGCGCTGTTGATGCGCAGGCCGGAAGACAGGCGCTGCAGGGAGGTTGCGAGAGACGACTGCGAGGTGGTGAGGTTGCGCTGGGCGTTCAGCGACGAGATGTTGGTGTTGATGACTTGTGCCATTTTTCAGCTCCTTAGAGAGGTTGTCCTCGTCGGCTGCTTCCCTAAACGTTGGCGCCGGCGCCGGTTTGATCGCGGTTTAACCCGCTGACAGGAGCTTTATCGGTGGCATACGGGGAAACTTTAGGAGTTTTTTATTGGTGCATTTCCGCCCAGATTTGTTACAAGTTGCTGGCATGGTAATCGCTTAAGAAAACTGGACATTTCATTGGAGATCACCATGCCTACCTTGCCGAGCGGACGTCGGATAGAGTTTTCCCTGGATCGTTTCCATGCCCTGTTGAATGTCTTGCCACCCGCCCATGCCCGGCGTATCGCCGCGCAACTGGTGGATGCCGACGATTTGCTGTGGGTCATGGATGCGGTTCATTTCAGTCTGGTCGATAGCTCACCTTACTTTGCTGGTTATGTCGCTGCGGACTGGGCGACCTATGTGGCAGACTGGAACACGGCGGACCGGCAATCTTTGCAGACCTGGTTCGTTTCGCCAGAGGCGTGCGAGACCCGTGTCGAGGCGATTGACTACATCAGAGGTCTGGTGCTGGGAGGCGGGGCGGGATGCCTTGCCTATCCCTATCTGGAGCAGGATGCAACGCCGCCCACCGCCTTGGCTGCGTCACCCTTGCGGCAATAAGGCTTCAGACAAATACGTCGACGTTGTTGCCCAGATGTGGCGGGTTATTGATGGTCTGGGTGGTAGCCATGACCAACTGGACGGCTCCCTGACCCTGTAGTTCCATCGCTTTTTTTAGCACGGCAATTTGCGCCGCCTGCTGGGTGCGGGTAGTGGCCATTTCGGTGGCGATGGCGGCGATGGCGAGCGTATCCATGTATAAATCTCCTTGCATGCGTTATTACGGCAAGGTCGCAAAATACTATAGGGAAATTTCGTGCCCCGGCAAGCCTACGTCCGCCCACTCGATCTGAAGCACGGCCGTATCGACCTGAGCCATGGTGCCGGCGGTCGCGCCGGTGCGCAATTGGTCGAGGAACTGTTCGCCCGTCATCTGGACAACGAATGCCTGCGTCAGGGCGATGATGGTGCCGTCCTGCCGGAGCAGAGTTTTGTAGGTCGTATCGTCGTCAGCACCGACTGCCATGTGGTGTCGCCACTGTTCTTTCCCGGTGGAGATATTGGTTGCCTGGCGGTGCATGGCACGCTCAACGACGTGGCGATGATGGGCGCGCGGCCGCTTGCGCTGACGGCGGGCTTCATCATCGAGGAGGGTTTTCCGCTGGCCGATCTGGATCGCATCGTGGTCTCGATTGCCGCCGCTTCACGCGCGGCCGGCGTCCCGGTGGTGGCGGGCGATACCAAGGTAGTGGAGCGGGGCAAGGGTGACGGCGTGTTCATCACGACGACGGGCATCGGCATCGTGCCGCCGGGCGTCGAACTTTCAGGCGCGCGGGCGCGGCCGGGCGATGCGATCCTACTGTCGGGCAGCATCGGCGATCACGGCATGGCGATCATGAGCCAGCGGGAGAATCTTTCATTTGAGGCGCCGATCGTTTCCGATACGGCTGCGCTATATGAATTGGTCGCCGCCATGCTGGCAACCGGCGCGGACTTTCGTTGTCTGCGAGATCCGACGCGCGGCGGCCTGGCGACGACCCTCAACGAAATCTCCAGGCAGTCCGGCGTGGGGATGATGCTCGATGAGGCGAAGATCCCGGTCAAGCCGGCCGTGGCGGCGGCCTGCGAGTTCCTTGGCCTCGATCCCCTCTATGTGGCTAACGAGGGCAAACTGGTGGTCATTTTGGCCGCGGTGGATGCCGAGCGTGTACTCGCCGCCATGCGTGCCCACCCATTGGGCAGAGAGGCCGTGCGCATCGGCACGGTGCATGCCGAAGAACACCACTTCGTCCAGATGATTACCTGCATGGGCGGGCGGCGCATCGTCGATTGGTTGATGGGCGAACAGTTGCCGCGAATCTGTTAGAACGTCCCAGGATATGCCCCGCCATCCAGCAGCCAGTTCTGGCCGGTGATGAATCCCGCCTGGGCGCTGCACAGCCAGGCGCAGGCGGCACCGAACTCCGCAGGGTCGCCGACGCGGGCGACCGGGATGGTGGCGATGCGCTCGGCGAGGGCCTGCTCATAGCTGACGCCCCGAGTTTTGGCCTGCCCGGTGATTACCGTGTGCATGCGGTCGGTGGCGAAGAAGCCCGGCAGCAGGTTGTTGATGGTCACATTATGTTTTGCCGACGGGCGGGCCAGTCCGGCGACGAAACCGGTGAGGCCGGAACGTGCACCGTTGGACAGGCCCAATACGTCGATGGGAGCCTTCACCGCCGCCGAGGTGATGCTCACGATGCGGCCGAATTTGCGTTCGATCATGCCGTCGATGGTGGCCTTGATCAGCTCGATCGGCGCCAACATGTTGGCGTCCAGCGCTTTCAGCCAGTCGTCGCGGTTCCAGTCGCGGAAATCGCCGGGCGGCGGGCCGCCGGCGTTGTTGATGAGGATGTCCGGTTGCGGGCAGGCGGCGAGGGCGGCGGCGCGACCTTCCAGGGTGGTGATGTCGGCGGAAACCATCGTGACTGCCGTCCTGCCAGCGCCGACTTTTTCGAGTTCGCGTGCGGTCGCTTCCAATGCTTCGCGGCCACGGGCGACGATGCTTACCTCGACACCTTCAGCTGCCAGCGCCAGCGCACAGGCGCGGCCCAGTCCCTTGCTGGCGGCGCAGACCAGCGCGCGTTTTCCGCTGATTCCCAGATCCATGATTTCTCCTCCCTGAAGGCGCAATCCTACCGTGGCTTGCGGCTAAACTGACGACTCGATTTCAGGAGTGAGCCGTGGTCAAGTTTCAATGGGACGACCCCCTGCGCCTTGATGCGCAGTTGAGCGAAGAAGAGGCGCTGGTGCGCGATACGGCGCAGCGTTATGCGCAGGACAAATTGATGCCGCGGGTGGTCGAGGCGTTCCGTAATGAGCATACCGACCCGGTGATCTTCCGCGAGATGGGCGCACTCGGCCTCTTGGGCAGCACCCTGCCGCTCGAAGTGGGCGGTGCCGGCCTCAACACGGTGAGCTACGGCTTGATCGCCCGCGAGATCGAACGCGTCGATTCCGGCTATCGCTCGATGCTCTCGGTGCAGTCTTCGCTGGTCATGCTGCCGATCTACGAATTCGGCACGGCCGCGCTCAAGCAGAAGTGCCTGAAAAAACTCGCCAGCGGTGAGTGGATCGGCTGTTTCGGGATTACCGAGCCGGATCATGGTTCCGACCCGGCGGGCATGTTGAGCCGCGCCCGCCAGGCCGATGGCGGCTACCTGCTTTCCGGCACCAAGACCTGGATCACCAATGCGCCGATTGCCGATATTTTCGTCGTCTGGGCGAAGGATGATGAAGGACAGATTCGCGGCTTCGTGCTGGAAAAAGGCATGCATGGGCTGACAGCACCGGTGATCGAAGGCAAGGTCGGCCTGCGCGCCTCGGTGACCGGAGAGATCGTTATGGACGAGGTATTCGTGCCGAAAGAAAACGCTTTCCCCGATATTCGCGGCCTCAAGGGGCCGTTTACCTGCCTCAATGCCGCGAGGTATGGAATAGCCTGGGGCGCGCTCGGCGCGGCGGAGGCCTGCTGGCATACCGCCCGGCGTTATACGCTGGACCGCAACCAGTTCGGTCGACCGCTGGCAGCCAACCAGTTGATCCAGAAGAAGCTGGCCGACATGCAGACCGAGATCGCGCTGGGCTTGCAGGGCTGCCTGCGCCTCGGCCGCCTCAAGGACGAGGGCAACGATGCCCCGGAAATGACCTCGCTGCTCAAACGCAATAATGCCGGCAAGGCGCTCGCCATCGCCCGCGAGGCGCGCGACATGCTGGGCGGTAATGGCATCTCGGACAGCTTCGGCGTGATCCGGCATCTTGTGAATCTCGAGGTGGTGAATACCTACGAGGGCACCCACGACATCCACGCCCTGATTCTCGGCCGCGCCCAGACAGGCATTGCCGTGTTTTGATGGATACAATCGAACACCCGCTTTTCCACCCACTCCGAGGAGCTGCAAACATGAAATTACGTTCATTGTTGGTCGCCGGCCTGCTGGCAGGCAGCGTTTCCGCCAGCCATGCGGCCGAATTCATCAACGTGCTGACTGGCGGCACCAGCGGCGTGTATTACCCGCTCGGCGTCGCGCTGACGCAGATCTACGGCAAGGTGCTCCCTGACGCCAAGACTTCGGTGCAGGCCACCAAGGCCAGCGCGGAAAACCTCAACCTGCTGCAGGCCGGCCGTGGCGAAGTGGCCTTCTCGCTGGGCGATACCTTCAACGAAGCCTGGAAGGGCAACGAGGAAGCCGGCTTCAAGACGCCGCTGAAAAAGTTGCGTACGCTGGCCGCGATCTACCCGAACTACATCCATTTCCTGGCTGCCGCCGATTCCGGCATCAGTTCGCTGGCCGACCTCAAGGGCAAGCGCGTTTCCGTCGGCGCGCCGAAGAGCGGCACCGAGTTGAACAGCCGCGACATCCTCAAGGCGGTCGGTATGAGCTACAAGGACCTCGGCAAGGTCGAATATCTCGGCTATTCCGAATCGGTGGAGCTGATCAAGAACCGCCAGCTCGACGCGACCCTGCTGTCCTCAGGCCTCGGCGTCGCCGCGGTGCGCGACCTGGCGACTTCGGTGAAGATCGTGGTGATCCCGATCCCGGCCGATGTGGTGACCAAGATCGGCGAAGCGGCCTACACTACCGGCGTCATTCCCGCCAACACCTACAACGGCCAGACCGCCGACGTGCCGACCGTGACGGTGCAGAACTATCTGGTCACGCATGAAGGCGTGTCGACCGACACGGTGTACAAGATGACCAAGGGCATGTTCGAGAACCTCGATGCGATGCAGGCCGCGCATGCCGCTGCCAAGGCCATCAACAAGCAGACGGCTGGCATCGGTTCGCCGGTGCCGCTGCATCCGGGCGCCGAGAAGTACTACAAGGAAGCTGGCCTGATCAAGTAAGGCCAGCAACATGACAGCGCCCACCGCCGCCGCCCCCCCCGGCGAGGAAAGCTTCTCCGAGCACGGCGTACAACGCCGGCTCGGCGGCTGGGCGCTGAAAATCCTCATCGCCATCGCGCTGGCCTTCTCCACCTACCAGCTGGTGGTGGCCACCTTCCACCCGCTGTCGAGCATCGCCACGCGCTCGCTGCACGTCGGCTTCCTGCTGACGCTGACTTTCATCCTTTATCCATTCGCCAAGCACGGCAAGCGGCTGACAAAAGTCGGCGCTGGCGACACGGCACTGGCGCTGCTGGCGTTCGCGCTATCGACCTATCACTGGCTGTTCGAGGTCGAGCTGATCGAGCGCTCCGGCGATCCCAACACCATGGACCTGGTGGTCGGCACCGCCATCGTCGTGCTGGTGTTCGAGGCGGCGCGGCGCATCCTCGGCATGGCCCTGCCCGTCGTCAGCGGCCTGTTCCTCGCCTTCGGCCTGTTCGGCCAATACCTGCCCGAGACCATCGCCCACCGTGGCTACGGCTACGACCAGATCGTCAGCCAACTGGCGCTCGGCACCGAAGGCATCCTCGGCATCCCCACGCTGGTGTCGGCGACCTACATCTTCCTGTTCATCCTGTTCGGCGCCTTCCTCGAACATGCCGGCATGATCCGGTTGTTCAACGCGCTGGCGCTCGGCCTGGTCGGCCAGGCGCAGGGCGGGCCGGCCAAGGTGGCGGTGATTTCCAGCGGCATGATGGGCACCATCTCCGGTTCGGGCGTCGCCAACGTGCTGACGGTCGGCCAGTTCACCATCCCGCTGATGAAGCGCTTCGGTTACACCTCGGTGTTTGCCGGGGCGGTCGAAGCCACTGCATCGATGGGTGGCCAGATCATGCCGCCGGTGATGGGTGCCGTGGCCTTCATCATGGCCGAGACGCTCAACCTGCCCTACGCCGAAATCGTCAAGGCTGCGGTCATTCCGGCTGTCCTCTATTACTTCACTGCCTTCTGGATGGTGCATCTGGAAGCGGGGCGTCTCAAGCTGATGGGGCTGCCGAAAGACCAGTGTCCGAATCCCCTGAAGGCATTGAAGGAAAGCTGGTATCTGGTGCTGCCGCTGGCGGCGCTGGTGTGGATGCTGTTCCACGGCTTCACGCCGATGTTCGCCGGCATGACCGGACTGGCGCTGACGGCGATCCTGATCCTCGGCGCAGCCATCGCGGCCCGCATGTCCTCGACCGCTTTCCGTTACGTGTTCTGGCTGGCCACCGGGCTGACGGCCTCGCTGTTCATCAAGTTCGGCATCACTCCCATCCTTGCCCTCATCGCCGCGCTGGTCGCGATCAGTTTTTCGGTCAAGGGCGGCCGCCAGACGTTGCACAACATGAGGCAGGCCCTGGTCGATGGCGCCAAGCAGGCGCTGCCGGTCGGCGTGGCCTGCGCCATCGTCGGCGTCATCATCGGCGTGCTGACACTCACCGGCGCGGCCTCGTCCTTCGCTGGCTTCATCCTCAAGGTCGGCGAACACAGCCTGTTCCTCTCGCTATTCCTGACCATGATCGTCTGCCTGATCCTCGGCATGGGCATCCCGACCATTCCGAACTACATCATCACCAGTTCCATCGCCGCGCCGGCGCTGCTCAAGCTGGGCGTGCCGCTGCTCGTCTCCCACATGTTTGTCTTCTATTTCGGCATCATGGCCGACCTGACGCCGCCAGTGGCGCTGGCCGCCTTTGCCGCCGCCTCGATCGCCAAGGATTCGCCGATGAAGATCGGCTTCAAGGCGACGCAGATCGCCATCGCCGGCTTTGTCGTGCCCTACATGGCCGTGTATACCCCGGCGCTGATGCTGCAAGGCGATGCCGGCTGGGGCGCGGTGGCCTATATCGTCTTCAAGGCGCTGCTGGCGATCTGCCTGTGGGGTGCGGCAGCGGTTGGCTATCTGCGTGCCTCGATCAATGTTTTTGAACGCATCTTTGCCGCCGCCGCGGCCTTTATGTTGGTGGCGGCGATCCCGCTCACCGACGAGATCGGTTTCGCCATGAGTGCGGCCTTTGTTTCCTGGCATTTCTGGCGCACGCGCCGTCCTGCCAGCGCCGACTTTTCAGGTTGATGTCGATCTGCCTGATTGCCGGGCTGCTGATCGCGCCGCTGGGCGAAGCGGTCACGCTACGCTGGACGCATTCGATTGAAAAGACCCTGTGGGAAGAGGATTACCGGCGTGCAGGTGAGTACCTGCTACTGACGGAAGCCCGTATCCGCAGCACCGGTGCCGGCATGGAACCGCCGGAGGGCGCGCGGCTCGACAAGGGCGTCTGGCATTACACGCCGGCCTTGCCGCCGCTTCCCCGGGTTGCCTTGCGGCATTCTCCGCATGTGCCGCCCTACATCATCTGTGCTGCAGAACGCTGTCAGCCGGTCACCGCTTGGCTGCCGGGTCTGCCGGCGGAAGCGGTGATCGAACTGGCGCCCTGTGCGGAAGGAAGCGGCTGACAGCGTTGAGCAGATCGTCGCGGATCGGTTGTTGCCGGGTCGGGTCGGTCGAAGCTGTCGAGGCCGACGTAACCGACGACGCTCGGACTTGCGGCTGCCAGCAGGGTGGCCAGTCCGCCGGCCGAAAAGCCGACCAGCACGATGCGATCCACCGATGGCGCAAGCTTGCCGGCCTGCAACTGGTCGATCAGTTCGACCAGCAGCTTGGCGTTTTCGCGCGAGTCGAAGAAGGTTAGATCCGGCATCACCGCGAGCGCATGAAGCCATGAGCGAGGATGACGGCTCCGCGTGTGGACTGCTCGGAAGCAATAACGTCTGCCTGCACCGTCGTGCCAGCCAGCGTCTGCGTGACCGTTTCGGCGCGGGCCGGTAGCAGCAAGCCGCACAGCAAGGCAATCAGGCAAAGGTTTTGGCTGCGTACGTACTACAATTTCCCCAATATTTCGACCACCGGCCACATGACCGCATCTTCCCTTCCCGCTGGGCTGCCGCAGGACTGGCCTCACCGCGAATTCAGCCGCACGGTGAGCACGGGTCCGATCCGCTGGCATGTCCAGGTGGCGGGGAGCGGACCTGCCATCTTACTGCTGCATGGCACCGGATCGTCGGCGCATTCGTGGGCCGACCTGCTGTCTGACTTGTCGAAGCTGGCGACGGTGGTGGTGCCCGACCTGCCCGGTCATGGTTTTACCGCAGGCGCTGAGTTCGCCGACCTGGCTTTGCCGCAGATCGCCGTGCGCCTGGATGACCTGCTGGCTGCGCTCGAGTTGCCGCCGGTCGCGCTGGTCGTCGGCCATTCGACCGGTGCCGCCCTGGCCCTGCAATGGGCGCTTCGGCAGAGGGAGGACCCACCGCGAGCTATCGTCGGATTCAACCCGTCGCTGGTACCCCCGCCTGATCTCTACACGATGCTGATGGCGCCCTTCGTGAATCCGCTCGCGACATCGCCGCTGTTTACCTCCTGGCTAGCTTCGTTGGGTACTCGTGAAGGACTGGTGAACAGTTTGCTGGATTCGACCCGCTCGAAAATCCCCGTCCTCCAGCGCAAGCGCTATGCACGGTTGTTCGGCGATCCACTGCATGTCCGTGGGGCGATGGGCTTCATGGCCGCGACCAATTTGACTGACCTGCTGACACAAGCGCGTGGCATAACCATTCCGACCACGCTCGTGCGTGGCACCCGAGACCATTGGGTACCGGAGCGACACTTGCGGCGGGTGATTACCCAACACTTTCCCAAGGCAAGCGTCGTGGCCTGGAGGGGCGGGCATGTGCTCCATGAGGAACAGCCGGAACGCGCTGCACGGTTCATCATCGACATGCTGTCACCACCAGCTTCAGGATGAAAGCGCCGATCTGGTTTCGATAAGTAGTATTACGTGCCGAAGGGTTGGTTCAGTTGCACGACCGTCCAGTTGAGAAAGGACGCGAAGGACACCCATGCAAGATAGGGGGCTAAGAGCCAGGCCGCCGTTTTGGAGAAACGCCTGATCACAAGGATCAGGGCGACGATCGACACCCAGAGGAGAGAGACTTCGATCAAAGCCCAGTCGGGACGCTCGCTAGTGAAGAACAGCCAACTCCAAGCGATGTTCAGAAGAGAGTTGACGACAAACAGGACGAGAATTTTGATCCGGTCCCCGCGATAGCGGGAGTCCAGCCAGGCTCGATAGCCAGCGGCTGCAGTAAAGGCGAAAATTACCGTCCAGGCGGGACCGAATAACCAATCGGGAGGCTGCCACCAAGGTTTTTGCAGGTTGTAGTACCACGGGCCCAACTGGGTGAGTGCACCGCCGGTCCCGCCAACGAAAATGGCAAAGAGGGAGGCGACGGTGAGGGCACGCGGGTTACGGATTGACATGATGGCTTCAGGGCTTCAGGAATCCGGCGAGGTGGGCGAGATCCTTGAAGAAGATGCGCAGGTGCGCCATGGGTTTCTTGCGCACCAGTTCCTTGTTCATGTAGGACTCCCAAGTCAGCTTTTGGACATCTTTGTCCTTGCAGATGCTGACGAAGTGCTCGCGCAGCCGGTCGCTCGAATACCAGAAGCGCTGCATGATGCCGAGGATGAAGAACACCCGGCCGTGCACCTTCATGAAACGCTTGCGGGCTTGCCCCAGCGCACTGGCCTGGCCGCTCTTGAGGAATTCGGTGACGGCGTCGGCCGCCAGGCGTCCGCCGAGCAGCGCGTAGTAGATCCCTTCGCCGGAGGCCGGTGCGACCACGCCCGCGGCATCGCCGGCCAGGACGACATCGCGTCCGTTGTCCCAGCACTTGAGCGGTTCCATCGGGATTGGAGCGCCCTCGCAACGCAGGGTCTTGGCGTTTTCGAGGCCGGCAACCTGGCGTAGCAGCGCGGTGGCGCTGCGCAGTTGGAAGCCCTTGATGGCGCTGCCCGTGCCGATGCTGATGGTGTCGCCGTGTGGGAAGATCCAGCCGTAAAAGTCCGGCGAAATACGACCCTGGTAATAAACGTCGCAGCGGGTATGGTCGTAGCTGGCCGGCAGGTTTTCCGGCATGGCGATGATCTCGTGGTAGGCGGCGACGTAGCGCATCTTGTCGAAACCCGGCACAGCCTGTTTGCCCAGATGCGAACGGGCACCATCGGCGCCGATCACGGCGCGTGCGCGCACGCTGCGCAAGGGCGCGTCCTCGGCGGTGTCTTCCTTGGCACGGTAGCGGATCACTGCCGTACCGTCGCTGTCGCGGTCAAATTTTTCGAAGGTGCCGCCACGCAGTTCGGCGCCGGTTTTCACCGCACGCTCGCGCAGCCAGGGATCGAACTGCTTGCGGTCGACCATGCCGACGAAGCCGTTGTCGATCGGCATGTCGACACATTCATTCTTGGGCGAAACCATGCGCGCCGAGGTGATATGGGCGACCAGGATTTCGTCGGGAATGTCGAAGTCGCGAATCGCGCGCGGGGGGATGGCGCCACCGCAGGGCTTGATGCGGCCCAGGCGATCCAGCAGCATCACCTTGTGGCCGCGCTTGGCGAGATCAGTGGCGGCGGTCGTGCCGGCCGGGCCGCCGCCGACAACGACGACGTCGAAGGTTTCCAATGGGTTTTCTGTAGTCAAGATTGGCTTACTCCGACAGCATGCATGGTGGATGGAGCCGCGGCCGCCAGGCCGGCAGGCTCGCCGTTTTTCGTATAGATGCGGGTGGCGAGTCCCGCCGACACGATGAAGAGGATGGCCTGGGCACTGAATACCGTTGCATAAGAGAGTGTCGGCGAGCCTAGAAGGTAGCGGGCCAGGTCACTGGCCACGGTCACGAGCACACCGCCCAGGCCGAAAGCGATGGCTTGGGAAGCACCCCACAGGCCCATGCGCACACCTTCGCGCGATTCACGGCCAGCACCGACGAGCGTCATCATGGTGCTGATGGCGGCGATGGCATAGATACCGTTGGCCACACCCAGGACGAATACCCACGGCCGCAGGGGAAAGTCCTGGCCGATAAAGCCGCCAACCGCCAGGCCGGCGATCATCAGTGCCGAGCCGAGGCAGCCGCCAATCGTCCAGCCGCGCAGCAAAGTGGTCTTGCCACGGCCGATCACGCTGACGGCGATGGCCACCAGGATCATGCCCATGAATACTCCACCGTGCTGGATGCCAGACAGCTTGGTGGATTCGCCCGGCGTCATGCTGAATACCGAACCGGCGAAGGGATCGAGGATCAGTTCCTGCGCGCCGTAGGCGAGCATGGAAACGAAAATGAACACCGTAAATCGCCGTGCGTGCGGTTCATCCCAGACCTGCGACAGCGCCTCGCGAAAGGCGGCTTTGTTTTCTGCGGCGGAGGCAGCTTTCTCGGCGGAGGGTACGGCGGTACCTTCGACGCCCCAGATGGCCGCCAAAGAGACCATGAAGGCGATGACCGAAACGGTGACAGTTACGGTCACCAATCGCGCTGGCGAGAAGGGGTCGAGCAGGTGGCCGGCCGTGCCGGCGGTGACGGCAAAGCCGCCGATCAGCATGATCCACACCACGGTTGCCGCCGCGGCGCGCCTGACGGGATCGACACGTTTTGCCAAGAGGACCAGCAGCGATGTTCCGGCCGATCCCACGCCGAGGCCGATCAGGGTGAAGGCGATCACGGCGAGCGCGATGGCAGGAATGCGGTCCGTGCCCATCCAGGCGGTGGCGATGGCGGCCAGCATGCCACCGACGGCGAGCGTGGCCATGCCGCCGACGATCCAGGGCGTGCGCCGTCCACCAGTGTCAGAGCCGTGCCCGAGGCGCGGCCGCAAAATTTGCAAGGCGTAGTGCAACGCCACCAAAGCACCGGGAAGCATCGCCGGCAGGGCATACTCGACCACCATGACACGGTTCATCGTCGAGGTGGTGAGCACCACGATCGAGCCGAGCGACATCTGCACCAGGCCGAGGCGGAAGATACCGAGCCAGTTGAGGAAGTTCACTGGGCCACCTGCAACAATCCACGTAGGGCGAAGGCGCTGACCATCATGCCACTCACGTAGAGGGTGACGCCGGTGCCGTTGTACCAGGGGGCGAGTTCACGCGGCGATTTGAGCAGGCGCAGCATCAGGAACACCTGCACGACCGTGACTGCGGCGACCGCGGAGGCATGGTAGGGACAGTCCCAGGCAAACAGCAATGCGACCACGATGATCTGGGGAATCAGCATTACAGCGCAGGCTACTTGTCCGGCCAGCTCGACGCCGAGGCGCACCGGCAGGGAACAGACGCCCATGCGTTTGTCGCCTTCCACCGACTTGAAGTCGTTGAGGGTCATGATGCCGTGGGCGCCGAGGCTGTAGAGAAGCGCCAGCAGCAGGATGCGCCAGTCGGGCAGTGCGCCGCCGATCATTACGGCCGCACCGGTGATCCAGGCCAGACCTTCGTAGGAAACGCCGCAAGCGAGGTTGCCCCACCAGCCATTCTGCTTGAGCCGCAATGGTGGTGCGCTGTAAGCCCAGGCGAGAAAGGCGCCCAGCGCACTGGCGCCCAGTACCCAAGGCCCCAGCAGGTTGGCGACGAGCAGGGAAAGCGCGGTCCAGAGGATGGCGATGTAAAGACCCCACTGGCCGGGTATGCGTCCGGAGGGGATGGGGCGATTGGGTTCGTTGATCGCATCGACGTGGCGGTCGTACCAGTCGTTGACCGCTTGGCTCATCGCACACAGCAGGGGACCAGCGAGGAAGATACCCCCGGCGATGAGGAGCCCATTGCCGGCCGCAGGGATGCCCGAGGAAACAGCGCCGCAGCCAAATGCCCACATCGGCGGGAACCAGGTAATGGGTTTAAGCAACTCCAGTACCGCAGAGGGCATGGGAAGCGATGGGCTGCGGGCGGTGGTCGGTTGCGTCATGGGGGCGCAAGGTTATCGTCCCCGCCAACCCGCGTCAACTCGCCTTGCCATGCGCTTCTCGGCTGTCCCCGCCTTGACAGTCGGGGGCTGGCCAGCTACATTTTGCGACCTTTTGCAACGAATCCGAACCCTCAACGTGCCTCAGAACAAGCAGCAACAGTCCTTACGGCTCTATACCGATGAAGAGCGAGTCCGGCGGGATGCGTCGAAGTGGACGCTCGTGCAGGGGATTCTGGCCCCGATCCAGTTCCTCGTCTTCCTGATCAGCCTGGTGCTGGTTCTCCGCTATCTCTACAGCGGTGAGGGACTTGAGGCCGCGACTTATTCGATCGTCGCCAAGACCCTGCTCCTCTACACCATCATGATTACGGGCTCGATCTGGGAGAAGGACGTTTTCGGTTGCTACCTGTTTGCCCGCCCCTTCTTCTGGGAAGATGTGGTCAGCATGCTGGTGCTGGCCTTGCATACGGCTTATCTCTACGTATTTATCACGGGCGCCATTACTCCCCGGGAACAGATGCTTCTTGCCCTCGCCGCTTACGCAACCTATGTTGTCAATGCCGCCCAGTTTTTGCTGAAGCTGCGTGCCGCGCGACTTCAGCGAGCCCGGGAAATCGAAACATCGGGCCGCAGTTTGGCGCTTAGCGAATGAGCCATTCCGAAACAGTCTCAGTTTCAAACGCAGATCCGCTTTGCAAATTCCCGCCCCTGATCAAGGAGCGTGGGCAACGCGAAGTGTTTTGCGGTCTCGCCGGCATCGTCTGGTTGCATCGCAAGATGCAGGATGCCTTCTTCCTGGTGGTTGGCTCGCGCACCTGCGCCCACCTGATGCAGTCGGCAGCGGGCGTGATGATTTTTGCCGAACCCCGCTTTGGTACCGCCATCCTGACCGACCGTGATCTGGCCGGGCTCGCCGATGCTGTCGATGAGCTCGACCGGATTTGCGCGACCCTGCTCGAACGCCGCGCCGACATCAGGACCTTGTTTCTCGTCGGCTCCTGTCCTTCCGAGATCATCAAGATCGATCTGGCCAAGGCGGCCGAGCGCCTCAATGCGCGGTTCCTGCCACAGGTGCGCGTCCTCAGCTACTCCGGTTCGGGCATCGACATGACCTTCACGCAAGGGGAAGATCAGGCGCTGAAATCCATGGTTCCCCTGCTGCCGCAGACCGATGCCAGGCAGCTGATCATCCTGGGTTGCGTTGCCGATATCGTTGAAGATCAGTTCCGGCGTTGCTTCGATCAACTTGGTATCGGCCCCGTGAGTTTCTTTCCTGGTCGGCGTGCGACCGAGTTGCCGGCGGTGGGGCCGAACACTTGCGTCCTGCTGGCTCAGCCCTTCAATGGCGATACCTTGCGTGCCCTGATCGATCGGGGCGCAAAACATCTGGCAGCGCCTTATCCTTTCGGGGCCGAAGGCACGACCGCCTGGTTGGCGGCAGCCGCTGCGCAGTGGAATGTCAGCGACGCGCAGTTTTCCGCCGTCACCACGCCGCTGATCGAGCGCGCCAAAAAGGCCTTGGCCAAGTATCAGCCGCTCCTGTCCGGCAAGCGGCTGTTCATGCTGCCGGATTCGCAACTGGAAATCCCCATCGCGCGTTTCCTGAACCGGGAAATGGGCATGCAGCTGATCGAGGTTGGCACCCCCTATCTGGATCGCGATACCGTGACTGCTGAATTGCCCCTCTTGCCTGCGGAGGTCATGCTTAGCGAAGGGCAGGATGTCGAAAAGCAACTTGATCGGGTGCGTGCCGCCAGGCCGGATATCACCGTGTGCGGCCTTGGGCTGGCCAACCCGCTCGAAGCCGAAGGCTTGACGACGAAGTGGTCGATCGAACTGGTGTTCTCGCCCATACATGGCTATGACCAGGCTGCGGACCTGGCCGAGATTTTTGCCCGGCCCCTTGATCGCCGCAGCCGGCTGAAACTCTAAGAGTGCTGCAATGCAACTGACTTTATGGACTTATGAAGGCCCGCCTCACATGGGGGCGATGCGCATCGCCGCCTCGATGCGCGGTGTACATCTGGTACTGCATGCGCCGCAAGGCGACACTTATGCCGATCTGCTGTTCACGATGATCGAGCGCGGCGATCGTCGGCCCCCCGTGACCTACACGACCTTTCAGGCGCGCGACCTGGGGGGCGATACGGCTGAATTGGTGCGCAATGCGGTCACCAGCGCCTATGAGCGATTCAAGCCACAGGTACTGCTGATCGGCGAATCCTGCACCGCCGAACTTATCCAGGACCAGCCCGGCTCGCTGGCCAGTGGCATGGGCGTTCCGGTTCCAGTCGTGCCGCTCGAACTCACGGCGTACTCCCACAAGGAAAATTGGGGCGCCGCCGAGACCTTGTATCAACTGACGCGCGCCCTGCTGTCCGACCGGATTCCGCAGCCCGGTTCCGTCAAGCCCCGGGATGCGAGCCGTCCGCCGCGGGCCAACATTCTCGGCCCGACCAAGCTCGGATTTCGCTGTCGCGACGATGTGGTGGAGATCACCCGCCTGCTCGCCCAGTTGGGCATCGAAGTCAATGCCGTCATCCCCTTGAACGCCTCGGCCGACGATATTCGCCGTATTCCCAGCGCCGACTTTAATATCGACGTGTACCCGGAAGTTTCGCGCCCGACCGCCGCCTGGCTGAAGCGCAGCTTCGCGATGCCCCATACCACCACGATCCCCATGGGGGTGGCGGCGACCCGCGAATTCATCGCCGAAGTGGCCGGTCTCGCCGGCGTGGATGCGCAGATGGTACTCAGCCGCGAACATCAAGGCCAGGCCTCGCTTGCTTCCTCGCAGTCGCGCCTGCCGTGGTACTCGCGTAGCGTCGATTCGACCTACCTCACCGGCAAGCGCGTGTTCATCTTCGGCGATGCGACCCACGCTCTCGCCGCGGCCCGTGTCGCCAGGGATGAGTTCGGTTTTACCGTGGTCGGACTGGGAACCTACAGCCGTGAATTCGCCCGCGAAGTCCGTGCCATGGCAGCCAGTCTCGGCCTGACCGCCCTGATCACCGATGACTACCTCGAGGTTGAAAAGGCCATTGCCGACGCGACGCCCGAACTGGTGCTGGGCACCCAGATGGAGCGCCACATTTCCAAGCGGCTGGGCATCCCCTGCGCGGTGATTTCAGCCCCCATCCATGTGCAGGATGCGCCGGCGCGTTATAGCCCTGTCTTCGGCTTCGAGGGGGCGAATGTCTCCTTCGATACCTGGGTGCATCCCCTGATGATGGGACTCGAAGAACACTTGTTGCAGATGTTCCGCGGAGATTTCGAGTTCCATGACGATACGCCAGCCCCTAACCCGACAACTGTCGTCAAGGTTGAAGCTCCACCAGTAGCCCCGGTAGCGGAATCATCAACTGACCCTATATCGGAGGTACAATCCGCGCCGACCAAAGACGTTACGCCGGTCTGGACCCCCGAGGGCGAACGCGAGTTGCAGAAGATACCGTTCTTTGTGCGTGGCAAGGCACGACGCAATACCGAGCACTTTGCGCGCGAGCGTGGAGTGGCATTGATCACAGTGGAGACTCTCTACGATGCCAAAGCGCATTTCGGCCGCTGATGTAATCCCCGTGCGGGTGGTCATCGTGACCATGGATACCCATTTGTTTGGCGCTCTTGGCCGGGCACAGGATCGTCTCTCGAAAGAGATTCCCGGCCTGGTCCTCAATGTACATGCAGCCTCCAAGTGGGCTTCTGAAGAAGAAGCGCTTGCGCGTTGCCGGGCCGATATCGCCAACGGCGACATCATCGTCGCTTCCATGCTTTTCATGGAGGATCACTTCCAGCCGATCCTTTCGGCGCTTGAGGAGCGACGGGAAAACTGCGATGCCATGGTTTGCTGCATGTCAGCCGGGGAAGTTGCGCGCATGACCCGGATGGGACGGTTCGACATGAGCGTTCCCAGCAGCGGCCCGCTCGCGCTGCTGAAGCGGCTGCGCGGCAACAAGGACAAGAACAGTACGGCCGGCGCACAGCAGATGAAGATGTTGCGGAGGATTCCGCAACTGCTCCGTTTCATTCCGGGCAAGGCCCAGGATGTTCGTGCCTACTTCCTGACCCTGCAGTACTGGCTAGGTGGCTCCGAGGAGAACGCGGCCAACCTGATTCGCTTCCTTGTCGAGCGCTATGCCGATGGTCCGCGCAAGGCGCTTCGCTCTGTCGCCAAGGCAAGCTCCCCGATTGAGTACCCTGAAGTCGGTGTTTATCACCCCCGCCTCAAGGGACGGATTACCGACAATGTCGCCGCTCTGCCGAAGAAGGGCGACTGTGGGACCGTGGGTTTGCTGCTGTTACGTTCCTATTTACTGGCAGACAATACCGGCCACTACGACGGGGTGATCGATGCTTTGGAAGCACGGGGTCTCAATGTGATGCCCGCCTTCGCGTCCGGACTGGATTCTCGCCCGGCAGTCGATGCTTTCTTTCGTCAGGATGGCCGTACCAAGGTTGATGCGGTTCTTTCCCTGACCGGTTTTTCCTTGGTCGGTGGACCTGCCTACAACGATGCCAAGGCAGCCGAGGAACTCCTCGCCGATCTGGATGTGCCTTACATTGCAGCTCACCCGGTGGAGTTTCAGACCCTCGAACGGTGGAGTGGATCAGAGCGCGGCTTGATGCCGGTCGAAAGCACCATCATGGTTGCCATTCCCGAACTGGATGGAGCCAGCGGATCGATGATATATGGCGGTCGCTCCGATACCTCAACTGGAAAATGCACCAGTTGCGATCGTGACTGCCAATTCCCGGCGGCAGATCAGGGGCGTGACATGCGGGTTTGCCGTGATCGTGCCGAGATGCTTGCGGCGCGCGTTGCAAAATTGGTCACCCTGCGACGTACCGAAAGGTCTATGCGCAAGGTGGCGATCGTGTTGTTCAACTTCCCGCCCAACGCTGGCAATACGGGTACCGCAGCCTATCTATCCGTCTTCGAGTCGCTGTATCGAACCCTGCAGGCAATGCATGAAGAGGGTTACACCGTCAACGTGCCCAATTCGGTTGATGAGTTGCGCAATGGCATCGTTAGCGGCAATGCCGAGCGTTATGGCGCCCACGCCAATGTCCATACCCGCATCCCGGTGAACGATCACGTACGGCGTGAGCGCTGGTTGAGCGAGATTGAGGCCCAGTGGGGGAGTGCTCCCGGTAAGCAGCAAAGCGATGGTAGTTCGATTTTTGTCCTTGGCATGCAGTTGGGTAACGTCTTCGTCGGTATTCAGCCTTCGTTCGGCTATGAGGGCGACCCGATGCGCCTGCTGTTCGAAAAGGGCTTTGCCCCGACTCATGCCTTTTCTGCGTTCTATCGCTGGCTGCGAGAGGATTTTGGTGCCAATGCCGTTTTGCACTTCGGTACGCATGGTGCGCTGGAATTCATGCCCGGCAAGCAGGCCGGACTGTCTGGCGCCTGTTGGCCCGACAGACTGATTGGCGACCTGCCGAATATCTATCTTTATGCGTCGAACAACCCCTCGGAAGGGACGATCGCCAAACGCCGTTCTTCGGCGACACTGGTCAGTTACCTGACCCCCCCCGTCGCCCATGCCGGTCTCTATCGCGGCCTCCTTGATCTGAAGGGGTCGATCGAGCGCTGGCGTAGCATCGATCCGGCCGACCCCAGCTCGGAAAGTGTTCAGTTGGCCGAACTTATCCAGGCCCAGGCCGCGGCGATTGATTTGGCTCCCGCCGAGCCAGTATGGCAACAGGCTGATGCTGCCCACCAGATCGAACGCATGGGCCATGAGATTCTTGAGCTCGAATACACGCTGATTCCGCATGGACTCCACATCGTTGGCGAACCACTGACCATTCAGCAACGCGTTGAAATGTTACAGGCGATTGCCAAGGCCTCACATGACATGAACCCGACCCCGGGCATGCTCGAGGCTCTGGTGCTTGGCGCCAGTCCGGAGAAGGCCGCTGCTGATGCAGGCCTCGCCTCCGATGAAAAGACACTGACGCTGTTGCGTAATCTTGCTTCGACGGATCGCCTGCTTGCCGAGGATAGCGAAATTCAGGCCATATTGCATTGCCTCGATGGCCGCTTCATTCGCCCCGCTCCGGGCGGAGATTTGTTGCGCAATCCAGATATTCTGCCGACGGGACGTAACTTGCATGGCTTCGATCCATTCCGCATCCCGAGTGTCTACGCAGTTGCTGATGGAGCCCATCAGGCGACGCGCTTGATCGAGCGGCATATTCTGGAAGGCAATCCGTTTCCTGAGTCGATCGCGATCGTATTGTGGGGGACAGACAACCTCAAGTCCGAAGGTGGGCCAATGGCCCAGGTGCTGGCCCTGGTCGGTGCCAAACCCCGTTTCGATAGCTATGGCCGTTTGGCTGGTGCTGCGCTGATCCCCCTGGAGGAACTTGGCCGTCCTCGTGTCGATGTCATGGTCACGCTTTCCGGCATTTTCCGGGATTTGCTCCCACTGCAAATCAAGGTACTTGCCGAGGCTTCCTATTTGGCGGCGGCGGCGGACGAGCCGCTGGAGATGAATTTTGTGCGCAAGCATGCGCTTGCTTACCAGCAGGAGCATGCTTGCGATCTTGAAACCGCATCCCTGCGGGTGTATGGCAATGCTGATGGTGCTTACGGTTCCAACGTAAACCACCTGATCGAGAACAGCCGTTGGGATGACGAGGATCAACTGGCGGAAACCTATACGCGCCGCAAGTGTTTTGCGTTTGGTCGCAGTGGTCAGCCTGTACAGCAGGCAGAATTGCTCAAAAGTGTTCTGGCAAATGTCGATCTGGCATATCAGAACCTGGATTCCGTCGAGTTGGGTGTTACCGACATCGACAACTACTTCGATACCCTAGGCGGGATCAGCCGTGCAGTGCGTCGTGCCAAAGGTAAAGATGCAGCCGTCGCGCCCGTCTATATCGGCGATCAGACGACAGGAGACGGAAAGGTCAGAACTCTCTCTGAACAGGTTGCTCTCGAAACGCGGACGCGTATGCTCAACCCCAAGTGGTACGAAGGGATGCTGAAACACGGCTATGAAGGTGTGCGGCAAATTGAGGCGCATGTCACGAATACCATGGGCTGGTCGGCAACGACAGGACAGGTGGCGCCATGGGTTTATGAGCAAATGTCGCAAACCTTCATGCTTGATCCGGAGATGCGTGAACGACTTGCCAAGCTTAATCCTACCGCCTCTGCAAAAGTGGCAAGCCGTTTGCTGGAAGCCCATGAGCGCCGCTACTGGGAGCCTTCCGCCGAAATGCTGGATGCGTTGCGTCAGGCAGGCGAAGAACTGGAAGATCGACTGGAAGGCGTTTACGAGCCGAAAGCGGCGTGATGATGAATAACCAGATGAAAAATGGCAGGCTGCTTCCCGTGGCGGAAGTCAGTCTGTCGGAGTGATGCCTGTGACCCGCACCACCATACCGATCTCAGAAATTGATTTTCATAATGCTCCGCCAGATGGGGAGGGGAGCGTTCAGGTACAGCAGGATCCCAGCCTGAAAATCGGCAATGCGAAGGTTTTTGCAATCTATGGCAAGGGTGGCATTGGCAAGAGCACAACATCGTCAAACCTATCGGTTGCCTTTTCAAAACTGGGCAAGCGAGTATTACAAATCGGCTGTGACCCGAAACACGACTCGACTTTTACCCTGACGAAATGTTTGGTGCCCACGGTCATTGATATATTGGAGACGGTTGATTTCCATGCCGAAGAACTGCGGCCAGAGGATTTTGTATTTACCGGCTACGGTGGCGTGATGTGCGTCGAGGCGGGTGGCCCACCTGCCGGCACGGGTTGCGGCGGTTATGTGGTGGGTCAGACGGTAAAACTGCTCAAGCAACATCATTTGCTCGATGACACCGATGTCGTGGTGTTCGATGTGCTCGGCGATGTCGTGTGCGGAGGTTTCGCTGCCCCGTTGCAGCACGCTGATCGCGCACTGATCGTCTCCGCCAACGATTTCGATTCGATATTCGCCATGAACCGCATCGTGGCAGCGATTCAGGCCAAGGCCAAGAACTACCGCGTGCGTCTTGGTGGCGTGATTGCCAACCGTAGTGCCGAAACCGACCAGATCGACAAGTTCAATGCTGCCATCGGCCTCAAAACCATGGCACATATTCCGGCCTACGACGTTATTCGGCGCAGTCGTTTGAAGAAAGCCACGCTGTTCGAGATGGAGTCATGCCCTGAAGTCGATCAAGTTCAAGCTGAATACTTGCGACTGGCCGCCTCGCTCTGGGCTGGTACCAAGCCGCTAAATGCGCATCCTTTGAAGGATCGCGAAATATTTGATCTTCTTGGGTTCGACTGATGCCGAACACCACCTACGAAAAACGTCGCGGACAACTTGAGACCTATTTTGACCGGACTGCGGCAGATGCCTGGAGCCGTCTCACCTCCGATGCTCCTGTCAGCCCTGTTCGTGCAACCGTGCGCGCCGGTCGGGATGAAATGAGACAGACCCTTTTTGACTGGCTGCCTACCGATCTGACCGGCTTGCGCTTGCTTGATGCCGGCTGTGGTACGGGTGCTCTGGCTGTTGAAGCTGCTCGGCGTGGTGCCCAAGTTATTGCCACGGACATTTCTCCTACACTGATCTCAATTGCTCGTGAGCGGACTCCGACTGATTTAGGTGGGGGCAGCATTGAGTTTGCTGTAGGAGATATGCTCGACCGTTCGCTGGGTAACTTCGATCATGTGGTGGCAATGGATTCCCTGGTCCATTACCCGGCAATGGAGATCGTCAATGTTGTTACAGAGCTTGCCGATAGATGCTCTACGTCGATGGTTTTTACCTTTGCTCCACGAACTGTCGCACTGACCGTGATGCATACGGTAGGGCAGTTGTTCCCGCGCGGTAATCGTTCTCCCGCGATTGAACCTGTGGGCGATAGTACATTGCGGAAACTCCTAAAGGAAAGTCCTTCGCTGGCTGAGTGGGAACCCTGTCGAGGCGTGCGAATTTCCCGAGGTTTCTATATCTCCCAAGCACTGGAACTGGCCCGTCGATGCAAAACTTGAACGACAAGCTTGCACAGGCTTGGAGTCGGGTAGGCACCCAGTTTTTGCCTTTTGCAGATGCGGCGACCGCTGAATTGCCGCTAGGGCGCTTGCTGCGCCTATCCCTGTTTCAGATAACGGTAGGTATGGCTACGGTCTTGCTGGTGGGTACGCTCAACCGGGTCATGATCGTGGAAATGGGTGTTGCCGCCTGGCTGGTT
Source organism: Rhodocyclaceae bacterium (assembly GCA_013426785.1). Classification (GTDB taxonomy): domain Bacteria; phylum Pseudomonadota; class Gammaproteobacteria; order Burkholderiales; family Rhodocyclaceae; genus Sulfuricystis. The sequence continues at coordinate 4,126 of JACDZI010000005.1, read as the reverse complement.
TCCTTGATGGTGTCATTACCCATCCTGTTTGCCCCCTTCAGGGCTTTGGTTGGTTTTCGATCGGATACGCACCGCTCTGTGTTGGGGTGGCGGCGGGTTCCCTTTATCTGGATCGGAACGCTGACCCAGTTTGGTGGCTTGGCCATTATGCCGTTTGCACTCATCCTGCTGTCTGGCGATTCCACTGGTCCGGCCTGGATAGGTCATGCTGGTGCTGCCCTGGCTTTCCTGATGGTCGGTGCGGGCCTGCAAACGACACAGACTGCTGGGCTCGCGCTTGCGACCGATTTGGCGACACCCGAATCCCGCCCACGCGTTGTTGCTCTGATGTATGTCATGTTGCTGATGGGCATGGTCGTAAGTGGATTCGTTTTCGGTGCACTCCTCTCTGATTTCAGCCAATTACGTCTGATCAAAGTGATTCAGGGGGCAGCAGTAATGACCCTGGTTCTGAACATCATCTCTCTTTGGAAGCAGGAAGCGCGGAATCCTGAGCTGACGTCCTTTAGCAAGCCGCGGCAAGCATTTCGCGAATCCTGGGCAATCTTCACTGCCAACGGTAAGGTGACAAGATTCCTTGCCGTGGTGGGACTCGGTACGGCCGCATTCAGTATGCAGGACATTATCCTTGAGCCCTACGGAGCACAGGTTCTTCATCTGTCAGTAGCTGCAACGACGACACTCTCAGCCATGATGGCCTTGGGGGCCATACTCGCCTTTGCGCTCGCAGCAAGGCTGCTCGCCCGCGGTGCGGATTCCCTACGTCTGGCAGCGCATGGCACCTTGATCGGGATTTTTGCATTTGCCGCGCTCATATTTGCTTCACCTCTTGATTCTGTGCTGCTTTTTCGTGTCGGTACAATCATGGTTGGCTTCGGCGGTGGCCTTTTCTCGGTATGTACGCTAACGACTGCGATGGGATTGGACCGGGGGGGGCTTAGCGGCCTAGCCTTGGGTGCTTGGGGTGCTGTTCAGGCCACTTCAGTCGGTATTTCAGTGGCTTTGGGGGGGGCATTACGCGATCTGGTCTCGGAATTAGCTATGCAGGGTCTGCTTGGACCTGCCCTTACCGACCCATTAAGTGGCTATAGTTTGATTTATCAGCTTGAAATTGTCTTGCTTTTCGTTACACTTGTCGCGATCGGCCCTCTTGTCGGAGCGCGGGCCGGATTTTCTTCACGGTCAGTTTCATCGCGGTTTGGGTTGGCCGACTTACCTGGCTGACTAATTCTGTCTAGGGAGGTTTATTATGGAATCAGGCGCAATAACGAGTTACTTCGACGTAGCCCAAGTTACGTTGTATGCATTCTGGGTGTTCTTTCTTGGTTTGATGCTATATCTGAGGCGCGAAGACAAGCGGGAGGGTTATCCGCTTACCTCGGATCGCTCTCCCCATGTCCGTGTTGAAGGCTACCCGGCAACGCCAGAACCCAAGATTTTCAAGCTTGCTCATGGCGGCACTTATGAGGCACCGAATACCCGCCCCGAAGCTGTAAAAATCCTTGCCGAACCGGTATGGAGTTTCCCGGGCGCCCCCCTGCAGCCGACTGGGGATCCGATGAGGGATGCAGTTGGCCCTGCTTCATATGCCAATCGTTCTGACGAACCCGATTTGACCATCGACGGTACACTCAAAATCGTTCCATTGCGTGTGGCCGCACCTGAGTTCAGTCTCGAGTCTCGAGACCCTGATCCACGTGGCATGCAAGCAATTGGCGCCGACGGCAAGTCTGGCGGCACCATTTGTGATGTTTGGATTGATCGCTCCGAACCCCAGGTTCGTTACTTGGAAGTTGTACTGACGGCGGACAAGCGTCACGTACTTTTGCCAATCGGCTTGGCAAAAGTTCATGGTAAAGCGCGTCAGGTTCGCGTCCAGTCGATCCTCGGCCATCACTTTGCCGATGTTCCCATGCTGCGTAATCCTGATCAGGTAACCTTGCTCGAAGAAGACAAGATCTGCGCCTATTATGCTGGCGGTACTCTCTATGCAACACCAGAGCGTCAGGAACCGTTGATCTAAGATGTCTGAACACGAAGTCGAACCTGTACCTGGATTGCCAGAAAGACTGCCAGAGGGTGAGGTTATACTCTGGCAGGGTGGTCCAGGGTGGCGGTCTGTCCTGCGCAACGTGTTTTATGCCAGTTACCTAGCAGGTTATTTCCTTCTCCTGCTACTTTGGCGGGCCGGTGCGATTGTGCACGATGGTGGGTCGGTCATGCAGGCTGCGACGGCCTTGCTGGTGGTTATACCCATCCCGCTCGCAGCACTACTCTTACTGGCGCTGATTTCTTGGTTGGTGCAACGCACCACCCTTTACACGATAACCAATCGCCGTGTTGTCATGCGCGTTGGTATTGCTTTGTCGATTACATTCAACATCCCATACCGTCTGATTCAGACTGTCGGGATGCGCCGTAATGGTGATGGTAGCGGTGACATAGTGCTACAAATGTCAGGGCCTGATCGTATTGCTTACATACATCTTTGGCCTCATACAAGGCCTTGGCATTTTGCTAACCCGCAACCCCAACTGAGGGCTTTGAGAGACCCTACCGGCATCGCTGATCTGATCGCTGGAGCAATCGCCGCCTCAGAAAGTCAGGCCACAGATTCGGTAACAAAATCGTGTGAACGGACAGCGATCTCTGTTCCTAATCAGGCACCGTCCTTGGCGACATCACAATGAGTAAGTATGGTGTCGATGAGTGATCATGGAGATCAGGTTGGTGTTCCTCGGGTTCTCTTGGTTTCCGTAGGGATACTTATTGGTTTGACGCTCTTGATAGTCGGTTTATCGCGTATCACCGGCATTGGTAAGGCTGCCATGCCTGACGCGGGTGCCCTGAGCCAGAGAAGTCTGCGTTATGAGGATGTCGCAGACGGCAGTATCAAGGTTCGGGATGCACAGAATGGTCAGCTTATCTCAGTCATTGGGCCCGGGACGAACGGCTTTCTTCGCAGCACTCTCCGCGGCTTGGCGAAAGAACGCAAGCGTCGTGGTATTGGCCCGGATATGCCGTTTGAACTGATTGGTCGCTCCAATGGTCGCCTGACATTGCTGGATCCTGCGACCGGTCGGCGTATCGATCTTGAGTCCTTTGGCCCAACCAACGCCGAGGTCTTTGCCCGACAACTTAAAGCCAGAGGCGTGGCCGAGTGATTTTCCCTGAACAGGTTACGGTGGCTTCGATTGCCACGACTGTATCAGCAGATCTTGCCGCTGCTTGATCAGCATGACTGAGTACATAGCCCCAATTTCTTTTGCCCTCTTTATCTGGTGGTTCAGTACCGGGGCGATACTTTATATCGACGGTCTTCCCAGGCGCACCTTTCTCTGGAGCATGCTGGGTGCCACGATTGTTCTGGTCATTGGCCTCTGCGGTCTTGCATTTACCCGCAACGACGCGAGCATCATTGGTGCCTATATCGCCTTCACGGCTGCCGTGATGGTTTGGGGCTGGCAGGAGGTCGGTTTCCTGCTTGGCTATATCACTGGCCCGCGGCGCTTGCCATGTCCGAGAGATTGCAGTGGTAAGCGTCGTTTTGTTTACGCCCTTCAAACGATCCTCCACCATGAGCTAGCACTGATTATTCTCGCGATTTGTGCTTACAGCGTGACTATGGACGGAACAAATCAGTTCGGACTATGGACGTTTGTCGTACTTTGGACGATGCGGCAAAGTGCCAAACTGAATTTGTTTCTCGGTGTGAGAAATCTCGGCGAGCAGTTTCTACCTGAACAGTTACGCTACCTCGCCAGCTATTTCACCCGCAAAACGATGAATCCGTTTTTCCCGGTATCGGTCATTGTCTCGCTTGTCTTTGCGATAATGTTCTGGCGGGATGCATTTGCAGCTTCTCCCGGTAGTTTCGAGGCTACTGGCAACGCTTTGGTGGCGACTCTTCTGAGTTTGGCGATCCTGGAACATTTGTTCATGGTGCTGCCATTGCCAACCGATGGATTGTGGCGTTGGGGCCTGCGCTCACACAAAAAATCCACCCCAGTTGATTCGAAGGACACAGGTATCGAGATGACTTCGTGGTCTGCTGCTTTGACGGAGTCTTGTAACTAAGGAAACACTGAATAAGTGTTGATTGGAGTGAACGATTTCATTGTCATGC
>JACDZI010000054.1 GCA_013426785.1 Rhodocyclaceae bacterium | reverse complement strand
GAATGCCTGTCCAGTTTCCGCTGGAATCACTGTCCAAGTGCCGTGGAATGCGCATCCTGTCTTCCGAAAATGGACTGCGGCTATCGATTGCAGCCAATCGCGATGGGGGTTATGACTTTCACATTAGCTGCATAGTGGGCAACGGAACCGATGTGGTAGGAGATGGCGGTAGCTGGAAGGTTGCTCTTGATCCGGACTGGAGAATCATCAGAGCTTTCGCCGAAGGTCGAGAGTTTTATGACTGATAATTTGACACCCTCACCTAGCTGAGCGTGCGCTAATGGGGCCCCCAACTGTGGACCAATATGTGAATTAGATCATATGACGGACAGTTGGGGGTGTGAAATCCACACCTCCGCCCCCGTTCCAGATAGCCAAGCAACTTGGTGCGTGCATACGTGCTCTACGCTTACAGGCCGGCCTGAGCCAAGTCGAGTTTGGCGAGTAGTGTGGCTTCTATCAGACCTACCTAAGCCGTGTTGAGAACGGGCAGGCGAACCCGACGATCTATACCCTTGAGGTCATTGCGAACACATTAGGGCTGACCGTGTTCGAGTTGTTCGATAGGGTCAGGGAACAGGTACCGGTGGCGAGGAGGCGTAGAAGGGCTAAAGCTCAGTAGTAATTAGTCCACCGATTATGGGCTAGGCCTGTTTTATTGAAGTCCGATGGCGGTAAGCAAGTCACGGCGAATTGCACCGCGGCCAATTCCTGACGCTTGGTAAATATCTCCGCTAGGATCAAGTGATGACCAGTTTCTGAGAAGTGTTTGTAAGCTGGCCTCAGAAAGTCGTGCGGCTGTTATGGGGCCCAATGACAAGAGCACCCGCAGAACATCGAACAGCGCTTGCAGACCGACTGTCTTTCGGAGGTACGACCTATGATCAACACGTTTCCAGACAGTCGTTCGAACAACAGCAAAGTAGTTACACAGAACTTCATAAATCGCCTTGTCATTGCCAGCGATATAGAGCTCGCGTAACGGCAGTTCCTCAATAGTTGTGAGGCAAGTGCGTCCGATATCTCTGTTGCCCGGGCGACGAATCTGGTTCCGATCTTCCCTAGGGTTTCTTGAGATTAAGCGCAATACTCCATCTACAACGGTCGCCATGGAAACCCGTATTTCATTAGCTGGCTTTTCGCCCTGTACCGGAAAACCATCTGATTCGGCCGCAGGAAATATTGATCGAAATAATGGTGATTTTGAATCGGTATTCAATAATCTCGTCAGATAAACAGCTGCGGTTTCTGGTGACCAAAACTGAGGTGGTCGCTCATCAACATCGAAGCCAAACAGCTCATACGCTAGACTACGATCCACCTTCTTTTGATTGAAATTGATTGTTGCAAATACGTAAGCGTGATAGGGAACCGGCAATTCAAGAAAAACGACACAGAGCAATTGCATTGAACGCTCGGGGGCATTTTTTGGAAGTTTGTCGAAAGCATGGAGACGGTGTTGCCCATCAATAATCGACGCCGACCTTTCCCCAAGAGGTATTCTCAAGCGCCACGTATTGTTTTCCAATTCCTCCACCGACCAACGTCGTGACTCGTCGTCTATATACGTACCTTCAGGATCGTAATTTGCAGCAAGAATAATGGCGTTGGGAAATGTTGCTTCTGTTGTTTGAATAAAGGAAGCAATTTCTTCTAAGCGCTTAGGTTTTTCAGCGCGTTGTGTTCCGAAAATGGAGTAACCACCTCCATTCTCATCGGCTTCTTGATCTAGGCGTTCAATAACCTCGGCGGGTTGGGAGTAAGTAATTTGCCCAAGTGTGTCAGCCTGCATTGCAAATGCGTAGAACGTGCCTAGTGGTTGAGTTATGCGAATCGCCTGCGCAAATAGCGGTGCGTTGATTGGGTCAGTCATTTCGTCAGTCCTCCACCTTGTAGATTTCCTGGAGAAACAACTGTGCCACCTAGTGAGCCGGTTGATGACTTCTTTCCTGATGTCTTAAAGCGACCAGCAGATTTTGTCATCACGAACCAGATAACTAGCGATATGACCGCACCGGTAATTCCAGCAGAAATGTCACCAGACTTGCCTTCTCTAATAAGTGCTACAACGGCGAGGAATGCTGCCAGAACAGAAAAGAAGAGAAGTCTGGTTTTTATTGCGGTAGAAATCCGCTTCCAGTAGGGTTCGATTACAACTGCTTCTGCAAGTAACGGAATTAGGATGGCGAAAATGTAAGTGGCTAAACCGTCAGCACCAACATCTTTTCCCATAAGGAGAGGCAACCAAACGCCAGCACCACCCCCAAGCACTAGAACGCTAAGACCGTACCAAAATATTGCCTCAGTGCCATCGCTCTGTACAGAGTTCATTAACGACATTATGTGCTCTCCAGCGCTTGACCGTTATCGTGCTGCTCTCTCTCGTAAGACTGCTTCTTGATCTGAACGTAATGCTACGACGCCATGAACGCGATCGGCCTCACCGCCTGGCTTTGCCTTTACAAGCATGTCACCTTTCCCGAGCAGATTCTCAGCGCCCGTTTCGTCGAGAATAATTGTGGATTCAGTTCCACGTTGGACTGTCAGCGCGATCCGTGCCGGAATGTTGCTTCGGATTAATCCGGAAAAAGTCTTTGCATCAGGCCGCTGTGTCGCAAGAATCAAGTGGATACCAGCGGCACGGGCTTTCTGTGCCAAGCGGACAATATGATCCTCAATATCGCGATCTTGCAGAACTAGGTCTGCGAGTTCCTCAATGAATACTACGATGTACGGTAGCGACATACCGCGCCTTCGTGCCTCCGTGATATTGGTAACGCCAGTAGACATAAAATGTCTATAACGCGCCTCCATCTCGGCAACGAGCTCAAGAATCCGTTCGCGTGCCGTCGATATTTCAACGGCAACGTCACCACCATATAGGTAATCGCTACCCTCATATACGGCGAACTCCACTTGCTTCGGGTCGATCAGCGCGAGCTGGAGCGATGATGGTGGAAGACGAAGAATCAACGATAGTATCAACGCGTGAAGGCAGACACTCTTGCCACTACCGGTTGTTCCACCGACCAATAAATGAGGCGCTGCCGCAAGGTCAAACGAATAGGGAACGCCCAACACATCGACACCAGGGAAGACCATCAGCTTATCCTCGTCGTCGGGTACCGACGCTGCCCATTCACGCAAGCGCGCAAACGGCACTGGTTGCCACGTGCTTTCAGGGCGCGGTACGTCGAGACTGATGGTCTTGGCTTCGTCGCCAGGACCGAGGTTTGGTTTGACCTTTTGTAGGTTGAGCACAAGACTCAAACGGTCCATCCCTTTTTCCAGCTTTGGTTTTTGGTTAACGTCGGCAAGATAGACCTTGTAGCGAGTGACACGCGGCCCATGAGTGAAACCACGCACTTCTGCAGTCACGCCGATTTCGGCAAGCGCCTTGACTAGTCCAGTTGATATATCAGCGGGCTTGTCGACTGCAGCGGTGTTCGGTTTCTTGGCATTCACTTGCGTTGCGGTATCAGGCAACTCTGCTCGCCGAACGATCAATGTCTCTAGAAACTTGTCGAAATCACCATCAGCACCCTGCCAGTCTTGAAGCAACAAAGCGGCACCACGATGCCAATGCTTTCTAACTGCAGTGCGAAATGTGTCATTGGAATCGACTGAATCGAGACCATGCCTGCGAGCATGCGTTGCAATCAACCCTACCCAGACGCCAATATCATCTTGCGTGAACAGCGATGAGGCTGGTATCTCCAAGCCTTTCGCATCAATTCCATCACTGCCGAATGCGCCGAGCGCCAATGAACGCCCAATCGCCAGTCGGGCGACATTTGCCTTAGTTGAAAGCCCGAGGTTCCCCATCAGCGCAACAGTAATACGGTCAGCTTCACTGCTCGTGCGAAAGCGCGAATTTAGTACCTGCTGAATGTTAAGTTCGCTCATCGACGCCCCCTCACGAAATACTTGTCCTCGATCGCCGTGGTGCGCCCAATGCCATCCCCGACATCGGTATGTTCAAGAAGATAAGTTTTACCGACACTACCCTCAATTGACTTATAGAAGTGAAAATCGATTTCCTCATCTTGAGATAGCAGAATGACTTGGCGACTCTTGTCTCCTGTCCAGAACCCGAGGATGTTGGCCCGATGCTTACTGTCCAAGCGGCCGAGCGGGGTATCAACTACCATCGGCGCTCTGACTCCTGAAACTTTTGCCAGGCCGGCAATCAAGGCGGTAGCAAATATCTGGTTCTCGCCAGCAGAACGGTCGAACGTGATCTCCTTGCCGGTCTTACCAATTATTTGGGTTGTACCGTCATCGAGAATCGTTATTTTGTCGACTTGATCTTTGTGGGCAAGCTGCTTGTACACTTTGGTCATCGCGGTTGCAAGCTCGCGCACCTTGAGCGGAAACAGTGTCGGGATTACTTCTTCAATAACGCGACGAATTCGCTCAGAGCGTTCCACAGTTGCTCGAACCGGGCTGGATTTATCGAGTTCATTTTTCTCGCGATGGTATTCCGCACTTTGTGACTGAATTTGCGCTTGCAGCGTATCAATCTTGCGGTTATCGGTCCGGATACGCTCTGCCAAAGTATCCATTTGACCTAAGATTTCGTTGAGATTTTTCTTTAGCGCTGCGAGAGTGCCATCTCGGTCAATACCCTCAAGTCGGGAAACCTTTCTTCCGAGTTCGTCGACGCGTTGCTGGAGGGCATGCTGCTCATTAAGCAAATCGTGGATTTCGCGTTGCCCGAGACTGATGGTGTCCATGAAGTCCAGCGCCTTCCGGCGCAGAGCATCATGAAGGTAATCATGAACAACCTCCTTTGCACAGTCTTCGGGTGGTGGGTAGAAGAGGCTCGCCCATGCTGACTCTAGACGTTCCTTGATCGCAGATAATTGTTCGTCAGTCAGGGCAGGTTCTATTGTTGGTGATGTTTGCTCCATGAATGCCGACTCGAATTCTGCCTTGCGCGGTTCGAGGGCACGCTTTTCAGTATTCCAATCGGCAAGTTTGATTTCCGCGAGCAATTGCAACCGAAAATTATCAAGTAGATCTTTGGGCAATAAATGAAAAGGCAAGCGGCCCGAGAGAATACTTTCCAGTTTTCGTTGGCTGTCCTTGAGTTGATTGCGTAGCTGTTCGCGCTCTTCCACAAGATCCTTTACGGTCGCAATATCACCGCCACCACCACCGGCAGAGGTAATACGGTCGACCAACGATTGCTGCTCAGCACGTAGTTGTAGTCTCTCGGCTTCGCTTTGCTCGGCATCCTGTTTGAGCGCATTGAGCTGATCTTGATTTGCCGTTAGCGATTCCAGCAACCGCCCAAGATTGGCTTCATCGACCGACTCAATCTCGTTACGCTTGGCAGCCTCAAAACTTTTCAGACGTTCGGCAAGGGAGCGCAACAGTACGACCCCTAGCAATCCCTCAAGACCCTGCTTTACCTGCTCCAGTCGCGTTTGGTCGGCCAGTTTCTTTACTTCCTCGCCGTCAAAGAAAAAGAACGGAGCAACGTGAGCCGGTACGAATTGGATTTCATCGAGGAGATCAGCAAGGTGGAATCCATTGCGGCCATCTACTCGCGGAGTACCGGGGACACCGCGAACTACCTCGCGGACGAGGGCTTCCTCCTCATTGGTCCAGTTGCCATTAGTACGAAAATACCACTTGCGTCCAATATCGATGGCTTTCGTCTTGGTCTTGTTGATGATTATGCGAACGCTCATCGTGTCGAGGCCGTCACGTTTGGCCTCACCGTTAAATGCACGTTCCAGAAATGTTGGAAATCCTTTTTTGTCGTCAGTCTTTAGCCCCGCCCGCGCAAGATGAACCATCGCATCTTTGCCGTATAGGCAGAGGTAAAGCGCCTCAAGAATCGAGGTTTTCCCATAGCCATTCATGCCGCCAATTAGGACGACATTCCTTTCGTCTGTTGGCTCTGGAAACGAGAACACCTGGTGCTGATAGCCTTTGAAGCATGTCAGCTCCAGCCGTGAAATCCACATACGACCTCCCCTACTTGCTTTTGTTATTCGATGCGTCCGAGAATTTCTTCAAAGCGTTGATAAATACCGTGTGCGCGCTCCTGATGTTGGCGTTCGCGCTGAACCATTACAAGTTCGGTCAGCACATCGACAGGTACTCCATGTTTTTCGCAGACTTTTTCCATTGCAACTTGTGCATCTTCGTCTGCCCATAGCGGTAGATCGCTCAGGTAACCATCGTCGTAGTATCCATTAGCCATCGGCCAGTCCTTTCTCTTGCTGAAGATCAGTGGTCCAGAACTGATAGATTAGGTCAAGTTCTGCATCGGTAATTAGAGGAGCGCCGAACTCTTTTTGGACGCGAAGTAGGTATTCAAGAATCTGCTTGCGCGCCTGCACGGTGAACGGACCAGGGATGTGTTTGCCAGATACATCAAAAGACAGACGGCCGTTGCGACGGTGTGCTTGACGCATCTCGGGCTTATTACGAATTAACTTCAGCCAATCGCGAAACTCTACCAACGGTTTGAAATGGTGGTTTCCGGAGTCGATAAAGCCCTGCAAGCTCTTATCTTTCTCGACTACGGTACAAGTCCAACAGCCAAATCGACTATTTTTTGTGCCACAACCCGGAGCTTCGTTTTGGCTTAACACAACCGGACATTCGCCTCCCTCCGCGCCGCGATAAAGCTGGAACAAGTCTCTATGAGTGCCGCCCCAAGGCGTGTGGAACGAACCAAGAATCTCCCAAACATCATCTGTCGTTAAGTCGACAATAGGCCGGTAGATGAAAGCGCCTGTCAAATCGGTATGCGGGGTTAGGTTGGAGCCTCTATCATTCTTACGTTTGTCGATTGATCGTTGGCGCGTCTGACTCTCATCTCTGCGCACGCCAAGTACAACAATTGCGGCGCCAAATTGAGAGATGTTTCGCTTGATGTAACCACTGGTCGGCTGAATCTTAAGTCGGTCCGTACACCAACGCATGGTCAAGTTGGGGCTTGGGTAACCCTTGCCAATTAGAAGTATCCAGAAAGTTTTGTCTGGCTCAGGGTGAGTGCGTGCAACTGTGATGGGCAAATTTAGGTTTCGGGCCGCCGCGTCAATGTGTTTGGTTACTCGGTCTAAGTGGGAGATTACCAAGGGACTTTCGACTAAGGTGTCATTTGACACGATGTGCACATCGCGGGTTCGCTGCGAAGGCGGGATCGAAAGCAACGCCTCAAAGACGCCATGTGCAACGACCGTACTGTCTTTCCCACCGGAAAATCCTACAACCCATGGAAAACGATGCGTTGGATCAAGATACTCGTCGCGAATACCCCGAACTATGTCGCGCCAACGCTCTGCAATTGATTCTTCCACCACGTCCGTTCGTTCGCCCATGAAGAAACTCAGAGGCAAATCAACGGCTCCTGTTGCGAAACTAATGTTTTCAGCCGTTTCAACGGTCATTTCGGTCATCTATTTCCCCATGCGCCAGCGGCGACGCCGATGTTGCCATATATTCTCCATCCGGGGGTAGGAAAGCCTACAAAAATTATGCCATACCCTTACAACACCTTATCGCAGCAATCGAGCCAGCGAAGGCTCGATGAGACGGAAGAAACCGTGCCTTCCACGTAACGTCCGGTGGCACCATTGGCCAGCCCCATCTTGTCCATGCTATTGAAGCGCAACCGAACCCCAAGTGTGCGCCCCACCAATGAAAAAAGCCACCCCGAAGGATGGCTTTCTAGGAATACTGGTGGCCAGGGGCGGAATCGAACCGTCGACACGCGGATTTTCAGTCCGCTGCTCTACCAACTGAGCTACCTGGCCAAACGAAGCGGCGAATTATAGGGGCAGTACCCGTCGCCGTCAAAGCCACCGTTGGCTAAATCGCCATGCGTAAGGTCCACGTAAGACCCTGCGACTAAAGTACTAGGAGCCAAAGTCATAACTAGAACACGGCGAATCCACTCTCTTCTCCTAAAGGAGGCACCATGGCTCAACAATCTTCCCTAGATACTTGGGAACGAATCCGGAACAATCCAAAGTTCCAGGCATTCGTAAAAAAGCGCAACAACTATTCGATCCTGATGGCCATATTGGGCGCCATTGCTTATTACGGCTTTATCCTGCTGGTCGCCTATAACAAGGAATTCCTGTCGCAAAAAGTCGCTGCCGGAGCCGTCATGAGCATCGGCATTCCGATTGGCGTCGGCGTGATCCTGTTCACCATCATCCTGACCTGGATCTATGTCAGCCGCGCGAACACCGAGTTCGATGCCGAGAGCGCTGCCATCGTCAAGGAGGCCACCAAGTGAGCATTTCGAACAAGCACATTTTCGGCGGGCTAGCACTGCTTGCCCTCGCCGGCACCGCCATCGCGGCTGGCGCCGACCTCGGTACCACACAACAACAGGCGACCAACTGGACGGCCATCACCATGTTCGGCATTTTCGTTGCCGCCACGATGTGGATCACCAAGTGGGCAGCCGCCAAGACCAAGACCGCGGCAGACTTCTACACGGCCGGTGGTGGCATCACCGGCTTCCAGAATGGCCTGGCGATCGCCGGCGACTACATGTCCGCCGCATCCTTCCTGGGCATTTCCGGCCTAGTGTTCGCCAACGGCTTCGACGGCCTGATCTTCTCGATCGGCTGGCTGGTCGGCTGGCCCGTCATCACCTTCCTGATGGCGGAACGCTTGCGCAACCTCGGCAAGTTCACCTTCGCCGACGTCGCCTCCTACCGTTTCGCCCAGACCCCGCTGCGCAGCTTCGCGGCCGTCGGCACCCTGGTGGTGGTGGCTTTCTACATGATCGCGCAGATGGTCGGCGCCGGCCAGCTCATCAAGATCCTGTTCGGTCTGGACTACATGGTGGCCGAAATTCTCGTCGGCGTGATCATGATGATGTACGTGCTGTTCGGCGGCATGACCGCGACGACCTGGGTGCAGATCATCAAGGCCTGCATGCTGCTCGCCGGTGCCACCTTCATGGCTGGCGCAGTGCTGTTCCAGTTCGGCTTCTCCCCCGAGGCACTGTTCGCCAAGGCGGTGGAAGTTCACTCGAAGAAGGATGCCATCATGGGTCCGGGCGCGCTGATCAAGGACCCGATCTCCGCGATCTCCGTCGGCATGGCGCTGATGTTCGGCACCGCCGGCCTGCCCCACATCCTGATGCGCTTCTTCACCGTGCCAAACGCCAAGGAAGCCCGCAAGTCGGTGGCCTGGGCGACCACCTGGATCGGCTACTTCTACATCCTGACTTTCATCATCGGCTTCGGCGCCATCGTCAACCTGATCGCCGATCCCGTCACCTTCTATGTCGATGGCGACATCGCCAAAGGCCTGAAGGGCGGCGGCAACATGGCGGCGGTGCATCTGGCCAACGCCGTCGGCGGCAACCTGTTCCTCGGCTTCATTTCCGCCGTGGCTTTCGCCACGATTCTGGCGGTGGTCGCCGGTCTGACGCTCTCCGGCGCCTCGGCTGTATCGCACGACCTGTACGCCTCGGTCTGGCGTCATGGCAACGTCGATTCCGCCACCGAACTGCGCGTGTCGAAGATCGCTACCGTGTGTCTGGGTATTGTCGCGGTTGCCCTCGGCATCGCCTTCGAGAAGGAAAACGTCGCCTACATGGTGATGCTGGCCTTCACGATCGCCTGCTCGGGCAACTTCCCGGTGCTGTTCATGTCCGTACTGTGGAAGGATTGCACCACCAAGGGTGCAGTCGTCGGCGGTAGCGTCGGTCTGATTTTGGCCGTGGTGCTGACCATCGGTTCCGCCAGCGTGTGGGAAGCCGTACTGAAGTATCCGAAGGGCTCGGCCTGGTTCCCGTATAACTCGGCGGCCCTGTTCTCGATGCTTGCTGCCTTCCTCACGATCTACATCGTGTCGAAGCTGGACAACAGCGCACAGGCACAGAAGGAACGTGCCCTGTTCCCCGACCAGTTGATCCGCTCGGAAACCGGCGTGGGCGCTTCGTCCGCATCCGCTCACTAAGCAATATCAACTCCGGTCAAAGGCCAACCTGCGGGTTGGCCTTTGTTATGGGGAGCTCAGAAGCACTGCAACAGATTGGCCTCGCAATAACTTTTCTTCAGCCAGGCCAGACCGATCCATAGCCAGAACAGCACGAAGAACGCAACGAAGGGTAGATGCTTGTCGATCACCTGCGGCGGAGAGATCTTGCGCACGATCTTAAGCACCGGGGCGGTCACGATAACAAACAGCCGGTATATGGCGTTGCCGTGGCGACGGTTCCCGGCCAGCAATGCGAGCAGTCCCTGGCCAAGCAAAAAAAGCAGCGATACTTCAACCAGTGCGCGCAGCACCCCCAGAATGAGAAGCTCGGGATGAGTCATGGTATGTTCAAATTTTCCTGAATGAGCTACTGAAAACGATGGATTACGATCATTGGCGCCATTATGCCCGCGGTTGGCTGTTTCATTTTCTGGGCCGGGCCGACACGGCTTACGCAGCCTTTGCCGAAGCATTCCGGATTGACCCGACCGACCTGCAATCGCTACGCCACCTGGCGTCGATCGCTGCGGCCAGGCAGCGCTGGGAGGTCGCCGCAGCCTGGTTCGAAAAAGTCCTGGCGCTGCAACCCGAGGATGCCGATATCTGGTTCAACCTCGGCTTCGTGAGGGAACAGGCCGGCAAGGCAGAAAGTGCCATTGCCGCCTTCAGCGAAGCTGTGCGCCTCAAGCCGGCGCAGGACCGTGCCTGGTATGGCATGGGCCTGGCCCTTGCCCGCGTCGGCCAGCATGCCGAGGCGGCCGCAGCACTTCGGGAGTCGGTCAGGTTGCAACCGATGAACGGCGAAGGCCATTACCAGTTGGGCATGGCGCTGCATCACGCCAACCGCCCGGACGAGGTGAAGGCCGTGGTGGTCAAGCTGGTCGGCTTCGAGCCGAAGCGCGCCAGGCGGCTGGTGCAGGACACCGGTCGCAGCGATCTACTGCATCTGATACCCGAGTTGCCCTTCTGAAAAGTCGGCGCTGGCAGGACGGCAGATGACGAAAAAATGCCGGCCCAGGTTCGGGCCGGCTTGAACGGGGGATTCAATCCCCTCTCCTCCTCCAGTTGATTTTATGAAACATGGGCGTAGGTATCGCCTTCCAGGCTCGGGTAACGCACGTGGTCCACCAGTTCCTGCACTTCCTTGCTGGGTGCGGGCGAAATCAGCGTCCCGATAATCACGCCGAGGAACCCGGCGGGAATACCGAAAATGCCAGCCGAGATCGGATTGATGTCCCACCACTTCGGGGCATTTACACCGAAGAACGGATAGGTCAGATACATGTAGTAGGCGCAAATGAACAGGCCCGCCGACATGCCGAGGATGGCGCCCAGCTTGTTGGCACGCCGCCAGAACACGCCGCACACCAAGGCCGGGAAGAAGGCCGAGGCTGCCAGCGAGAAGGCCGCGCCGACGAGGAACAGGATATCGCCCGGCTTCAGGCTGGTGACATAGGCGGCCAGGAATGCCACCACCAGCAGGAGCGCCTTGGATACCATCAGGCGGCGGGTCGTCGGCGCGTTCGGGTCGATGATCTTGTAATACACGTCGTGGGACAGCGCATTGGCGATGGTGAGCAGCAGACCGTCGGCGGTGGAGAGTGCGGCGGCCAGACCGCCGGCGGCGACGAGACCCGAGATCACGTAGGGCAGGCCGGCGATTTCCGGCGTGGCCAGCACGATCAGGTCGCCGCCGATGACGATTTCCGCCAGTTGCACGATACCGTCCTTGTTGATGTCGGCAATGCTCATCAGCGTCTTGTCCACAGCGGCCCAGTTCGAGACCCACGCAGGCAGCGTGGCGAAACTCGACCCGACCAGGCTGCTATAGACCTCGTATTTCACCAGGATCGCCAGTGCCGGCGCGGTGAAGTAGAGCAGGAAGATGAAGAACAGCGACCAGAACACCGAACGGCGTGCTTCCTGCACCGAAGGCGTGGTGTAGAAGCGCATCAGGATGTGTGGTAGCGCCGCGGTACCGACCATCAGGCAGAAGATCAGCGCCAGGAAGTTTTTCTTGGCGATCGCCCGGGCGTTGTCGTCCTTGGCCGCGAAAGCCTCGGCATGCGCCTTGACCGGAGCAGCTCGCGCACCGATGGCCTTGTCCTTGGTCCAGGCCACCTTGGCCGCCGCCGCATCGGCGGGGAAGTCCTTGAGCGACTTCTCGGTAGCCGCGACCGCAGCGCCATCCACCGGATCGGCCGTCTTCAGCACCGCCAGCTTGTCTTCGAGCTTCTTTTTCTCTTCGGCGAGGAAGGTCGCACCCCCGGTTTCCAGGCCCTTCAGCTTGGCATCGGCAGCGGCGGCACGCTCGCGGAAGACGGCACGCACCGATTCCTCGGCCGCTCCCTTGACCGTACTCTTGTCGTTGAACTCCTTCTCCAGCGCAGTCACCTTGGGCAGGGCCGAGACATAGGCTGAGATCTGCGGCACCGGCACGCTGGTGTGCTTCACCGACAACCAGACCACCGGGATCATGTAGGCGACGATCAGGATGATGTACTGGGCCACCTGCGTCCAGGTCACCGCCTTCATGCCGCCGAGGAAGGAGCACACCAGGATGCCGGCCAGGCCGACGAACACGCCGATGGTGAACTCCAGGCCGGTGAAGCGGCTGGTGATGATGCCGACGCCGTAGATCTGCGCGATTACATAGGTGAAAGAGCAGAGGATGGCCGCCAGCACGCCGATCAGGCGCGGAATGTTGCCGCCATAGCGTGCGCCGAGGAAGTCCGGAATGGTGAATTGCCCGAACTTGCGCAGGTAGGGCGCCAGCAGCAGCGCGACCAGACAGTAGCCGCCGGTCCAGCCCATGATGAAGGCGAGACCGTCATAGCCGGACAGGTAGAGCGTACCCGCCATGCCGATGAAGCTGGCAGCCGACATCCAGTCGGCACCGGTCGCCATGCCGTTGAACAGCGCCGGTACGCGACGTCCCGCCACATAGTATTCCGACACGTCCGCCGTCTTCGACATAAAGCCGATGCCGGCGTAGAGCAGGATGGTAGCGAACAGGAACAGGTAGCCGAGGTACTTGTTCGGCACGCCGGCAAATTCCAGGATACCGACCAGGATCACGAAGGCGACGAAGCCGCCCGTGTAAAAGGTGTAGTAGCGTTTTAGTTGGTTAAAGAACGCCTTGTTGTCCGAAGCTACGCTGGCCATCAGTCGTCTCCCTCATGAACACCGTATTCCTTGTCCATCTCGTTCATGCGTTTGGCGTAGAACCAGATGATCAAGACGTAAATGATCAGGGCGCCCTGGGCACCCATGTAGAAGCCCAACGGGCCGATGATCACGATATCGTTGAGTTCGCGGGCGAACCAGCTGACCACGAAGGTCGCGATGAACCAGATGGCTAGCAGCACGGATGTCAGGGTGAGGTTCCTGCGCCAGTACTCCTGATGTTTCTCTGTAAGTTGCATAGATTAGCCTCCTCGGATTATTTGTTTTACGCCGGTACAACCCCGGATCGTCTTGGCGATCTCTGTAAGGGGCCACGCGCCACACCCTCCACCCATCGTGGCAATCGGATAATCCCCGACCAAGCTGACAGAAAACTTACAACATGAGCTAAGTTATTGTTGCAAGGCAACATAACCGGCCAGCCGACGCGGCTTTTTATGTCTTTGGAATAGGGAAGGCAACCCGGATCAGAGTGCCTTTGCCAAGGGGGTTGTCGCGCACCACGATGCGAGCCTGATGCAGCTCCGCGATCTCGCGCACGATGGCCAAGCCGAGGCCGCTGCCCTCCGCACCCGTGCCCAACACCCTGAAAAAACGCTCGAAAACCTGGTGGCGGTCTTCCTTGTCGATGCCAATGCCGGTATCTTCGACTTCAAGAGTCCAGTCCGTGCTATTGAGCATCCTTACCGTGACGCTCCCGCCCGGCGGGGTGTACTTGATGGCATTATCGACCAGGTTGTCGATCATTTCGCGCAGCAGCAAAACCTGGCCAATTATTTTCATCGGCGTGCCGCTTTCCTCGAAGCCGAGATCGATGCTGCGCGCCAGGGCGCGCGGCACACAAAGCGCCGTCACTTCACGAGTCAGCGCTTCCAGATCGACCGGCGCCATCTCAAGCGGCTTTTCGTGGCTCGCCTCGGCCCGCGCCAGTTGCAGCAACTGATAGGTCAGGTGCGACGCGCGATCCACTCCGGCGGCGATGCGCTGTAGGTAATCGCGCAGTTGCGAGTCGTCGGTTTCCCGCAGCGCCAGTTCGGTCTGCGTTTTCAGTCCGGTCAGCGGCGTCTTCAGCTGATGGGCGGCCGCAGCGATGAAACGATGCTGGGCATCGAGGTTGTCTTCGAGGCGTGCCATCATGTCGTTGAAGGCGGCAATCACCGGCCGCAACTCGTCCGGGACGGTGCGCAAATGGATGGGTGAAAGGTCGTCCGGACGACGGCGACGGATGCGCGACTGCAAGCGTTTCAGTGGTGCAAGGCCGCGGGTCAGCCCGAGCCAGACGAGGATCACCGCCAACGGAATAATGGCGAACTGCGGCAGCAGAACCCCGGAAATGATCTTCGACGCCAGGTGCTCGCGCTTGCGGCGCGTTTCGGCCACCTGCACGATGATCGGCGTCCGCGGATTTTCCGTCGGTACGAACAGGTAGGCGACGCGGGTTTCTTCGCCATGGATCGACTCATCGCGGAAGCGCACATCCTTTTCCGCGTCGATTTTGGTCGGCTCGATGCGCGGCATGTCGGCGTCGCCCGCCAGCAAAGCTCCATGAGGCGTGACGACCTGAAAGTAAATGGTGTCTTCCTCGTCCGAACGCAGCAGGTCTCGGGCCGGTGGCGGCAGATTGACGCTCGTCTCCGCACCCTGAATCTTCACCTGCTTGGCAATCGCCATCACCTGCTCGCTGAGCTGAAGATCGTAGGGCAGATCGGCGATCTGGTTGGCAACATGGTTGGTGGCGACAATCGAGATCGGCCACAGGAACAGCAGCGGGGCCAGCATCCAGTCGAGAATCTCGCCAAACAGCGAATGCGGGTCCTCTGGCCGCGAGAAAACCGACTGCCGCTCCTGCGACTCGACAGACTCAATGGTTTTCGACATCCGCGCCGGTGTCCGGCTTGACCAGGATATAGCCCAACCCGCGCATCGTATTGATGCGCACCTGACAGGGTTCGAGTTTCTTGCGCAAGCGATGCACATAGACCTCGATGGCATTGGTACTCACTTCCTCGCCCCAGCCGCACAGATGGCCGACCAGATGGTCCTTGCTGACCAGACGGCCGACACGCAACAGCAGGATTTCCAGCAGGGCCAGTTCGCGCGCCGACAGGTCGAGGATCTGCTCGTCGCAGCGGGCCACCCGTTCGGCCTGGTCATAACTGAGCCGACCGAACTCGATGCGGTTGGACTGCGCGGTGCCGCGCCGCGTCAGCGCCCGCACGCGGGCTTCCAGTTCCGGCAGGGCGAAGGGCTTGGTCAGATAATCGTCGGCACCGGCATCGAGGCCACGCACCCGGTCGCTGAGTCCGTCCTGGGCAGTGAGGATCAGCACCGGCAGGGCATTCTTGCGCGCGCGCAGGCGTCTCAGTACCTCGATGCCCTGGAGCTTCGGCAACCCGAGATCGAGAATCAGCAGGTCGAACTGCTGCGACATCAGCGCGGTATCGGCGTCGGCGCCATTATTGACATGATCGACCGCATAACTGGACTTGCGCAAGGCCCGCACCAGGCCATCGGTAATCATCGGGTCGTCTTCTGCAAGCAGGATTCGCATGGTGCGGGAATTCTAACGCCGTCCTGCCAGCGCCGACTTTTAGCAACAGAAAGCCAAAGCGGCAAGGACTGGCATGCCCTGGAACTCGAGGTTATACTTATGTTTAACTTTCTACTCAGGAGGCGATGATGGCAACCGCAACCCTGCGCACGCTGGGCGGTTCGGTGGTGATGACCATTCCGAAGCCGATCCTCGAACAGGCCCATCTGCGTTCCGGCGCGCAGGTGGATATCCAGTTTCGCGATGGTCATCTGGTCGTCGAGCCGCACCCAACACCCAAATACACGCTGGCGGAACTGCTGGCCCGCTGCGATGCCGGCAGCCTCGCACCGACGGCCGGCGAGACTGAATGGCTCAACGATGCTCCGGTCGGCGAGGAAGCCCTATGAGGCAGCCATGAAACAAGGTTGCGCCGAGCGCGGCGACATCTGGCTGCTCGATCTGAATCCCACCAAGGGGCGCGAGCAGCAGGGGCAGCGGCCGGTGCTGGTCATCTCGCCCCTGGAGTTCAACCGGCTTGGCGGCGTGGTGTGGGTCTGCCCGATCACGCAGGGCGGGCAAGGCAGCCGCGAACACGGCTTCACAGTATCGCTGATGGCCTGCGGCACGGAGACGCAGGGCGTGGTGTTGTGCCACCAGCCACGCACGGTGGATTTCCGCGCACGCGGAGTCACCTTCAAGGAGAAGGCGCCGGCCGATGTGGTCGAGGAAGTGCTGGCGCGGGTGCGGGCGGTGCTGGACTGACAACACCAGTTTCTACTGCCGTCCCGCCAGCGCCGACTTTCCGCGCTCCCGTCGATTCACGCTTGCGCTACAGCTACATACAGATGCACGGAAACGGTCGCCGAAAGACTCGGTTAGCAGTCAATGAATATTCATTGGGAATAAACCCGATATTCGGTAGCATGCTCTTTCATTATCAATGGTCATGGGAGAGATTCATGCGGCGCCTGCTGTTGCTTTGCCTGTCGTTGTTTCTGTTCGCAGTCGGTGCCTTTGCCGCCGATATCGATTACAAAAAACTGCCGCTAGTCGAACTCAAGCGTCTGGCTACCCAAGGCGAAGCTGGAGCCCAAATTAACCTCGGCAACAGGTACTACGAGGGGCAGGGTGTGGCGAAGGACTACAAGGAAGCAGTCGCCTGGTTCCGCAAGGCCGCCGAGCAAGGGGATGTGAAGGCACAGTTCAATCTCGGCGTGATATACACCAAGGGACGCGGCGTGCTACAGAACGACAAAGAAGCTGTCACTTGGTTCCGCAAGGCCGCCGAGCAAGGAGATGCCGACGCACAGAGCAATCTCGGATTCATGTACCGGGAAGGTAAGGGCGTGACGCAGGACTACAAGGAGGCCGTCGCTTGGTACCTCAAGGCTGCCAAGCAGGGAGATTCCCACGCACAATTGAATCTCGGCTTCATGTACGCCACGGGCCGCGGCGTGCCACAGAACGACAAGGAAGCCGTCACTTGGTACCTCAAGGCCGCCGAGCAGGGAGATTCTGTCGCGCAGTACGCCCTCGGGTCAATGTACGACAGTGGCCAGGGTATGCCACAGGATTACAAGGAGGCCATCGCTTGGTACCGCAAGGCAGCCGAGCAAGGAGATGCCGACGCACAGAGCAATCTCGGCTTCATGTATGCCACGGGCCGCGGCGTGCGACAGGACTACAAGGAAGCCGTCGTCTGGAACTGCAAGGCCGCCGAGCAGGGGAATGCCGCCGCACAGAACAATCTGGGCATGATGTACGAAAATGGCCAGGGAGTCCCTCGCGATTCGGTCATCGCCTACGCGCTTTACAACCTCGCGGCGGCAGGAAACAGCGAGAAGGCACCCAGTAATCGCGCAGACATTGTCAGGAAAATGTCAGCACGACAGATCGAGGAAGGGCAGGCCTTATCAGGCAAGTGGAAGGTTGGCACACCCTTGCCGACAACCAGCAAGACCGGCAAGGAAGGGGCAAAACCAGTCGCCAGCGCCGACAAGCCGACCGCCGCACTGCCAAAGAAAACCGGCAACTGCCGCCCGACCGGCCCGAGCATCCGTTGCCAGTCGCGCTGCACCAACGGCAACTGTATCGTGACTTACGAAAACGGCTGCGAAATCCGCGTGCAGGTACAACCCAAGTACAACCCATTCAACAGCCAGTGGGAATATCCGTCGCCGGGGTGCTGAGAAAGGGAAATAGGTATGGAACTGAATGAAGTCATGCACCCGTTGATAGCAGCTGGAATTGCAGTATCGCTAGGGCTAGCAGCAACAATAGCGGTGATAAAAGGTGAGTCATACCAAGGTAAGCTCTGGAAATGCGTGACCCCAGAATGCTTTCGCTTTAAGGTGCTGACCATCTTGTTAATTGCCGTAACTACCAAGATTCTGGTTACAAATTACTTTGGCGAGCAGGCTGCCTTTCTGGGTGATCTGATCGTGAATCTGAATTCAGCCATCGCTGGCGTGTGTCATTGATCGCCATAAAGGAGCCACCGAAGATCGGCGTAATGGCGCCACAT
>JACDZI010000053.1 GCA_013426785.1 Rhodocyclaceae bacterium | reverse complement strand
ATGGCGTTCAGCATCGCCGTCCCGCCAGCGCCGAGTTTTCTTCAGGCACGACTAATCACCGGCTGGCAAGCCCCGGTCCCCGCGCTTGATGTCGTCGGTCTGATGGAATTGCCGCACGGCGCGGATGAAGTCGCGGAAGTCGGCGTTCTCCTCGGCCAGGCGGTTGCAGGCATCCCAATCCACCTCGCTGCGTTCGCGGGCGGGGATGCGAATCTCGCTGCCTTCGGTCGGGTCTTGCACGTCCAGCACGATCAAGCGCGGATGTCCTTGTGCCATTCTGCCCCCAAGTCTTCCATCGCCACGATGTCGGGAAAGAGTCAGATATTACCCTTGGGGCCGTTTCGGTTCGAGGCGCGCTTTTCGTCAATGCGCTTCGGGTAGAGGCCAAATTCGGCGTGGAGGTAGCGGCAGAGAAGGGGGTAGAGGTCGTGCTCTGTCGGCGTTGGCTTGGGTTTTCGAACATCCACAGCGCGATCTGCCGCGCGGTGTGCGGCTGACAGGGTCGGGCCTTGAGAAAGTCGATGACGGTCTGGTGGAGGTTGAGTTTCATGTTGGTAAGCCTACTCGATCAAAGTCTGAAGCGTCTTTACAACCTTGAACTGCACTTCCTCGAAATTCTTGAAATGCCGTTTCCCGCATTCGATTTTCAATTCCTCAATCGGGCGTAGCGCATCGAGTTGAACATGGGCGGTAGAGCCGCCGCCCTTGGTTTCGGCGACGAAATACAGCACGCGATCATTCCGGTAGGCGATGGCCCAGTCCGGGTTGTACGGGCCGACCGGCGTTTCGATCACGAACCAGCGCGGCAGCTTGACGTAGAAAAGCACATCGTCGTTGGTTTCGCAGGCCTCCGCGAAACCGCGTTCGGGGCTGGAGTTGGAGTCGATGACGATGTGCGAGAAAAGCGTCTTTTCCTGCTTTTCGACTTTCAACACGTTTGATTCGAAAGCTTCCATCAAGTCGTCGGCCTCGAATCGCCGCATCTCATAGGCCAGGTCGCCGACCTTGACATATTCGACGCCATCCACCAGCAGTTGTCGTTTGACGGCATTGATTGCCTCGGCGCTGTGTTCGATGAAGGCCTGCGGATTCAACACCGCCTCGCCGACACGGCCCGAGTCCAGCAACATCTTTGCAACCGTCGATTTGGCAAGGCTGGTTCGCGCTTGCACCTGACCGACGAAATCGGGCATCACGTAGCGTGCTTCGACGGTTTGGGTGCGGTAGCCGGTTTGCACCCCTTCGACGCCCTTCGCGGACTGACGGATGTCCGCCCGCGTCAAGGCCAGCTTGGGGCGCTCGATGGTCGGCATCTTCTCCTTGATGCGTTTGGCTGCCTGAGCAATCAGATTGCCCGTGTCGTACTTGACCCGATAGCGGGTGCGGGCGCGAATGCGTTCCCATAAAGCCAGGAACTGTCCATCGGACTCGTAGCCCTTCTTCAACCGAATGGTGACCTTCTTGCGCTCGTTCTGAATCATCTCTTTCTTGAACGTGAGGCCGGCCTCTTCCAGCTCCGACTGCAACTGCTTGGCGAAATCCTCGTAGCTTTCGTTGGCGACGACGGTCAGCCGGTTCAAGTCCCGGTCGCGCACGCGCTCGCCTTTGGCGTTGACGCACAGGCGCAGTCCGCGCCCGATCTCCTGGCGCTTCTTGATCTCCGAACTGGTTTCGGCGAGCGTGCAAATCTGGAAGACGTTGGGGTTGTCCCAGCCCTCGCGCAGGGCGGAATGGCTGAAGATGAAGCGCAAAGGCTCGTCGGCATCCAGCAGCCTTTCCTTGTCGCGCATGATGAGTTCGAAAGCGCTGGATTCCGCTTCCGTGTTGGTTTTACTGTCCTTGGTTTCGAAAGGGGTGACCACGCGTTTGTCCGCCGAAAAATAGCCGTTGTGGACGCGCATCGCCGCGAACTCAAACAGATCGGCGAATTCCGGTTTCGCCCGGTAGATTTCGTAGATTTCCTCGAACCATAGGGCGAACTTGCCTTTGATCGGGGTGCCATCCTCGGCGTAGCTTCGATAGTTCGCCACCCGGTCGATGAAGAACACCGACAACACCTTGACGCCATGGGCGCGCAGCTTGCGTTCCTTCTCGAAGTGGCGACGTATCGTCGCCTCGATCTGCATGCGGAGGATGTCGTCGTTCAATGTGCCGGTGGGCTGGCCGAGGCGAACGGTCGTGTCGTTGGCGAAGGTCACGAACCCTTCGCCGGCATCAAGCGCATTGACGATGTAGCCCTCCCGGTACATCTCCCGTTCCTTGGAGAGCTTGTAGAGGTCGTCGCCGTTCTTCACCGTTACCGCTTTCTTCGCTGGCCCGCCGGCCTGATTGACCCAGATCGACAGCTTGGCCGATACCGAGCGCGCACCGGTCTTGAAGCTTTCCAGCTCGATGTAGGCCCGGTTGGCGTCCTGAACTTCCAGCACGGAATCCACGCTGATCTGCTTAACCAGGCCCAGTTCGTAAGCCTTGACCGGGTCGAGCGTGTAAATCAGGTTGTAGGTATCGCGGTGCGTTGCCGAGTAGCGCAGGGTGCACATCGGATTGAGGCGGGTGATGGCCTGCTTGCGCAGGTCCGATTCCAGGTTCTGCGGTTCGTCCAGAATCACGATGGGGTGGCTGGCCTGGATGAACGCGATGGGCCGCATGCCGGTTTCGCGCAACTGGTTGATGACGTTGCCCTTGCTCTTCTTTTTTGGCTTCGCTTGGCCGTCAGCCACCGGTTCCTGCGAGTCCTTGGCGAAAGCATCGATGTTGATGACCAGAATCTGGATCGCGTTGGAGAGGGCGAAGTTGCGCAACTGGCTGACGCGCGACGAATCGTAGACCGAAAACTCGATGCGCTCGAAGTCGTAAAACGTCTGGAAGTGTTCGCGCGTGATTTGCAGGCTCTTCAACACGCCCTCACGGATCGCGACCGAGGGCACGACGATGACGAACTTCTTGAAGCCGTAGGTTCTGGAAAGCTCATGCACCGTGCGGAGGTAGACGTAGGTCTTGCCGGTGCCCGTTTCCATTTCCACGGTGAAGTTCGGGAAGTCGGCGAGCGGCGTGCCTTCGGCGAGCTTCAAACCTTCCAGCGCCGTCGATTCCGGCAGGTCGTTGGCTTTCTGTACCGCCTGAAGGTTTTTCAACCACTGGTCGGCATCGATCACGCGATGGTTGGCGATGCCGGTTTCCGTCAGCTTCAGGCTCGCCAACTGGTCGTCGCGCTCCACCGCATGCTGCGAGGCATCGGGCTGGCCGACGAAGAGGTCGACTACCGAGCGGATCGCGTCGAGCTGGTAAGGCTCGTGGGCATCGAAGAGGAATTTCACGATTTGCGTTTCTCGATTTCGTCGATCAAGCGTTGCGCCCAAGGCGATTGGGCCAGCACCTTGCCGGCGTCGATTAAACCTAACAGCTTGAACGAATGCGGCCCCTTGCCGTAAGCCTCCTTCGGATTGCAGAATTTGGTGGCCGCCTCAAGGGCTACGTAAACCCTCGGCTTGGCGAGATTCGCGATAGCCCCCGCTGGCTTATGTTTATTCTCAAATCCTTTACCGAAGAAGTCGGCCACCGTGTTCCAATCGGCGATGAACCAGTTCTCCATGCATTCGACCATCAGATGACAATGGGCTTCTTCCGCATCGGCAGGCGTGTTCCAGCCATCACGGGCCTTGACGTGGCTCCATGGCAAGAAGTCGGCGGGATCACCTTTCTGATGTGCTGAATCAATGGCGGCTTCGCTATCCACCAAAAGCAAGGCATTTTTGTTTTGGCGCAACGCGGTACAAAAATCGTTGTAGGCGTTATTTCGCCCGCCACAGGGAATGACGCGCGGACGCAGTCGATTCCCAAGTTTGGTCTTGCTGAAAAAGTCTGAGAAGGCCTTACGGCATTCGGTGCGCAGATCGTCACCTCGGTCGGTGGCACCTTCCACAAAGATCACCACATCCTGCTTGTGCTTACCTACCATCGCGTACCTCCCAAGTCACCGCGCGTCCAGAGTTGGCCGAGCCTGTATTTTTCAAGCCATGGGGCTAGGTCTTCCCTATCCAGCCGGGAAAGGCTCGTGCCTGATTCATCTCGTTCGCATACCAACACCGCTTCAGGGGTGTCCGTCATTGCATCCACTAGTGCTGGCGAATGGGTCGTCACCACCAACTGTGTTCTAGCTGACGTCTCCTTGATTAAGTCGGCCAGCGTTGGCATCAGGTCAGGGTGTAGGCCGAGTTCAGGTTCCTCGATACAAATTAAGGGCGGCGGCGAGGGGTCGCAGAGTACGGCCAGTAACGAGAGGTAGCGTAAGGTTCCGTCGGAAAGCCGAGTGGCCGGCATCAAGCCGTTGCGTTCCATGAAAAACACCTGCACGGTGCCACCTTCTACGATCACATCGACATCCTCGATCCCCTCATACACAGATTGCAGGGAATCAATCAGTCGGCGGCGGGCATGGGTATCCCTTCTCAGTCGGTTGAGAACCAAGCCGAGATTAGATGCATCGGGTTCAAGTGCGCCATTGGGGAGATCGGCCTTCTGGGGCAGGCGCGGCGATGCGTAACGACCAAACGTCCATTCGCGGTAAAGGCGCATACCCGACAACTGGTCGGCAACGTAGGTAATTTCGGGATAAAGGTCAGCGTCCCGCTTTTGCGCAAGGATGGACTGATCGGACTTGATGGATTCCCGCGACAGTTTGCGCTCGCCGAATTCGCTGACGTTCAGGATGGGATTGCCGTGTCGCCACTGGTAGTAGAAATAGGCTTGCGGGTGACCAGCGTCGGGATGATCGTTTTCTATGACCTCGTCCGTGATCGTTAAACGGTTGGCCTCCTCGGTGAATTCAATGCCATAGCGGAGGGACTGGCGTCCCGCTGGGTATTTGAGAATGGCTTCGACTCGAGCGGTTGGCGAGCCCGTGGCTTTTTTCCTCGTCTTGTGCAGCCAATCCCGGATGCCGCCGCCATCGCGAATGGGGCGGGTAATTTCCGCCGGCGCCGCCTGCAATAGGGATAGCGCTTCGATGAAGTTGGATTTCCCGGAACCGTTGGGGCCGATCAGGACATTCAGGGAACCGAGCGTCAGCGGCTCTGACTCCGGGCCATAACTCAACAGGTTCTTCAAGTGAAGTTGACGAATCAACATGCGGATTCCTTTCAGATACAGGTGAATTTCACGCCGGCATCGCGGCATTGCAGGTCGAGATTGGTCTTCAGTTCGTCCGAATCGTGGAACACCGAATCGATGGCGACGATTTCGCGCGGCTTCATGGCGAGTAGCGGCTCGATCATCGCCTCGGCGAAAGGCTCCAGCACGAACAGCATCTGCCGCTCGCGGATGGTGAACACCTTGCCGCCGGCAATGTCCAGCGTCTCGATGGGCGTCGTCAGTTCCTGGCCGAACTTGAGCAGCAGCTCATAGAGCTTCCACTCCGTCTCCGCGCCGTCCTTGTCGGCATGGATGAACATCTGCATCTGTTCCGCCAGTTCCTCGGCGGTCTCGATGCCATCGCCGCGCCATTGCTTGAAGTTGGAGGGGGCGAGGAGGAAGGATTTGAAGCCAAGATTTTCTGGTGAGGGTGCCGCAAGATCAGCCCTTTTCTCGGTACGTCTCATGCTTCGAATAATCCTTTCTCGGCAAATCTCCGCAAGTGACTCAAATCCGGCCCTTCCAGCATCACTATCAGCTTCGATCATCTCGGGCAACTGAACACACACAAAGCGGCGCGACGTTCCTTCGGACTGGTTGAGGTCTAGCACGGCCTGCCCTAAGGTGCCAGTCCCTGCGAAGAAATCCACGATCATGTCGCCGCTTCGTGTCGCCATCTGGATGATTCGTCGCATGAGGAATGGCGACTTTGGGTAATCGAAGAAGCCAGCCTCAAATAGTTCCTTGAACTCGCGCTTCCCGACGTCGGACGATATTTCGCCGCCTCTCCAGAATGACTTGGATTTCGACGTACGCTCAAAGAGTTCGTCGTCGTCCTCTTCCTCTTCGTCAACATCCGTTTCGGATGCATCCGGTTCCAGGTATACGCGATAGTCGATGTCCCAGCGTGACTTGGTCTCGGAATATCTTGCCTCAAGGATTGAGAGATTCTTTACTACAGACTCCTTGCCCCATCTCCAGCGGCCTTCGCTGCCGTCGCCTCTCTTCGGCAGAATCTCCACATCGTCCGCAGACTGTCGAGTTAAAGACAGCTTCTTCGTTGCGGCGTTGTAGAAGAGCGGGAAGAACATCTTGGGGCGATCCTTCCGTTGATCTTGCGAGCCCCGTTTACGCAGATCACGCAGCGCATACTTCTTCCCCCGTGAGTCCGTGTACTTGTAGTTTTTCAGTTGCTCCTCGGTCAGTGGCAGCCCATAAGACTCGAATCCGTTGCGGGAATACGCAAGCAGATACTCGTGGCACGTCGCGACGTTCTTCTTGTCATTTCGCCCCTTTAAGTTATTGATGATGACAAGTTGCGCAACGAAGTGCTCCTCGCCAAACACCTCATTCATCAAACACCGCAGGTTATGCACTTCGTTGTCGTCACACGACACAAAGATCACTCCATCCTCTCGCAGCAGGTTCCGCGCGATGTAGAGCCGGGGCAGCATCATCGATAGCCAGTTGCTGTGGTAGTGGCCGTTTTCCTTGGCGTTTTTGCGGAAGAAGCCTTCGCGCATCAGGGTGCCGTCGTCGGCGAGGTCGTTGATGCGCTTGAGGTAGTCCTCCTTGCTTTCCTGGAAGCGGTCCGGGTAGATGAAGGAGTCGGAGCCGGTGTTGTAGGGCGGGTCGATGTAGATCAGCTTGACCTTGCCGAAGTAGGCTTTTTGCAACACCTTGAGCACTTCGAGGTTTTCGCCTTCGATGAAGACGTGCTGCGCGGTGTCGAAGTTGACCGACAGATCGCGCTGGGGGCGCAGGGTGGCGGTGGAGGGGGTTTGCAGCACCTTGTAGGCGGCGCTCTTGCCGGCCCAGTTGAGGCTGTAGCGTTCGCCGTTTTCGATGAGCGTTTCGTCGCCCAGCGCGCGTTTCAAGGCCGCGATGTCGAGCCGCCCCTCGCTGAAGGCTTCGGGAATCAGCTCCGCCAGCGCTTTGCGCTTGGTTTCGGATGGGTTTTCGGATGCGGGGGCCAGGGAGTCAGCCATGATGTTCTCCAACAAGTAGTGTCCATTTGGCTCCCCGGCCCTTGCCGGTGGAGGCGATCAATCCTTCGTCCTTCATCTGCCGCAGCACCACGCGCACCATGTCGCGGCTGACGCCGGGGCATGCGGTTTCGATCTCGGAGATGGAGAAGGCTTGGGTTTGGGCTTGCACGGCGGCGCGCACACGGTCGGTCTTGTTGCCCGATTCCTTATGGGCGGTGGCGACGCGTTGCTCGAATTCGCGGTAGGCGGCGAGCAGCACGCCCCAGAAGTAGTCGAGCCAGGGCTTGATGTCGTGTTTGCCTGCGTGCCAGTTTGCCGAGCTTTTTTGCAGGGCGGCGTAGTAGCTTTCGTTGCTCTCTTCGATGACGCGCTCCAGGCTGATGTAGCGGCCGACTTCGTAGCCGTGGTGGTAGAGCAGCATGAGCGTGAGCAGCCGGCCGGTGCGACCGTTGCCATCGGAGAACGGGTGGATGCAGAGAAAATCCAGGATGGCCAGCGGCACGAGGACGAGTGGGTCTTGGATGCCCAGGTCGACGGCGGCGCGGTAGCGCTCAATGAGGCTTTCCATCTGCATGGGGGCGAGGTAGGCTGGCGTGGGTTTGAAACGTATGTGGCGGGTGCCGTCGGGCAGGCGTTCGATGATGTCGTTGTCGGTTTGCTTCCAGCGTCCGCAGGGGTTGGGCATGTAGCGGCAGATCAGGCCGTGGAGTTGCAGGATGAGGTTGGCCGTGAAGGGCATGTCCGGGCCGGATTCGTGGATCAGGGCGAGGGCGTCACGATAGCCGGCCAGTTCCTGTTCCGAACGGTCGCGCGGCGCCTGATTCTTGAGGATCAGGGGCTTCAGGCGCGGTGTGGCGATGGTGATGCCTTCGAGCCGGTTGGAGGACTCGGCGGATTCGACCGTGGCTGTTTGGCGCAGGGCTTTGAGCAACTCGGGGACTTGCTGGTAGTAAAGCGCCTGCTTGCCGCGATATTCGCCTATGAGCCGCAGAGTGGCGAGCTGGGTGGCGTCGAAGCGCAGGCGGTGTAAGTAGTCCGTGTCCAGTGAGTGCATTTCAAGCCGATGGTATGGAATGGAAATGGGGTAATGGCAGGAAGTTAATGGGGTATTGGCAAGCAATATTACCCTGTTTATTGGCGGACATTACCCCATTTCCGCAAAAAAACGACGCCCCGGTTGCCCGGCGCGCCATTTTGCCATCCATCGACGCCGTCCCGCCAGCGCCGACTTTTTGCGGTCAGTCCATCGCTTCGTACAGCGGCAGGGTGAGGAACTCGGGGTAGTCCTCGGCCAGTGCCATTTTCTCGAAGATGCCGGCGGCCTGGTCGTAGGTTTCCGTCTTCTCGCCGTTGGTGGTGACGGTGGCCTTCACCTTGGCGAGTTCCTCGGGGATCATGGCCTTGACCATCTCGGCGGTGACTTTGCGGCCATCATCCAGTTTGCCCTTGGGCGACACGACCCACTGCCAGATTTGCGAGCGCGAGATTTCGGCGGTGGCGGCATCTTCCATCAGGTTGTGGATCGGCACGCAGCCGTTGCCGGCCAGCCAGCTGCCGAGGTAGTGGATGCCGACGTTGATGTTGTTGCGCACGCCGGTTTCGGTGATGGGCTGCTCGGGCTGGAAGTTGAGCCAGTCCTTCGGGCCAAACGTGTCGGTGCGCTGCTTTTCCCACTGGTTGGGCTTGTCGCCGAGCACCTTGACGAACTCTTCCATGGCAATGCCGACGAGGCCGGGGTGGGCGACCCAGCCGCCGTCATAGCCGTCGTTGGCGTCGCGCGTCTTGTCATGGCGGATGCCGGCCAACGCCTTCTCATTGGCGACGGGGTCGCTCTTGATCGGGATCAGTGCGCTCATGCCGCCCATCGCCGGCGCGCCGCGCTTGTGGCAGGCCTTGACCAGCGCCAGCGCATAGCTGCGCATGAAAGGGACTTCCATGGTGATCGCGCCACGGTTGGCGAGACAGAAATCCTGGTTCTTTTTGAACTTCTTGATGCAGGAGAAGATGTAATCCCAGCGGCCGGCGTTCAAGCCGGCGGAATGCTCACGCAACTCATACAGGATCTCTTCCATCTCGAAGGTGGCGAGGATGGTTTCCACCAGCACGGTGGCCTTGATGGTGCCGCGCGGCAGGCCGATGTGGTCCTGCGCCATGCAGAAAATCTCGTTCCACAGGCGCGCTTCGAGGTGCGATTCCATCTTCGGCAGGTAGAAGAAGGGGCCGGCGCCGCGGGCCACCTGCTCCTTGGCGTTGTGGAAGAAGACGAGGGCGAAGTCGAAGATGCCGCCGGAGACGCGCTGGCCATCGACCAGCACGTGCTTCTCGTCCAGATGCCAGCCGCGCGGGCGGATTTGCAGGGTGGCGATTTTGTCGTTGAGTTTGTAGACCTTGCCGGCTTCGTTGGTGAAGCTGAGTTGGCGGCGGATGGCATCGTAGAGGTTCACCTGGCCCTGGATCTGGTTGAACCAGTTCGGGCTGTTGGAATCCTCGAAGTCGGTCATGTAGGAATCGGCGCCCGAGTTGAAGGCGTTGATGATCATCTTGGCCTCGACCGGGCCGGTGATCTCGACGCGGCGGCATTCCAGCGCCTTGGGCAGCGGCGCGACCTGCCAGTCGCCATCTCGTATGTGCTTGGTTTCCGGCAGGAAGTCGGGCATCTCGCCCGCATCGATGCGGGCCTGGCGGGCGACGCGGGCCTTCAGCAGTTCCTGGCGGCGCGGCTCGAAGGCGCGATGGAGTTTGGCGACGAGTTCGAGGGCCTCTTTCGTCAGGATTTCCTCGAAGCGGGGATGGATCGGGGCATTGATTTGTACGCCGGCGGGCAGGCTGAGGGTCATGGTTATCTCCAGTGGTCTTATAGATGACTCAAGTCTATTCGACACCAGCCTGCGAGATAAGCCACAATATCGTCCATTCATTCCATACAAAAAGTAAGTAATGAGCAAGCTGAAAGAACTGGAAGCCTTCGTGCAGGTCGCGAACAAAGGCTCGCTGACGGCGGCGGCGACGGTCGAGGGCGTGACGCCGGCGATCATCGGCCGGCGGCTGGATGCGCTGGAAGACCGGCTCGGCGTGCGGCTGCTGGTGCGTACCACCCGCAAGCTGACCTTGACGCAAGAGGGCGAAGCCTTCCTCGAAGACTGCCAGCGCGTCCTTACCGACCTCGCCAACGCCGAAGCGCAACTGACGCTGGGCAGCGCGAAAGCCACCGGGCATCTCAAGGTAACGGCCCCGGCCGGCTTCGGCCGCAAGCATGTCGCGCCGCTGCTGCTGGACTTCTTGCGCGCTCATCCCGAGGTGAGTGCCAGCCTCGATCTCTCGGATCGCACCGTCGATCTGGTCAGCGAGGGGATCGACTGCGCGGTGCGGCTGGGCGGGCTGGTGGATTCCAGCCTGGTCGCGGTGCGGCTTGGCGAGATGAAACGGATGATGGTCGGCAGCCCGGCCTATTTTCAGCAGCGTGGTGTGCCGCGCAGTCTGGAGGACCTTACCAACCATGCCTGCCTGGCACTCCCTACCCAGCCGGGCTGGAATTTCGTCAAAGACGGCAAGCCGCTGCTGTTCAAGCCGCCGGGCCGCTTCGCCTGCAACGACGGCGCGGTGCTGCACGAGTGGGCGCTCGCCGGCATGGGGCTGGCGTGGCGCTCGCTGTGGGAGGTGGGCGAGGATTTGCGCTGGGGGCGGCTGGTGTCGGTGCTCGATGAATTTTCACCGCCGCCGGTCGGCATCCACGCCGTGTTCCCGCAGCGCCGCCACCTGCCCCTGCGCGTGCGGCTGTTCATCGATAGGCTGAAGGAAAGCTACGGCCGCCCGGATTACTGGGACCGGGCGGAATGACGGCGAAATATGTGCCGTCCCGCCAGCGCCGACTTTTTATTTCAAAGCCGCTTGCACTTCCGCCTCATTACAGGCGTAAGCCGGTTTGCCGAGTTTGCCCGCAGCGACGGGAAACAGGGTCACGCAGGCTTTCTGACGCGGCCAGGTGGCCAGGTCGCCTTCCTCGCGGCCGAGCGCGATCGGGTAGGGCTTGTCGCGCAGCTTGGGCAGCGCCAGCATGCGGGTGATCAGCCCCGGCATCTTGTGGATGTCGGCTACATAGACACGGCGGGTTTCCTTCAGCCAGTTGCCGCCTTTGGCGTCGAGGTAGGCCGTGATCAGCTTCGAGGCGTCGTTGTCCGCGGCGAACAGGATTTGCACGGTATCGGCCGGCACGCTGGCCGGCTTGTCGTGCTGATCCTTGAGGTTCCAGGCTGGCAGGGCATCGCCTTCGCCCAGCAACCGCGGCGTGGCTTGTGCAACAGCGTTGATCGCGGTGGTGGCCAGCCATGCGGCCAGAAGAGGTTTTGCACGCTGCCATCGGGTCGGGCGTGTGGTTGGGTTTTTTTTCATCATGGTCTCGTAGACTTTCGTTGGGTGGAGCGGCCGATTCTGCCATAGCGTGGCATTGCTCCATTAAGTCTGTAAGATAAGGGCCAGAATCCGTTTCTTAGTCATTCCGCCAGGACCACCGATGACGATACGACCCGAGTTGATTGAACAATTACGTTCCCGGCGCGCCAAGCTGACGCAGAACGTCAGTGATGAGAAGTTGGCGGCCCTGCACGTCAAGGGGCTGTTATCCGCCCGCGAACGCCTTGATGCGCTGTTCGACGCGGGCACTTTCCAGGAACTCGGCCTGCACGCGTCCCATAGCGCTACTCTGTTCGGCATGGCCGGGCGGGAACTGCCGGCCGATGGCGTGATCGCCGGGAGCGGCTATCTCGGCAACCTGCAAGTCGCCGCGTTCAGCCAGGACATCAACGTTCTCGCCGGTTCGCTGGGCAAGATGCAGGCGCGCAAGATCAACCGCATCATGCGCCACGCCCTGAAGATCGGTGTGCCCGTGGTGGCCTTCAAGGATTCCGGCGGTGCGCGTATCCAGGAAGGGGTCGATGCCCTGTCCGGTTATGGCGACGTCTTCTACAGCAATGTGCTGCTCTCCGGCGTGGTGCCGCAGATCGCCGTCATCTGCGGGCCTTGCGCGGGCGGTGCGGCCTATTCGCCGGCACTGATGGACTTCGTGATCATGACGCGCCAGCACGCGCACATGTTCCTGACCGGACCCGAAGTGATCAAGGCAGTGACCGGCCGCGCGACGACGATGGCCGAAGTCGGGGGGGCCGAGATGCATGCCACCGTCAGCGGCAACGCGCACTTCATCGCCGAGGACGACCGGCATGCCATTGCCCTCGTCAAGCAATTGCTGTCTTATCTGCCGCCGAACAATACCGAAGATCCGCCGCACCATCTGGCAGAGCCGATTGATGAAACTGCGGATGCCGAAATCAACGATTGCGTCCCCGATGATGCCTTCGAGCCGCTCGACATGTACAGCGTGATCCATCGAGTGGTGGACGGCGGGGAACTCTTCGAGGTGCATGCCGGCTTTGCCCGCAACATCATCGTCGGATTTGCGCGCATCTGCGGCGTGGTGGTGGGCATCGTCGCCAACCAGCCGATGGTGATGGCCGGGGCGCTCGACCTCAATGCCGCCGACAAGGCGGCCCGTTTCGTCCGTACCTGCAACATCTTCAACGTACCGGTGGTGACGTTGGTCGATGTGCCCGGTTTCCTGCCGGGCGTCGAGCAGGAGCGCGGTGGCATCATCCGGCATGGCGCCAAGATGTTGTCCGCCTACGGCTCCTGTACGGCGCCCAAAATCACTGTGATCCTGCGCAAGGCCTACGGCGGTTCGTATCTCGCCATGTGCAGCCAGGAAATGGGCGCGGACATGGTGTTCGCCTGGCCAACGGCCGAGATTGCGGTGATGGGGGCGGAAGCAGCGGTGCGGATTCTCTATCGCAAGGAACTCGACCAGGCCGAGGATCGCCAGGCCAGGGCGGTCGAACTCGCCCAGGAATACCGCGATGAATTCGCCTCGCCTTATGTCTCGGCCAGCAATTTCTACATCACCGATGTGATCGAACCCGGCGACACGCGCTGGATGCTGGCCCTGGCACTGCGCAAACTGCTGGATAAACGCGAGTTGCGGCCGGCCAAAAAGCACGGCAACATCCCGATGTGATGGCGCAACGAGGACTGAAACCATGTTGACGGCCGGCATCCTGACCGCGCTCGAGGTCTATGGCATCGCCATCGTGATTTCCATGCTGGTCGCGTTGTTGATCCGGGGAATGGTGAAGGCGACGGCACGTCTCGAACAGGCGCTGCCGCCCGAGGTGCCAACCGGCACGGTGTGCCCCATCGATCTTGGCGTTCCGGAGGAGGACGTGGCCGCGCTGTCGGCGGTGATCACCAGCATGATTGGTGCGCATCACATCCTCCACATCGCGCCGACCAGCCATGGCTGGTCCAGCGAAGCACGAACCAGCCAGCATTCCCATCCTCCCCGCCCCCGCTAGAACATAGGTACATAGGAGCATTTCATGACAAGACAATTCAAGGTAACGGTCAATGGGCGCGAGTATGACGTCAGTGTGCTGGAGGTGACGCCCGGCCAGGCCGGTGCAGCGGTTACAAGCGGACTGGTTTCCGCGCCTGCGCCCGCCGCCATGCCCGCCGCTGCCTCTGCGGCTGCGGCTGCGGCAACTCCTGCGACCTCGGCGGCCAAGGTGACGGCGGGCGAGGGCGACATCCTGGCCGGCATGGGCGGAGTCGTGGTTGAGGTGCTTGTCAGTGTCGGTCAGACCGTAGCGGCGGGCGATCGCCTGCTGGTGCTGGAAGCTATGAAAATGAAGACCCCGGTCGTCGCCACCCGCGCCGGGCAAGCCACACGAGTGCTGGTGACGTCAGGCGCTCCGGTCGAAGCTGGTCAGGTTCTCGTGACGATCGCTTGAAATATATGGAAGGCCTGCATTTTCTCGATCTCTTCCAGGGCATCGCGACGCTGGTCGCCGCCGAACCGAAGATCATGTTCGGCCGCATCTTCCTGATGCTGCTGGGTTTCGTGCTGATCTACCTGGGCACGCGCAACGTCCTCGAACCCCTGCTGATGATCCCCATGGGCCTGGGCATGTCCTCGGTTAATGCCGGTGTGATGTTCCTCGACGGCGGCAAGGTTGGCACGCTGTTCGTCGACCCGCTCCTTTCCGATCCGGTCGACCTGATCAATATCCTGCAGATTGACTGGTTGCAGCCGATCTACACTCTCACCTTCAGCAACGGTCTGATCGCCTGCCTGGTGTTCATGGGTATCGGCGTGTTGCTCGATGTGGGTTATGTCATGGCGCGGCCGTTCCAGAGCATGTTCATCGCGCTGTGCGCCGAACTGGGTACCATCATGGTATTCCCGATCGCCATCGGTCTCGGCCTGACCGCACGCGAAGCGGCCTCGGTGGCCACCATCGGCGGTGCCGACGGGCCCATGGTGCTATTCACTTCGCTGGTGCTGGCCAAGCACCTGTTCGTGCCGATCACGGTGGTCGGCTATCTGTATCTCGGCCTGACCTACGGCGCCTATCCCTACCTGATCAAGTGGCTGGTGCCGAAGCATATCCGCGGCATCAGCATGGCCGATGATCGCGGGCCGCCCATCAGCCGGTCGCAGAAAATGATCTTCGCCGTGGTGGCCTGTACCTTGTTGTGCCTGCTGTTTCCCGTCGCGGCGCCACTGTTCTTTTCGCTGTTCGTCGGCGTGGCCGTGCGCGAGAGCGGCATCGATGCGTTCGCCAAGCTGCTGGGTGATACCTTCCTCTATGGTGCGACCTTTTTCCTCGGCCTGACGCTCGGCGTGCTGTGCGAAGCCAATACACTGCTCGATCCGACGGTACTGAAGCTGCTGCTGCTGGGCATGCTTGCGCTGCTGATCTCAGCGATCGGCGGCCTGATCGGCGGCTATGTGCTCTATTTCTGGACCAAGGGCAAGTACAACCCGATCATCGGCATAGCCGGGGTCAGTTGCGTGCCGACTACCGCCAAGATCGTCCAGAAGATCGCGACCGAGGCCAATCCGGGTGCCCTCGTCCTGCCGCAGGCGCTAGGCGCCAATATCAGCGGTGTCATCACCACCGCCATCATCGCCGCCGCTTACATCTCCCTGCTGCGCTGATTGCCGTCCTGCCAGCGCCGACTTCCTGCTGCCGCACTTACATCCACGTTCGTCGTACCATCGCCGGGTCGATTTTCCAAATTTCCTGCCATGAAAACAAACCTCCCGGTCACGCAAGTCGAAGTTCCCTTTCCCAAGGGACGCTACATGGTTTCGCGTACCGATCTCAAAGGCACCATTACCTACGGTAACGATATCTTTGTCGACATCAGCGGGTTCAACCGCGACGAACTGATCGGCAAGAATCACCATGTCGTGCGCCATCCGGACATGCTGCCGGGCGCATTCCAGTGGCTGTGAGACACCATCAGGGAGGGGCGACCCTGGCGGTGCCGGTGCGCAGGAACAACGAGACCATCGGCTACATGTCGGTGCGAACCGAACCTTCCCGGCAGCAGATCGCCGACGCGGAAGCCCTGCATCGGCAACTGAGGGAGGGCAATGCCAAAATTCCGCAGCCCTCCGCCTGGATGCGCTTGTCGTTGCAGGCCAAGCTGACCGGTTTTGTGGCCTGGTTGATCGCGGCGCAGATTCTCGGCGCGGTTGCTCATCAGGCCCGGCCGTCGTTGGGTCTGTCCCCGGCAGTAGTCGAGCACATCATCCAGTTGCTTGGGGTTTCCAGCATTGTCGCCGGCATCTGGTTGCTGCTGATCCAGAGTCAAATGATGACCCTCATCAACCGGATCATCGGGCGTCTCGACCACATTGCACAGGGCGACCTGACCGACGATATTCCGCTGCATCGCGTCGATGAGCTTGGCAAACTCAACGATGCGCTGGTGACCATGCAGACCCACCTGAAAGCCATGATGGCCGAGATCGCCGAGGTGGCAAAACGGATGGAAGGCGATGCGGATGTCTTGAGTGCGGGCATGGCGCAAACCGGCAAGGTGGCTGATCTGCAATCTGACGCGGTGAACCGCATTGCGGCAGCCGTCGAACAGTTGGTGACTTTGGTTCATGAGGTCGCCGCGAGCGCAGGGCAGGCGACCAAGGTGGTCGCGGAATCACGCGATCTGCTGAATGAAGCGACACAACGCATGGCGGAAAGCCATGAAGCATCGCAACTGGTGGTGAGCACCGTCAGTGGTGCCAGCCAGACGATGACCGAACTGTTTCAGTCGATCTTTGCCATCGGCCGGATTTCGCAAGCCATCAAGGACATTGCCGATCAGACCAACCTGCTGGCCCTGAACGCCGCTATCGAAGCCGCGCGGGCGGGCGAACAGGGGCGGGGTTTTGCCGTCGTGGCGGACGAAGTCAGAAAACTGGCGGAAAAGGCCAGCGCCCAGACCGGCGAAATTACCGCCACGGTCCAGGAGATTCAGCGCATCACCCAGATGGCGGTGACGGGCATGGAGGTGGCCGGGACGCATGTTACAGAAACCGATGCCGCGATGAGCCAGGCGCGCTCCGGCCTGGATTCCGTCTTCCGGCATGAGGCCGAAGTCGTGGCGATTTCTCGTCACATCGCTGAAGGAACGCGCGAGCAATCGGCAGTGGGCAGCGAGATTGCCGGACAGGTGGAAGGCATGGTGCAAGGCATTGAACAGACCTCTGCCACCATCGCCGAAGTAACCCAGAAGGCTGATCAAATGCGGGCTACGGCCTCGCGCCTGCGCGAACTGGTTGCCTATTTCCGCTTCATCAAGTGAAGCAGGATTTGTTTCCCGGCAGCTTGGGCTTTGGCGAACTGCCATTAACCCCCGGCCTGCGGGTGGTGCTGGAGCAAATCGGTTATCTGGGCATGACGCCGATTCAAGCTGCCGCGCTGCCGCTGGCGCTGGCCGGCCACGATCTGATCGCCCAGGCGAAAACCGGCAGTGGCAAGACGGTGGCCTTCACCTTGCCATTGCTGACCAACCTGAATCCGCGACGCTTTGTCGTCCAGGCGCTGGTGCTGTGCCCGACCCGCGAACTGGCCGAACAGGTGACGCAGGAAATCCGTCGGCTGGCGCGCTTCGAAGACAATATCAAGGTGCTCGCCCTGGTCGGCGGTTCGATCATGCGACCGCAGATGGCCAGTCTGGCGCACGGCGCGCATGTCGTCGTCGGCACGCCCGGCCGCATCATGGATCATCTGCAGCGCGAGAGCCTGAATCTGTCGGCGCTCAATACGCTGGTGCTCGACGAAGCCGATCGCATGCTCGACATGGGCTTCCACGACGACATCGTGCATATCGCCAAGCGCTGCCCAACATCGCGCCAGACCTTGCTGTTTTCAGCCACCTATCCGGAAAGGATCGCCGACCTGGCGCGTCGTTTCCTGTGTCGGCCACAGGAAGTGAAACTGCTGGAGCAGCATGCCGGCAGCAAGATCCGCCAGCGCTTCTACGAAATCAAGCATGCCGAGCGGCTGCAGGCCGTGGGTGTCCTGCTCAAGCATTATCGTCCGGTCAGTACCCTGGCGTTTTGCAATACCAAGGAGCAGTGCCGCAACTTGTTGCAGGAACTGCATGGGCAGGGTTTCCACGCACTGGCACTGCACGGTGACCTGGAACAGCGCGAACGTGACCAGGTCTTGATCCAGTTCGCCAATCGCAGCTGCTCGGTGCTGGTGGCCACCGATGTGGCCGCGCGCGGGCTGGATATAGAGCAGCTGGAAGCGGTCATCAACGTCGATATCACGCCCGATCCGGAAATCCACATCCACCGCATCGGTCGCACCGGCCGTGCCGATGCCGATGGCTGGGCGCTGAGTTTGTGCAGTCCTGCCGACCGGCGACGCGTCGAAACGATCGCGCAGCAGCAGGATTTTGAACCGGAGTGGCACGGCCTCGGTTCCTTGCAGGGCGCCGATACAACGCCCTTGATCCCGCCGCAGGTGACGCTGCTGATCCTCGGCGGGCGCAAGAACAAGATTCGTTCGGGTGATGTACTCGGTGCACTGACGGGCACGGCCGGTTTTGCGCCCGAGCAGGTGGGCAAGATTACCGTGACGGATAATGTGACTTATGTGGCCGTCGCCCGAGACATTGCCTGCGAGGCGGTACGCAAACTGGCTTCAGGCAAACTGAAGGGGAAACCGGTGAAGGTCCGCGCGCTGGGCGACTGAAACGGCAGTACAGCAATAAGTCGGCGCTGGCGGGACGGCGAAAATCGTGGTCCCTTGTTTGCACAGGGCAATCGCATGAACGTCAGGCCAAGCCGAGGATCTGAGCGCGGTAGAGATC
>JACDZI010000052.1 GCA_013426785.1 Rhodocyclaceae bacterium | reverse complement strand
TGGCTCCTATACGCCGATCTTCAACTGGCTCCATTACGGCGATCGCTGACAGTCGAGGTCGGCAAGCAACTGAGCACGGGTGGCCCCCTGGGTCTTTGCCCAGTCCAGCACGGCATTGAGCAAGGCGCGACCCAAACCCGTGCCTCGCATTTCGGCACGGATCACGACGTCCTCGACCCAGGCGGAAGGAAGAGCGTCTTCCGCTGTCGAGACCACCAGTTGCGCGCAGGCTATGCCGATGTCGATGGCACGACTTGCGTAGTCGCGGGTAATGGCGATGTGACCGAGAGGCGAATTCAACAGGGTGGCGAGACCGCGTCGCTGCTATTTAGTCTCCGCGTGAAAAAATCCTGCTCGATGAAAAACAGCACCCCAAGCAGTTCGATCAGGTCGTGAATGTCGGCTGCGGTGGCGGTGGTAATGGCGGATGGGGTCATTGCGGCACGGGCGTAGGGTAGACAATGGTAGCCATGAAGCGGATCGGCAATTCCAGCAACTTTTCCGGTCCATGGGGCACTTCGCCACGAAAGGTGAGCGAATCTCCCGGTGTCAGCAGATAGGCGTGCTGGCCGTGGCGGTATTCCATGCGGCCCTCTAGCATGTAGAGGAACTCGGTGCCCGGATGCTCGAACACCGGAAAGGCCGCCGCCTCGGTATCGATGGTGATCAGGAAAGGCTCGAACAGCTTGGTCGGCCCCTGGTCGTAAGCCAGCAGGTGATAGGTATGGCCACGCTTGGTGCCGCGCCGCACCACCTCCATGCCCTCCCCCTTCTTCACCAGCTGGGCGCTACCATCCGGCACGTCGTAGTTGCGGAACAGGGTGGACAGGGAAGCACCCAGGGCTCGCGCCAACCGGGTCAGCGTGTCCAGGCTGGTGGCTGTCTGTGCGTTCTCGATCTTGGACAGCATGCCCCGACTGATGTCGGCCCGTTCGGCGACGT
The DNA here is from genome assembly GCA_013426785.1 of Rhodocyclaceae bacterium. Lineage (GTDB taxonomy): Bacteria > Pseudomonadota > Gammaproteobacteria > Burkholderiales > Rhodocyclaceae > Sulfuricystis. The sequence goes on along the minus strand of JACDZI010000052.1, from coordinate 17,506 downwards.
CAGCAATGGTCAGGCCGTGGCGCTGGCGCAGGTCGCGGATGGCGTTGCCCAGATAGCGTTCCAACGCACCCGTGGCATCTTCGCCCCGACCTGAGTCACCATCCGGGACATCCTGTGAGGTATCCATGGATTGATTATGGCATAGCAAATTTGTTTCATGTATAGAGAAATAGTTGACCTTAAATCCAGGATGATGCATAATATGCACTAATGTTTCTTTTAGAGAAAATTCCTCATGGCTTCCGCCCGCCGCTACACCCTCAGCTTGTCCTGTCCCGACCGGGTCGGCATCGTTGCCGCCGTGGCCAGTTTCATTGCCGGCCACAAGGGCTGGATCGTCGAGGCCAATCACCATGCCGACGAGTTGTCGCGGCACTTCTTCATGCGCCAGGAAATCCTGGCCAACTCACTGGATTTTGGCGTCGAGGAGCTTCGCGCCAGGTTCGCGCCGATCGCCACCGAATTCAAAATGGACTGGCGTATCAGCGATTCCGCCGTGAAGAAGCGGGTGGTAATTCTGGTTTCCAAGCAGCAACACTGCCTCTACGACCTGCTGGCACGCTGGCAATCAAAGGAACTGGACATCGAGATTCCCTGCGTGATCTCGAACCACGCTACCTTCAAGGGGTTCGTCGAGTGGCACGGCATCCCTTTCCATCACGTGGCTGTGAATCCGGAGAACAAGCCGGCGGCCTATGCGGAGGTGCAACGCCTGTTCGAAGCAGTGAGCGGTGACACCATGGTGCTGGCCCGCTACATGCAGATCCTCTCCCCCAAGTTGTGCCGCGATTATCCGGGGCGGATCATCAACATCCATCACAGCTTTCTACCCAGCTTCGTCGGCGCCAAGCCCTACCACCAGGCCTATGCGCGGGGCGTGAAGCTGATCGGTGCTACCTGCCACTACGTAACGGAGGAACTCGACCAAGGCCCGATCATCGAGCAAGATGTGATCCGTATCGACCACTCGGATGCGCCGGAAGACATGGTGCGCTATGGCAAGGACATCGAGAAAACCGTCCTCGCGCGCGGCTTGCGCTACCACCTCGAAGACCGGGTGTTGACCCATGGCAACAAAACCGTCGTATTCAGGTAACCCATCATGCCCTGGAGACTGCTCCGCTTTGCCCTGTCATCAAAACATCCGGAACCCCGGATGTTCACGCGCCATGACACGCTCAAACCCACCTACGACGTAGTCATTATCGGGGCCGGTGGCCATGGCCTCGCCGCTGCCTACTATCTGGCCCGCGACCACGGCATCACCAATATCTGCGTGCTGGAGAAGGGTTACCTCGGTGGTGGCAACACGGGTCGCAACACCACCATCATCCGCTCCAACTACCTGACCCCCGAAGGAGTGAAATTCTACGACGAGTCGGTGCGCCTGTGGCAGGACCTGTCGCAGGACTTCGACCTCAATCTCTTCTACTCGAATCGCGGCCACTTCACCCTGGCCCACACCGACGCCGCCATGCGCACCAGCCGCTGGCGCGCCGAGGTGAATAAACACTACGGCATTGAATCCGAAGTGGTCGGCCCCGAGTTCGTCAAGAAAACGGCGCCGATGATCGACCTCGCCTGTGGCGGCGCGCCCATCCTCGGCGGCTTGTATCACGCACCAGGGGCCGTCGCCCGCCACGACACCGTCGCCTGGGGCTACGGCCGGGGCGCCGACCTGCGCGGCGTGGAAATCCACCAGCGCACCGAAGTCACCGGCATCGACGTGGTGGGCGGCAAGGTGGTCGGCGTGCAGACCAGCAAGGGTCGCATCGCCACCACCAAGGTACTCTGCGCCGTTGCCGGCTCGACACCGCGCATTCTGAAGATGATCGACGTGCGCTCGCCGCTCTACATCCATCCACTGCAAGCCATGGTCAGCGAGCCGATCAAGCCCTGGCTCGACACCATTCTGGTTTCCGGTAGCCTGCACATTTACATATCGCAGTCCTCGCGGGGCGAACTGGTGATGGGCGCTTCGCTTGATCCCTACGAAGTACAGAGCACGCGCTCTACCCTCGACTTTCCCGAAGGCCTCGCGGCCCACATGCTCGACATGTTCCCCTTCCTGTCGAACGTAAAAGTCATGCGCCAGTGGGCCGGTATGGCTGACATGACGCCGGACTTCGCCCCCATCATGGGCAAGACCCCCGTCGAAGGCTTTTACCTTGATGCCGGCTGGGGTACCTGGGGTTTCAAGGCGACGCCAGTCTGCGGCAAGACCATGTCCTGGACGGTGGCAAACGACCGCAACCACGAACTCATCACCGGCTTCACTCTCGACCGTTTTCGCGACTACGCGCTGACGGGTGAGAAGGGTGCCGCCTCGGTAGGCCACTAACCATGAAAATCATGACCTGCCCCGTCAATGGCCCCCGCGCCATAACCGAATTTGCCTACGGCGGCGAAATTCGCCCGATGCCCAATCCCAACACGGCCAGCGACGACCAGTGGGCCGACTACATCTTCAACCGCAATGGCGCACCCGGCATGAAAAGGGAATGGTGGTGCCACACGCCTTCCAACACCTGGTTCGTCGCCGAGCGCGACACGGAGCGCGACCTGATCATGCGCACCTATCTTTATATGGGAGAAGCCTGATGCGTCTGCCTCCCTCTGCGACCACCGCTGGCGAGTGGATCAACCGCGACCAACCCCTGCGCTTCCGCTTCGAAGGTCGTGATTACGCCGGCTGCAGCGGCGACACCATCGCCAGCGCCCTGGCCGCCAATGGCGTCAAGGTGCTCGGTCGCTCCTTCAAATACCACCGTCCGCGCGGCCTGATGTCGGTTGCCAACCACGACGTGAATGCCGTCATGCAATGGGGTGGCACGCCAAACGTGCGCGCCGATGCCATGCCCCTGGTCGCCGGCATGGACCTCACCGCAGTGAATACTTTCGGCGGCGGCGTTGATCAGGACAATGCCCGCATCCTCGGCTGGTTATCCCGCATCCTGCCGGTCGGTTTCTACTACAAGGCCTTCCACACCAAAAGCCTTTTCCCCCTGTGGGAAAAAGTGTTCCGCATGGCTACGGGCCTGGGCAAGGTGGACTTCTCCACGCCCCGTCTGCGCACGCCCAAGCGTTACGGCTTTTGCGACGTGCTGGTGGTCGGCGCCGGCCTCTCCGGCCTGTCCGCCGCGCTGGCGGCGGCTGAGCAGGGTGCTGCGGTGGTCATCGTGGACGAGAACGCCCGGCTCGGCGGCAGCACTCATGGTGTCAGTGCGGGTGCCAGTGAATTGGTGGCCCTCGTCGCCGCTCACCCGAAGATTCGCATCAGCGCCGACACCTACGCCGCCGGTTACTACACCGACCACTGGGTACCGCTGGTGGAGCGGGATCGCATGACGAAGATGCGCGCCCAGGCCGTGGTCGTCGCGACTGGCGGCTACGAACAACCCGCCGTGTTCCGCAATAATGACCTGCCAGGCATCATGCTGGCTTCCGGCGCACAGCGACTGATCCGCCGCTGGTCGGTGCGGCCCGCGCAGCGCATCGTGCTGCTGGCGGCCAATGCCGACGCCTATCTGGCGGCTGAGGATTTTCTCGCCGCTGGCATCGAAATTGCCGCGGTGATCGATCTGCGTGAAGACGTACCGGAAACCCAAAAGTCGGCGCTGGCAGGACGGCATATTCCCGTCCATGCGGGCGACTGCATCCTCGAAGCAATACCCAGTGCAAACGGCAAGGGCGTCGTCGGAGTACGCACCCAATCTGGCACGATCGCCTGTGACGGCGTCTTCGTCAGCGTCGGCTGGGCGCCCACTGCGCCCCTGCTTTATCAGGCCGGAACGAAGATGCGTTACGACGATGCAGTTCATCAGTTCGTCCCCGAACAACTACCGGCAGGGGTTTTCGCCTGCGGCCGCGTCAATGGTATTCACACGGCGCGCGCCCTTGACGGTGCGCGTGCCGGCAGCGCCGCCGCTGCCCATTGCGGATTTGGTGTCGACCAGGCGATCACCGTCCCGCCAGAAACCGCACACCCCACCCATCCCTGGCCCATCGTCGCCCACCCGCAGGGCAAAAACTTCCTCGATTTCGACGAAGACCTGCAACTCGCCGATCTCGAAAACGCGATCCAGGAGGGTTTCGACAACATCGAGTTGATGAAGCGCTATTCCACGGTAGGCATGGGGCCCAGCCAGGGCAAGCACTCCAACATGAACGCCCTGCGCGTGCTGGCCCGCTGCACCGCCAGCACACCGGGCGAGGTGGGCACCACCACGGCGCGGCCCTTCTTTCATCCGGTGCCCATGTCTCACCTGGCCGGGCGCGGTTTCTCGCCCGAGCGGCGCACGCCGCTACACGCGCGCCATGTTGCTGCCGGCGCGGTGTGGATGAGCGCCGGTGTCTGGCAGCGCCCCGAATATTACGCGATAGCTGGACAATCCCGTGCGCAGTGCATCGAAGGCGAAGTACTGGCTGTGCGGTACGGGATCGGCCTTATCGATGTCGGCACCCTGGGCAAGCTGGAGATTCGCGGCCCGCAGGCGGCCGAATTTCTTGAGCGCGTTTATATCTCCAAGTATGCCGGGCTCAAGGTCGGCATGACGCGCTATGCCGTGATGTGCGACGAATCCGGCGTGGTCATTGACGACGGTGTCGTGGCACGACTGGCCGCCGACCACTTCTATTTCACCACCACGACCTCCAGTGCCGCACTGATCTACCGCGAGTTGTCGCGCTGGAACACGATCTGGAAGCTGGACTGCGGTATCGTCAATCTTACCGGTGCCATGGCGGCCATGAACCTGGCCGGGCCGCAGGCAAAGGCGATCCTCGTCAGCCTCACCGATGTAGACCTGTCCCTGCCCTATCTCGCGGTGCGCGAAGGCAAAGTTTGTGGCGTGCCAGCCCGGCTGATGCGCGTCGGCTTCGTCGGTGAATGGGGCGTCGAAATCCACGTCCCTGCCGAACATGGCGCGGCAGTCTGGGATGCGCTGATGGCGGCCGGCAAGTCGCATGGCATTCGCCCCTTCGGTGTCGAGGCCCAGCGTCTGCTGCGCCTGGAAAAAGGCCACATCATCATCGGCCAGGACACGGATGGTCTCACCACGCCGGGCGAAGCAGCGCTGGACTGGGCGGTGAAACTGGACAAGCACTTCTTTGTCGGCCAGCGCAGTCTGCAAGCGATCGCTCGCAAACCGCGCCACCAGCAACTGGTCGGTTTCATGCTGGCGGCAGGATATGCCGGCGAAGCACCCAAGGAATGCCACCTGGTAATCGAGGGGGGCGAGATTGCTGGTCGCGTCACCAGTATCGCCTGGTCACCGGCCCTGTCGCGCCACATCGGCCTGGCCTATGTCCGCAGCGACATGACATCTGTAGACCGACCTTTCGAGATTCGCCTCAGCAACGGCAGCCTCGTCGCAGCGCGGGTGGCGAAGACGCCTTTCTACGATCCGGAAAACTTGCGGCAAAAGGAATCGTCATGAGCGCGATCCATTTCGAGAACGTTTCAAAAACTTCCCGTGCTGGCGTCAAGGGTCCTGCTGCCGCTGCTTGGCTAGCAATCCTCGGCCTGCCCGTGCCGGACGCGCCCAACACCTGGCTGCCGCTTGAAGGCGGACTCATTGCCCGCCTCGGCCTCAGCGAGTTCCTCGTCGAGGGGCCGGCGTCGGCGCAACTGGCGGCACCGATCAGCCACGGCGTCTACCCGGTTTTGCGCCAGGATACGGCGCTGGTGCTAAAGGGTGAGCGTCTCAACGACCTGCTGCTGGAAACATGCAGTGTGAATTTCCTTGCCATCGACCGCAGGACGCGCCCCGCCCTGCTGACATCAATAGCCGGCGTTGGCGTGACGGCGATTCCCGATGGCAATGAACTGCGCCTGTGGTGCGACTGCACCTACGGCGAATGGTTTATCGACACTCTGAGCAGCGTCGCTAACGAACTCATTTGAACAACCCGGAGACTCCCATGAACCTTGCCGAAGCCAAGAAGTTCCTTGCCAAGAACAATGTGAAATCGGTCCTGGCCCAGTTCGTGGATATCCACGGCACAGCCAAGGCCAAGTCCGTGCCGGCCGCGCATTTCGCAGACATCCTCACCGCTGGAGCAGGCTTCGCCGGCTTCGCCGTCTGGGGTCTCGGGATCGAGCCCCATGGTCCCGACTACATGGCCGTCGGCGAGCTTGACACGCTCTCCCTGGTGCCCTGGCAGCCGGGTTATGCGCGCATCGTCTGCGATGGGCACGTGCATGGCAAGCCTTGGGATTACGACGCCCGTGTCACCCTCAAGAAGCAGATCGCCCGTCTCGACAAACTGGGCATGAAGTTGATGACCGGCCTGGAACCCGAGTTCTCCCTGCTCAAGCGCAGTGTCACTGGCAAGATCGTACCCTGCGAGGACAGTGACACCCTGGCCAAACCCTGCTACGACTACAAGGGCCTGTCGCGTTCGCGGGCTTTCCTCGACAAGCTGGTGGACTGCCTGGTTGCCGTCGGCATCGACGTCTATCAGGTGGACCACGAGGATGCCAACGGCCAGTTCGAGATCAACTACACCTTCGGAGACTGCCTTACCTCGTGCGACCACTACATCTTTTTCAAGATGGCGGCGGCTGAGATCGCCAATGAGATGGGCCTGATCTGCTCCTTCATGCCCAAGCCCTTCGCCAACCGACCGGGTAACGGAATGCACATGCATATGAGTCTGTCGGACGGGAAGCGCAACCTTTTCCTCGACAAAAAGGACAAGCGTGGTCTCGATCTCTCGCCACTCGCCTACCAATTCACCGCCGGTCTGCTCAAGCATGGCCCGGCCCTGGCGGCGCTGTGCGCACCGACGGTGAATTCCTACAAGCGTCTGGTGGTCGGGCGTTCGCTGACAGGTGCGACGTGGGCACCGGCCTACATCAGTTATGGCGACAACAATCGTTCCTCCATGGTGCGCATTCCCGGTGGACGCCTCGAACTGCGCCTGCCCGACGGTGCCTGCAATCCCTATCTGGCGACGGCGGCGGTGATCGCTGCCGGTCTTGATGGTATCGAGCACCAGCTTGACCCGGGCGAACCACACAACATGAATCTCTACGAGCTTTCCGAAGCGCAGCTAAAACAGGAAAAGATATCCATCCTGCCGCAGAACCTGCACGAGGCACTTACCTCTCTGGAACAGGACAAGGTGATCCGCTATGCCCTCAACCCGGTCGCCGACGAGTTTCTCAAGCTCAAGCATATGGAATGGGTCGAATACATGCGTCACGTCTCCGAGTGGGAGATGGATAGTTACCTGGAATTTTTTTGAAAGGAAGATCGCAATGTGTGGAATTGTCGGACTGCTGGTGAAAACTCCAGCCCTCAAGGCCCGGCTCGGCGAACTGATGGTGCCGATGCTGATCGGCATGACCGAGCGCGGCCCGGATTCGGCCGGCCTCGCCGTGTTTACCGAGCCGCTTGCCACGGACGAGCGCAAGATCAGTCTGTATTCGGGGCTCACGGAAGAAGGCGCGGATTTCAACTGGCTGGGCCTCGGCCATGAACTGAAGGCGCATCTGGGCATCGAGGCCAGGATGGCGGTGCAAGGCAACCATGCCGTGCTCACCATCGGTATCGCGCCGGAGCCCGTGAAGCGCTGGATCAAGGAGCATCACCCGAGACTGCATATCCTCTCTACCGGTCGCGCCATTGATCTCTACAAGGACATCGGCACGCCGACCGAAGTGGCGGAACGCTACGATTTCAAGCATCTCACCGGTACCCATCTGGTCGGCCATACCCGTATGGCCACCGAATCCGCGGTGACACCGGATCGTGCCCATCCCTTCACCGCCGGCGAGGACTTCTGCCTGGTGCATAACGGTTCGCTCTCCAACCCCTACGGCGTGCGTCGCATGCTGGAACCCCGCGGCATCAAGTTCGAGACCGACAACGACACCGAGGCCGCCTGCCGCTTCCTCGAATGGCGGCTGCGCGAGGGTGATGACCTGGAAACCGCGCTGCAAAAAGGTTTTGCGGAACTGGACGGCTTCTATACCTTCCTGATGGGCACGACCGACAAGTTGGCCCTGATCCGCGACCCCTTTGCCTGCAAGCCCGCCGTAGTGGCAGAGAACGACGAGTACGTGGCCATTGCCTCCGAGTTCCGCTCGTTGGCGCATTTGCCGGACATCAAGAACGCCAAGGTCTTCGAACCGGCTCCCGAGGAGATGTATGTATGGACAGCCTGAAATTTGATCTCGCAGAGATTCCTCTGCGTACCGTAAACACCTTCCTGCACCAGGAAGCACCCGGCCAGGGTGTGCGCAAGGTTCTCATTACCAACCCGGACGGGGCCCACAACATCGCCGTCGGTCTCGATTTTCCGGTAGAGATCGAAATAGTCGGCCATGCTGGCTATTACGCCGGTGGCATGAACAAGCAGGCCAGCATCACCGTCACGGGCAGTGCTGGAACCGGCGTCGCCGAGAACATGATGTCGGGCCGTGTTCATGTCAAAGGCTTTGCCTCCAACGGTGCCGGTGCCTCGGCCCATGGCGGTCTGCTGGTGATCGAAGGCGACGCTGGTCTGCGCTGCGGTATCTCGCTCAAGGGCGGCGATATCGTGGTGGGTGGCTCGGTTGGTAGCTTCTCCGCCTTCATGGCCCAGGCCGGACGCATGGTGATTTGTGGCGATGCCGGCGATGCGCTGGGTGACTCGCTCTACGAAGCGGTGCTCTACGTCAAGGGCAGCATCAAATCGCTGGGTGCCGACGCGCGCATCGAGCCGATGGCTGAGGCCGACCTGGCCACCGTCAAGGCCTTGCTCGCCGCTGCCGGCCCCGCCTTCGACCAGTACGCCCCGCAAGACTTCAAGCGCGTGGCCTCGGCCCGCAGCCTTTATCACTGGAACGCCGACGCCAATCAGGAGTACTAAGCATGTCTGAAAAAAACCTCTCCCGCGAAGAATCCTACAGCTACGACCGCAAGACCATCGACTACATCCGTAACGCGGCGGCCCACGGCCTCTACGAGATTCGCGGCATGGGTGCCAAACGCAAGCTGCCCAATTTCGACGACCTCGTGTTCCTCGGTGCTTCGCTGTCGCGCTACGCACTCGAAGGCTACCGCGAAAAGTGCAGCACCAAGACCATCCTCGGCACACGCTACGCCAAGAAGCCGATCGAACTCGAGATCCCGATCACTATCGCCGGCATGAGTTTCGGTTCGCTCTCGGCCAACGTCAAGGAAGCCCTCGGCCTCGCCGCAACGGCCGTCGGAACCTCAACCACCACCGGTGACGGCGGCATGACGCCGGAGGAACGCCTGTCTTCAAAAACCTTGATCTATCAATGCCTGCCCTCGCGCTACGGCTTCAACCCGGATGACGTGCGCAAGGCAGATGCCATCGAAGTGGTGATCGGCCAGGGGGCCAAGCCCGGTGGTGGAGGCATGCTGCTGGGGCAGAAAGTTTCCGCCCGCGTTGCCGGCATGCGTACCCTGCCCGAAGGCATCGACCAGCGCTCTGCCTGCCGCCATCCGGATTGGACCGGCCCTGATGACCTTGCCATCAAGATCCAGGAACTGCGCGAGATGACCGACTGGGAGAAGCCCATCTACGTCAAGGTCGGCGCCACCCGCACCTTCAACGACGTCAAGCTGGCGGTACATTCCGGTGCCGACGTCGTGGTGGTGGACGGCATGCAGGGCGGCACGGCAGCGACGCAGACCTGCTTCATCGAGCACATCGGCATCCCGACGCTGGCTGCGGTGCGACAGGCCGTGGACGCGCTTGAAGATCTCGACATGAAGGGCAAGGTACAGCTCATTGTCTCCGGTGGAGTTCGCACCGGTCCCGATGTGGCCAAGGCGCTGGCCATGGGTGCTGATGCCGTCGCCATTGGCCAAGGCGTACTGATCGCCCTCGGCTGCAACCACGATAGCTACTTCCAGAATGGCGAGCACTATCCTGCCTGCGCCGACTATTCAGCACTGGGTACGACAGCGGGTTTCTGTCACCACTGCCATACAGGCAAATGTCCGGTCGGCATCACCACCCAGGACGAAATCCTCGAGCAACGCCTGACGCCCGAGTTTGGGGCAAAGCACCTGAAGAATTATCTCCAGACGCTGAACATGGAGCTCACGACCATCGCACGCGCCTGCGGCAAGCAAAACGTGCACCATCTAGAGCGCGAGGATCTGGTGGCGCTGACGCTGGAGGCCGCTGCTATGGCCAAGGTTCCGCTGGCTGGCACAAGCTGGATTCCGGGAGTCGGCAACATCTAATGACGGCACAAATCATCGACGGCAAGGCGCTCTCACAGCGCCTGCGCGTCGGTTTCAGAGAGCGTGTCGCCGTGTTGCGCGAGCACGGCGTTACGCCCGGTCTCGCCGTGATCCTGGTCGGCGACAACCCGGCCTCCAAGGTCTACGTCGGCAACAAGGTCAAGGCCTGCGCGGACTGCGGCGTCGCCTCCTTCCACCACGCCCTGCCTGCCGATGCCAGCGAGACCGAGGTGCTGGCGCGCATCGCGCAACTGAACGCCGCCCCGGCGGTGCATGGCATTCTGGTGCAACTGCCGCTGCCACCGCAGATCGACGTGCGCCGCGTGCTTGAAGCCATCGACGTGCACAAAGACGTCGACGGTTTCCACCTTTACAACGTAGGCGGTCTCGTCGTCGGCAACACCATCTTCCCGCCCTGCACGCCCTACGGCGTGCAACTGTTGCTGGAAACCACTGGCATTGATGTCGCCGGCAAGAACGCCGTGGTCGTCGGCGCCAGCAACATCGTCGGCAAGCCCATGGCCCTGATGCTGTTGCAGAAGGAAGCTACCGTCACCATTTGCCACGCCAAGACCCGCGATCTTGCCCAGCACACCATTCTCGCCGACATCCTTATCGTCGCCGCAGGCAAGCCGGGGCTGATCGTGCCCCAGATGGTCAAGCACGGCGCCATCGTCATCGATGTCGGCATCAACCGCCTGCCGGACAACCGCATCGTCGGCGACGTGGATTTCGAGGGTGTGAAACAGAAAGCGTCGTGGATCACCCCGGTTCCCGGCGGCGTCGGGCCGATGACAGTTACCATGCTGATTGAGAACACCCTGCGTTCCGCCGAACGCAAGGGCATCGCCCACGATTCCTGGGATGCGCCGACAGTGACGGTGGACTAGGGAGCACTGGCGCACAAATTGTCGGCGCCGGCAGGACGGCGCGGCCTGTCGCGTTTGCCACAGCCGAGGCTGTGACAAAGCCTACATAGAAGCACCGGCCCGGCGCAGGCAACAGAATATATCCATCGCTTCAATGAGATAGACGCCTGCGGAAAACAGGCACAGTGCTTGCAGTTCCTCTGCCAAGGCATCCGAGGAGCAAGCGCGTGAAACATTCTTTCTTCCCCATCGTCCCCGCCAAGGCGGAATCCGGCACCGGCCTTGGCTGTGCCTCGTCTGGCTGCGGCAGCGCGCCCGACGCACTTTCGCACCTGCCCGACGCGATTCGTCGCAAGGTTCAGGATCATCCCTGCTACTCGGAGCAGGCCCACCACTACTTTGCCCGCATGCACGTCGCCGTCGCGCCGGCCTGCAACATCCAGTGCAACTACTGCAACCGCAAGTTCGACTGTGCCAACGAGTCGCGCCCCGGCGTGGTGTCCGAGTTGCTGGAACCGGACCAGGCAATCAGGAAGACGCTGGCGGTGGCGGCAGCGGTTCCGCAGATGACGGTGCTGGGCATCGCCGGCCCCGGCGACCCCCTCGCCAATCCGGAGCGCACCTTCGCCACCTTCCGTGATCTGGCGGAGCGCGCGCCGGACATCAAGCTGTGCGTGTCGACCAACGGCCTGCGCCTGCCCGAGTTCGCCGATGAGATCGCGCGCCACAGCATCGACCACGTCACCATCACCATCAACTGCGTCGATCCCGAGATCGGCGCGAAGATCTACCCGTGGATCTACTGGGACCACCGCCGCATCCGCGGTGTCGAGGCCGCGCGCATCCTGATCGAGCAGCAGCAGAAAGGGTTGGAGATGCTGGTGGCGAAGGGCGTGCTGGTCAAGGTCAATTCGGTGATGATTCCCGGCATCAACGACGCCCACCTCAAGAAAGTGTCGAAGCTGGTCAAGGCCAAGGGCGCCTTCCTGCACAATGTGATGCCGCTGATCGCCGAGGCCGAACACGGCACCTATTACGGCGTGATGGGCCAGCGCGGCCCGACCACGGCAGAGTTGCAGGCGCTGCAGGACGAATGTGCCGGCGACATGGCGATGATGCGCCACTGCCGCCAGTGCCGCGCCGACGCGGTGGGCATGCTCGGCGAGGACCGCGGCTCGGAATTCAGCCTCGACAAGATCGCCGGACAGGAAGTCGACTATGAGGCCGCCATGGTGAAGCGCAAGGCGGTGCACGACGAGATCACGGCAAAGCTCGAAGCGCAACGCCAGCAACCCGTCGAAAAAGTCGGCGCTGGCGAGACGGTACAGCGTGGCCGCCCGGTACTGATGGCGGTCGCCACCACCGGTGGCAGCGTCATCAACCAGCATTTCGGCCACGCCCGCGAGTTCCTCGTCTATGAAGCCAACGACATGGACGTGCGCTTCATCGGTCACCGCAAGACCGACCTTTACTGCACGGGCGCCGCCACCTGTCCGGAAGATGAAATCCGTGGCGAATCGGTCCTCGACCGCACCCTGACCGCACTGGCCGGCTGCGAAGTCGTGCTGTGTGCCAAGATCGGCTACGAACCGTGGGGCAGGCTTGAAGCCGCCGGCATCCAGCCCAATGGCGAGCACGCCATGGAACCGATCGAGGAAGCGGTCGCGGCGGTCTGGCGCGAGATGCTCGACAGCGGCAAGCTGGCCGCCCCGCCGGCTACGCAGAAGCGTGCCTGAGGCGCAGCAGATATGGCCTTGATCATCAATCACCTCTGCACCGGCTGCGACGCCTGCCTTCACGTCTGCCCCAACGACGCGATCCGCGCCGAGTCACCCTATTACCTGATCGAAGCGGTTCTGTGTACCGAATGCGTCGGCGACCACGCCAAAGCCCAATGTGCAGCGATCTGTCCGATCGAAGGCGCCATCGTCGATGAACTTGGCGTCGCCCTCAATCCCCTTGGTTCGCTGACCGGCATTCCGCCCTACAAGCTCCACCCGTTCCACCTCGTCGAGGCACATTCCTGACATGGCCACCATCACCTTTTGGGAAAAACCCGGTTGCGAAGGCAACGCACGACAAAAAGCCATTCTCGAAACGGCCGGCCATACGGTCATCGCGAAAAGCCTGCTGGCCGAACCGTGGACACGCATGCGCCTGCTCGGCTTCGTGGAACCATTGCCGATTGCCCACTGGTTCAACCGTAGCGCGCCGGAGGGCGACATCGTCCCCGAGGATTTCGACGGCGCCACCGCACTGGGCCTGCTGGTGAGCAATCCGCTGCTGATCCGCCGCCCGCTGATGCAGGCTGAGGACGGCAGCCGTCATGTCGGCTTCGTGCTGGAGCATGTGGACACCTGGATCGGCCTCGGCGACGCCTGGCCCAAGGATGCACCGCGACCCGATGTGGAGCGCTGCGCCCATCCGGATGGTCATCGCTGCCCGCCACCGGAATGAACCCATGGTCAGTTCTTCAAGCCGGGCCATCGAAATCGCGCCGGGCATTCATTGGGTCGGCGCCTTCGATTCAGACCTGCGCAGTTTCGACCTGATCCTCCGCACCGCCAACGGCACCAGCTACAACGCCTATACGGTGCGCGGCGAAACTGGCGTGGCGGTGATCGACACCGTCAAGGAGTCCTTCGCCGGAGACTTCTTTGCCCGCCTCGAATCGGTATGCAACTACGGCGAGATCACCACGGTGGTGGTCAATCACCTTGAACCCGACCATTCGGGCGCGCTTCCCGAATTGTTGCGCCGTGCGCCGCAGGCCGAAGTCTGCCTCTCCATCCGCGCACCGCTGATGCTCAAGGCGCTGCTGCGTTCCGCCGAGACGATGCCGCGCGGCTTCCGCACCGTCACTACTGGCGACAGCGTCGACCTCGGCGGGCGCACCCTTGCCTTCCTCCATACGCCCTACCTGCACTGGCCAGACACGCAGTGCACCTACCTCGGCGAACTGGGCATCCTGTTCTCCGGCGACGTGTTCGGCTGCCATTTCTGCGACCCACGCCTGTTCAACGACCGCGTCGGTGACTTCCGCTTCTCCTTCGAGTACTACTACGGCCACATCATGCGGCCTTTCCGCACGCACGTGGCGAAGGCACTCGACCTGATCGAGCCGCTCGACCTGTCGATCGTCGCCCCGGCCCATGGCCCGGTGCTGCGCCACGGTCCGCGCGACTACATCAAGCGCTACCGCGAACTGGCCACCGCTCGACTGATCAACGAGGCCGGCGGCGAGAAGACCTTGCTGGTGTTCTACCTCTCGGCTTACGGCAACACGCGGCGCATGGCCGATGCGGTACGCGCTGGCGCCGAAACGGTAGATGGCTTGCGCGTTTCTCTCTACGACCTGGAAGGCGTCGAACCTTCCTCTTTTGTCGACCTGATCGAGGAAGCCGACGGCTTTGCCCTCGGCAGCCCGACCATCAACGGCGACGGCGTCAAGCCGGTGTGGGACCTGCTGTCCTCGCTCACCGCCATCGGCGTGACCGGCAAGCTCGGCGCTGCCTTCGGCTCTTATGGTTGGAGCGGCGAGGCGGTCGAGATGATCGAGCATCGCCTGCGCGGCCTGAAGTTCCGCGTACCCGTCAGCGGCCTGAAGGTCAAGCTGGCACCGACCGACGCCGAATTGACGCAATGCCGCGATTTTGGCCGGCAACTGGCCGAAACCCTGACCCGTCCAGTTTCTCTGAACGATTAACCCTGCCCATCCCTGGAGTCCTGCACATGCCCAAAGCCAAAGTCACTTTCGCCGATGTCGATGTCACCCTCACGGTACCCGCCGGCACTCGCCTGATCGAGGTCTCCGAGAAAGTCGGCGCAGGCATCACCTACGGCTGTCGCGAAGGCGAATGCGCTACCTGCCTGACCAAGGTGGTCTCCGGTGCCGAACACCTCGCCGCGCCCTCGGTGCTCGAAGACCAGGTCCTCAAGGACAGCTTCGCGCCACGCGGTCATCGTCTCGCCTGTCAGGCGCAAGTGCTCGGCGGCGAGATCGTCGTCAAGCCGGCCTGACCCATCACTCATTCACCCACTCCCATTTCATCATCGAAAGGAAAACGCCATGCCCAATGTCACCTTCACCAGCCCCATGCACAAGGACAAGACCGTCTATGCCGTCGCCGGCAGCCACAAGCAGACGGTTCTCGCCCTGGCCAAGGAAAACCACGTCCCGATCGATTTCGGCTGTCAGAACGGCGAGTGCGGCACCTGCCTGGTCAAGGTCAAGCCGGTCGGCAAGGGCCAGCTGCACAAGATGAGCAATCCGCTCACCGATGGCGAAGTGAACGTCCTGCGCGAGATGAAGAAGATCACCAAGGCCGAAGTCGAGCAGATGCGCCTCGATGACCTGTGCCCGACCGAATGGCGCCTTGCCTGCCAGATGGTGTTGCGCGACGAGGACATCATCGTCGACTACCCCAGCAAGTGAGATGAACGCCACCATCGCCGACCGCGCCCAGGCTGCTTACCTCGGCCTGGCGATCGGCGATGCGCTGGGCGCGACGGTAGAGTTCATGACGCCGGGCGAGATCCGCCACAAATATCGCGTTCATCGCGACATTCGCGGCGGCGGCTGGTTGCGCCTGAAACCCGGCCAGGTGACAGACGACACCACCATGTCGCTGGCCCTCGGCCGCGCGATCCTGACGCAGGGCGGTCGTGTCGAGGCGCTGGCCTGTGCACAGGCCTTCGAGGCCTGGATGCGCGCCAAGCCGGTCGACATCGGCAATACGGTACGGCGCAATCTGGTCACGTTCCGCCACTCGGGCAACCCGGTGGCGCCGCCCTCCGAACACGATGCCGGCAACGGGGCGGTCATGCGTATCCTCCCGGTGGCATTGGCCACAATAGGCGAACCCGTTGAAAGAGTAAGCACGGCAATTCGTGCCCAGGCGCATGTCACTCACCACAACGTGCTCTCCGATGGCGCCTGCGATACGCTGGTGGCGATGCTGCATGCCGTACTCGAAAAAATCGGCGCTGGCGGGACGGCACAAGACCTCAGACATTTCGCCACCGTCCTGGTCGCCCGTCATGCCGAATACACCTTCGACGGCAAACTGCGCGACAACCCGAGCGGCTATGTCGTCGAAACCATGCAGGCGGTGTTCCAGGCTTTCTTCGCCACCACCAATTTCGAGGACTGCCTGATTGACGTGGTCAACCGCGGCGGCGATGCCGACACCACCGGCGCCATCGCCGGCATGCTCGCCGGTGCCTTCTATGGGCTTGACGCCATCCCGCGCCGCTGGCGCCGGGCGCTCGATCCGAACGTGCGGGATGCCTGCCTGGTTCAGGCGCAGGCGCTGCTTGCCATCCGGTCGTGAGCGAGCAGGTCTGGCAGGTTGCCCGCGATGATCTCGATGCCCATGCGACCGAGGAAGCGCTGTTCCTTGGCGGTCGGCTGCTCGATCAGCGCCCAGCCGACCGGCTGCGCTGAGCCATAGACCAGGTCGGACATCACCATGCGCTCGGTATCGCGGTTAAAGCGTATGCCGAGGAACAGATAGCGCTTGCCGGCGCGAAGTGTCTTGACGTGCGACGGTATGGCGAAGCCACCCATCAGCTCGGTGATGTAATCGACGTAGTCGGCATCGGAGGCGATGAAGTTGTTGGCCTGCGGCCGCGGTGTGCCCATCGGCTTGAACAGCACAGGCAGCGCCGGATTGACAGCTTCCGGCGTCACCTCCGCGTAGTTCATGCCGTCCCAGGCAAACAGCTTGAAGCGCCAGGCGGTACCCCCCAGGCGGGCGATGCCGACCACCAGCGTGTGTGGTGTGGCGGCATAGCTGTCCTGCAACTGGGTGTCGCGATTGATGTCGATGACGTAGTGCGGCTTGAGCGCCGCCAGCCAGTCATGCACGGCAGCGCGGGTCCAGTCGGTCTGGCCGTAGGTGCGCATGAGAAATTTGTTCACTGTGCTGCGTCCACGCTTCAACTCGACATTCATCGCCGCGCGCGGAAACTCGTACATCAGCTTGGGCGACATCGGCTTGCCGTCGTTCATGGCGATGATCAGGTCATCGCTCTGAGCGGGCATCGGCCTCCCGTCGGCCAGGGCACGCACATCAGCCAGCACCCCCGGCCCCAGATAGGGCACCACCGTACCAGCAACGATTCCATTGATCCAACTTTGTGCCATCTCGATCATGTCTCAATACCGTGATTGCGACACAAACGTCGCGATAATGGAACATGTGCAATTTTCACGCCCGAAGGAATAGCGTGGAATCGGGCTGATGACAGCATCGGGTTGTCGGACTTGCGACAACTGTCCTCTGGAATGCGACTTACGGCGAGGTTTGGTCCGCCCGGCGAGACTTGAACTCACACCCACCGGCTTAGAAGCAATACTGTTCAGATACCACTGTTGTCCAAAACGCATTATGACGTTGGATCGTCCGACGGTGTAGGGTGTGG
>JACDZI010000051.1 GCA_013426785.1 Rhodocyclaceae bacterium | reverse complement strand
CTCGTGCTGGCTGCAGGATGGTCGCCAACCTGCCCTAAAGGGTAATAGACGAATCGCGGCAAGGGTGGTAGAGATTATCGTAGATAGATATGGGGGAGTATTTCAGAAATTCTAAAGAAGGAGGTGTGAACTGAATAACGAAACGAAGGGAAGACTAGGGAAGGAGTTCTAGCCTTGAAGAGGAAACTCAAAACTGGAGGGTTTTATGAAAACAATAGTAGAATTTAAAAGAAAAGCTGCCCGATGGGTGGCGGCAGGCTGTGCGCTGGCGGGCTTGACTCTCTGCCTTGCAGCAGCTCCTGGTGATGCGAAGGAGGCACCTGCCGAAGTGAAGAAACCGAACATCCTGTTCATTATGGGTGACGATATCGGCTGGATGCAGCCAAGCATCTACCACCGCGGCCTGATGGTCGGCGAAACGCCAAACATCGACCGTATAGGCAATGAAGGCGCGATCTTCATGGACTATTATGCCGAGCAAAGTTGCACCGCTGGACGTAACGCCTTCTTCACCGGTATGCATCCGCTGCGTACTGGCATGATTCCGCCGCAACTCCCGGGCAGTCCGTCGTGGCTGCGTCCGGGCACCCCGGCGTTGGCCAAGTTCCTGTTCGACCTCGGCTACACAACCGGCGAATTCGGCAAAAATCACCTCGGTGACCATTTCGAAGCACTGCCAACCTCACACGGCTTCCAGGAGTTCTGGGGCTATCTGTATCACCTCGACGCCATGCAGGGCGTGAGCTTTGTCGACATCAACAAGACTCCAACTGTGCAGGGTATTGCCCCGCCGTGCAAAAATACACCGATCCCCGGTTTGCCTGAGGTTCCCGGTGCGATCGATCCGCGTGACGGCACCTGCCTGACCCCACCGCGTCCTGTCATGTGGTGCAAGTCCACCGACGGTACGCAGAAGAACACGACCTGCAAGGACGAGGGTCCGCTGACGCTGGATCGTTCGAGAACCGTCGATGAGGAGATCTCGGCCAGGGTTATTGACTTTCTCGATCGCAATGATCCAAAGAAGACCAACAAGCCCTTCTTCGTCTGGTACAACCCGGCACGCATGCACGTCACAACCATGCTGTCGCCAAAATACGAGGCTATGGTGGGTGAACCCGGCGGTAAGGATTGGGGCACCAACGAAGCCGGCATGAAGCAGATGGATGACAACATCGGCTATGTCCTTAAGAAGCTCGAGGACATGGGCCAACTCGACAACACCATCGTCGTCTTCACCACCGACAACGGCGCAGAAACCATCACCTTTCCAGACGGCGGCAATACTCCGTTCAAGGGCGGCAAGCTGACGACCTGGGAAGGCGGCATGCGTGCGCCGCTGGTCATGCGCTGGCCGGGCGTCATCAAACCGGGCACGGTCAAGAACCAGATGTTCGCGTCGCTCGATTGGTTGCCGACGCTGGTTGACATTGCCGGCGGACCGAAAGGCAATGCGCTGAACGAGCAGATCATGGCCGGCAAGTATCCCGGCATCGTCAAGACCAAGCTTGATGGCGTCGATCAGACCAACTACCTCACGGGCAAGTCGGAGAAGTCGGCGCGTGAAGTGTTCTTCTACTACACGGGCTCGCAACCATCGGCGGTTCGCTACAAGAACTGGAAGATGTACTATACTATCGTGCCGGATACCGCGACCGGTGGGCTATTTGGAGCCCAGAGCTTTCACTGGACCCAACTTGCCAATATCAAGCGTGATCCCTTCGAGACCACTGTCGGTTCCGATTCGAAGTCCCTGATGGGCTACGCGGGTGCACTTGGTTCCCCCGGAAACGCCTATGTTTACAACTGGAACATGCTGCCGATCGGACAGTTGCTGTGGGAAAAAGAGCTGATGTCGTACAAAGAGTTCCCCGCGATGCAAGCACCTGAAACCTACAATCTGGACGGGATTCTCAAGGAAATGCAGCGGACCGGCAATAATGGACACGATTGAGTCTAAATAGAACGGGCGACCCGAAAAGGTCGCCTTCTTGATCATGCGAACGAACCCACTGTTTCGATTCTGAATAGCGCGGGCCGCCTCATACGAGGCGGCCCGCGAATTCAGCAACGAAGCGGATAAACTCATGAGCACGAGGGATAAATCAATGCAACTCAAACCAATCAAAATCACTCAACTCATCAAAAGCCTTGTTGCCACAGCGGCAGTCCTGAGCGTTTGCATTGGTTGCGCCACAGCCCAGCCGACAGCCAGCGACCCGCTGCCTTCCTGGAATGACGGGTCGGCGAAACAAGCCATCGTCAGTTTTGTCGAAAAAACCACCAAGCCTGGTTCGCCTGATTTCGTGCCGCCTCCGGAACGCATTGCCACCTTCGACCAGGATGGCACCCTCTGGGTCGAGCATCCGATGTACTCGCAGGTGATGTATATCCTCGAAAGCGTGCCGGCGCTGGTCAAGGCCAAGCCCGAACTCGCCAAAGTCGCGCCGTTTTCAACGGTGTTGGAGATCCTGCAAGGTGACCGTGCGGCGATTGCCAAGCTGACCATGCCTGACCTTGAAAAACTTGCGGCCGCGACCTTGACCGGCATGCCGGTCGATACTTTCCAGGCTGAAGTGAAAAAGTGGCTGACCGAGGCCAAGGACCCCCGCTGGAAGAAGTCTTACACCGAACTGACCTACCTGCCGATGCAGGAAGTGCTGACCTATTTGCGTGCCAGCGGCTTCAAAACCTACATCGTCACGGGCGGCGGTCAGGATTTCGTGCGCGTCTATTCCGAAGCCACCTACGGCATTCCGCCTGAGCAGGTTATCGGCACCGCCGGTTCCACCACCTATGGGTATACTAAAGAAGGTAAGCCCTTCCTCTCCAAGGAACCAAAAATTGTGCTCAACGACAACAATGCCGGCAAGCCCGAGGCTATTCACCTGATGATTGGCCGGAGGCCAGTTGCCGCGTTTGGCAATTCACCAGGCGATCAGCAGATGCTCGAATACACCAAAGCCGGCAGTGGTACGCGGTTGGCGATGCTCGTAATGCACGATGACGCCAAACGCGAATACGCCTACGGCCCGGCGCAGGGACTGCCCGACACCAAGGTCGGCACCTTCACGCAGGCGCTCTATGACCAGGCCGGGAAGCAGGGCTGGACCGTTATCAGTATGAAGAACGACTGGAAACGCATTTTTGCGTTCGAGTAAATAAGGAATATTGGCACGTTTGACATCAACTCCAACTCACAGGAAAATCAAATGAAAAAAATAGTTCTCGTCATTGGTATGATCTTTCTCCTGGCAGCATGTTCTCCTGTCTCCAAGCAAACTACGCAGGATTTGGCGAAGCCGGTCAACTGCGCTACGGCCGAAGGAGATATTCGGGCCTTAAATTCTGAAAAGGAAAATGTCGGTAGGGAGATTGCCGCCGGAGTTACAGCCATTGTCCCGATTGGTTTAGTGCTCAACACTGTGTCCGGTAATGAAAAAGCACATTATCAGGTTGCCACTGGCGAATATAACACAATGCTTGACAAGAAGATTGCTGAGATCAAGCACCAGTGCGGAATAAAATAACGAGTCGTAGGTTCTGAAGCTGCGAAAAACAAGCTTCGGCATCTTATAACAAGATGCCGAAGCCACCTACGGCATTCCGCCCAGGCAAGCCCGAGGGCCTCCACCTAATGATGGGTCGTCGTCCCATCAGGCAGCCAGTTGCATCCAAAAAAATCGATAACGATTGGCCGCATAGTGCGGCCCTACGTCAACAACACAGCCTGGCAGCTCGATGAACTGAAGGCTGCCAGCGAAGAAACTTGGGAAGACTCGGTTGGTGAAATGGAGAAATTGGGCGATGCTTTGAAGGAATCGTACAATTAATTCAAATCTCTACTGTAAACCGAGACTTTTTTTCCAGAGCGCTCCCCTTACCATTCACATGAAAGTGTCAGCCGCCAGGTACATGCGAAGGGTTTTTCAACCTGGACCTGCCTGGTGGTGAATCTATTGCTGTCTGCGGACTCACCACTTTAATATTTTTTTCTCCCTCAAGGAACCACAAATGATGCAAAGTAAAGCTCGAATTCTGCTGGCCAGCACGGCCATACTGCTGATTCTCAGTGCCTGCAACGCTGACGACAAAGCAAAATCTGCTGTTCCAGTCGTGAAAGAAACGGCAGCGGCAACCGTCAATGGTATTCCTATCAGCAAGAGTCGTGTCGACATGCTTGCCAAGCAGGCCGTGAGCGACGGCAAGCCTGACACCCCGGAGCTGCGGACAACCATCATTGACAACCTGGCCCTGCAAATGCTGGCTGCGGAAGAGGCGATCAAGAAAGGATTGGACAAATCGCCCGAGGTCATGGATCACATTGATCTGGTCCGGCAGTCCGTTCTGGCCAATGCCTATGTTCAGGAGCTGATCAAGATGAGTACAGTCACAGATGACGTGTTGAAAGCCGAATACGAGAGAATCAAGGCAACGATAACCGGCACTGAATACAAGGCACGCCACATCCTGGTGGAAAAGGAAGAGGATGCCAAAAACATCATCGGCAAGCTGAAGAGCGATCCGGCCTCATTCGAGAAATTAGCCATGGAAAAATCGATCGATAGCAGTTCAAAAACCCGTGGGGGCGAACTGGGGTGGTTTGATCTCGGCAAGATGGTGCCGGAATTTGGCGCTGCCGTGAGCAGGCTGGGAAAAGGCATGTTCACCCAGGAACCGGTAAAAACCCAGTTCGGTTATCACGTTATCCTGCTGGAAGATTTCAAACCCATCGAAGCGCCTCCTTTTGATGAAGTGAAAGACCATCTGGCCCAACAGGTACAGCAGCAGAACCTGCAGAAACAAATGGCCGATCTCAAGTCCAAGGCCAAGATCGAGATTATGGCGGCGCCGCCCGCGGCACCATCAGCATCTCCTGCACCGGCAACAAAGTAAATTCTGATTACCATCGAACTTCAGCCAGTTTCAGAATGCGCTGAGGGACAGGCAGAGTTCGCAGGGCAACATAGGTGAGTCGGTCAACCATGATGTCCATTTGAAACCGACGGTTGAAACGATAGCAAAATTCTGCGAGATAACGGGGCAAATGTTTTTCACTTAAGGCATGATACGTGCCGTGTATAGCACTTTTTACATTTCCCATAACAGTATTAAGCCATTCGAACACCTTGCCATTATATTTGCCCCCCTTGGTGGTGATGACTGGGTCATGTTTACATTGGGCCTGTATTACTCCGGGAAAAAAATTCAAACCATCTGAAATAACAGAACTTCCTGGGCAGATGCACTTTGTGGCCCAAGAGGCGATTTCTTCCATAGTGAAGCCGCTGAGATGGCTCAGTTTCAGGAAAAGAGGGTGACCCTTGTCAGAGAGAGATAAGGCTCCAACAAAAGGCATCTTGCCGGAAGCGCCACGACCCCTTTTGCCGTCTCTCTTCTTGCCACCCCAATAGGCATCATCCATGAGTAATAAACCGCCCAAGGGTTGCTGGTCATCTTGATCTTTCATGACCTGCTGCAATTTATGTTTAATACGCAAAGCGGCATTAGCGGAGATCCCGACAGTTCGAGCCAGATGAAGCGAGGAAATACCGTCTTTTGATTGAGTAATAAGGTAGATCCCCAAAAGCCAGGCCGTGAGTGGAAGCTTGGTGGCGGCAAATATAGTCCCTTGGATTCAGGGAAGCCTGAAAATGACACTTGTGGCATTGGTACACTTTGCGATCACAGATTTCGCAATATCCGGTATGGCCGCACTTCGGACAACTAAATCCTTGCGGCCACCGCATTTTGAACAGAGCCTCTCGGCATTGTTCTTCCGTGCTGTATTGTGAGAGAAATCGAGGCAAACTGAAACCTTTTTGGAATTGGATTTTGTTTTTAGCCATGGTGTACTCCTTTGATAAGAAATGTTTGGAGTACAATGACATAACTGGTGGGTCAAATAGTGTCCTACCACGAAAAAAATCGGCTGAGTTTCAGTGCTAATCAGAAAGTAAATAGTGCTGTTTTGTCCTCGCCTAAGATTGAAGCCAGAAGAATGAAGAAGGAGACCTCCCAATGAAGCAAAAAATTCTGCTGCATGCACTTGCCGCGACAATGATGTTGTCTGCGGTGGCCCCGAGTTTGGTTCAATCGGCACCCGCCGCAAAACCCAACATCCTCGTCATCTGGGGCGACGACATCGGTATCCACAACATCAGCGCCTACAACCTCGGCCTGATGGGGTACAAAACACCGAACATTGATCGCATCGCCAAGGAGGGCGCGCTTTTTACCGATGCCTACGCCCAGCAAAGTTGTACGGCGGGTCGCGCCTCTTTTATTACCGGCCAGCATCCTTTTCGCACGGGTCTGCTTACCATCGGTATGCCGGGCTCGCCTCAAGGGATTCCTGAATGGGCGCCGACCATCGCCGACCTGCTCAAGGGGCAAGGCTACGTCACCGGCCAGTTCGGCAAAAACCATCTCGGCGACCAGGACTCGCACTTGCCGACAGTGCATGGTTTTGACGAGTTTCTCGGCAACCTCTACCATCTGAACGCAGAAGAGGAACCGGAGACTTATTACTATCCGAAAGACCCGGAGTTTAAAAAGAAATATGGTCCGCGCGGCGTCCTGCACACCTGGTCGGACGGCAAGGGCGGACAAAAAATTGAGGACACCGGCGCGCTGACGCAGGCGCGCATGCCGACCGTTGATTTGGAAATCTTTGCCGCCGAGCAGAAGTTCGTCGCCAACGCGGCCAAGGAAAACAAGCCGTTTTTCGTCTGGTTCAATACCACCCGCATGCATGTCTGGACGCATCTCAAGAAATCCGCCCAGGGCGTAACCGGTATTGGCCTTTACCCGGACGGCATGGTTGAACACGACGATATGGTCGGTGGAGTGCTTAAGCAGCTCGATGATCTTGGTATCGCCGATAACACCATCGTTGTCTATGGCACTGACAACGGCGCCGAAACGGGGACGTGGCCCGATGGCGGCACGACGCCGTTCCATGGTGAGAAGGGCACGACCTGGGAAGGCGGCTTCCGCGTGCCGATGCTCGTCCGCTGGCCGGGCGTCATCAAACAGGGCACAATCATCAATGACATCTTCTCGCAGGAAGACTGGTTGCCGACTTTCCTGGCAGCGGCGGGCGAACCGGCCATCGTCGAAAAATTGAAGCAAGGATATGCCGCCAACGGCAAGACCTTCAAGGTCCACATCGACGGGTATAACTTCCTTCCCTACTTCAAGGGCGAGACCAAGAAAGGCCCGCGTGAGGAGATTTTCTACTTCGGCCAGGGCGGTGAGCTGAACGCCATCCGCTGGAACGACTGGAAGGTATCATTCGCTGTTGTCAATGGCAATATTGCCACCGGCACCCGCGACGTGCCGGGCTGGCCGGAAATTGTCAACCTCCGGGCTGACCCTTACGAGAAAGCGCCGCGCGAATCAGGCATGTATATCCGCTGGTATGCCGATAACATCTGGCTCTTCGTGCCGGTGCAGCAGAAGCTCAAGGCCTTCCTCACCACGCTGCCGGAGTATCCCTTCCAACAGGGCAGCAGCCTGAATGCGGCGGGCATCAACTACAACTCACTCCAGGCCATGCAGGCCATGAAACGGTTGCATCAACTGGAAAGTCTCCCGGCGCCGACGAACTAACAACGTGAGGGTACACGATGCAAGCCTTACTCGGATTTGAAATCAGTATCTGGGATTACCTGACCTTTCTCACCCTGATGCTTTGTGTGATCACCCTGGTTATAATCTGGCTCTTCCTGGCAGGTCTGCCCGGGCGTATCGCCCTTGCGCGCAAGCATCCGGAGGCCGAAGCAGTCAAATACCTCGGCTATGCCGGCCTCTTGCCCACCGTCTACCCGTGGATGCAGGCGCTGATCTGGGCCTTCAAACCGACCGAGATCGTCGATATCCGGCGTTTCCCGCGTGAGGAGGCCCTCGAAACCGACAAGGAGATTGCCCGTTTGCGTGGCTTGCCTTCCACCATGCACACGGCCGTTGCGGAGTCTTCCGCAGAGGCCGCCACCGATAGACTGGCTCAGGGGGCAGGCAAGGCGAGCTCTAAAAAAGATGAGGGCAAGTTATGATCGCCGGTTTAGTCCTGGTTTTTGGCTACGCCATCCTTGTCTGGCTGGTATTTTTCAAATTCAAGGTGCTTAAATTCAGCATTCCCTGGGGCCTCGTTTCAGCCTTTGTCGGGGTGCACCTGCTGATCATTTTCATGATTGGCCTGCGGTTCATGACCCCGCTGGCCACCGAGGCCAAGATTATTCAGCACACCATCCAGTTGACGCCCCGCCTGCCCGAGCCGACGCTGCTCATGGCCGTGCTGGTCGAGCCCAACGTGTCGGTCAAGAAGGGGCAGCCGTTGTTCCAGTTTGACCGGCGGGCCTACGAGTACAAGGTTCGGCAGCTTGAGGCCAAGCTCGCCAAGGCCAAGCAGGACGTGCTGGTGATGAAGGCCGACACCGAAGCCGCGGCGCAGAAGGTGATCAAAAACAAGAGCCATATGGAGTATGCGAAGTACCAGGAGGTGCTGTCGACGAAACTGGCCAAGCAAAGTGCCGGCCCCGAAGAAGATGCGCAGAAATGGGCTGCCCAGGTTGCGGCTGATCTTGCCGCAACCAAGGAGGCGCAAGCAGAAGAACAACGCGCCATGCTCAATTACACCTCCCAGATCAACGGCGTCAACACGACCGTGGCCTCAACCCAGGCCGAACTCGACCAGGCACGCTTTTACCTGGAGAATACCTTGATGGTGGCACCCGAAGACGGTTACATCATCAATCTGCAGGCCCGGCCCGGCATGGTGGCCGGTGAGATTCGCCTCGGCGCCATTGCCTCGTTTGTCTGCGATGCCGACCGTTATCTGCTGGCCAATTTCTTTCAGGAAAACCTGAAATACGTGCAACCCGGCCAAGAGGTCGAAGCGGCAATCGACCTGTACCCCGGGCAGATCTTTACGGGCAAGGTGCAGGCGGTCTGGCGGGGGAGTGGCGCCGGGCAGATGCTGCCCAGTGGCGTGCTGCCCAATTTTCAGTACGTGCCGACGGAAATGCCCCAGGGACAGTTCGCAGTGGCGATCCGGCTTGATGACCCTGATCAGTCGAAGTTTCCGATCGGCACCCAGGGGCGGGCGACGATCTATGCCAATCCGGCCAGTCTGTTTGTTTTACTGCGTAAGATATCCATTCGGGCGTACTCATGGTTCAATTGGATCTACCCCTTCTCCGGCTGATGCGTGCGCCCGCTCTCCTTATTGCGCTGGCCGCGGTGTTTATCGCCGGTTGCCCGTTGAAGCCAGCGCCGCCACAGGAAGAGACTGTGCGCCAGGCGATGCCTGCTGAGACCCTTATTCCTCCGTCCTGGAAGGCTGCACCGGCGGATTGCCCGGTGGCCGACGGCTGGCTGCAGTCGCTCAACGACCCGCCGCTCGCCGCCCTTGTCGCGGAGGCGCTTGACAACAATCTCGATCTTCGTCAGGCAGCGGAACGGGTCATTGCCGCCCAGCAAACAGTGGTTGTGGTCGGGGCGCAACTTCTGCCGCAGGTTGGCGTGACCCTCGGCGGCCGTGCCCTCCATGACGATGAGCATAATGGCGTCAAAGATTCCTCGGTCGCCTACGCCAGTGTGGCCTGGGAAGTGGATGTCTGGGGGAAACTGAGGGCGCAGCGTGCTTCAGCTGCAGCCGGCTACGAGGCGACAGCTCTTGATTATGCCTATGCGCGCCAGTCTCTGGCGGCGACCGCGGCCAGAAGCTGGTATCTGGCGATTGAGGCGCGCCGCTTGCTGGCAGTGGCTGAACGCGCCGTCTCGATCTACCGTGAGCTGCTCAAACTGGTATTGATCCGTCAGAGCGCTGGCAAAGACACTGGCCTTGACGTGGTCAACGCCCAGAGCAATCTGGAATCGGCCTTGAGTGCTGTCGAATCAGCGCGGGAAGCCTACGGCAACATCAGGCGCGCCCTCGAAGTTCTGCTCGGCCGCTATCCTGCTGCCGAGATCGAAGTGGCTGCTGTCTATCCACAGCTGCCGGCTCCACCAGCAACCGGTGTACCGGCATCGTTGCTCAAACGCCGGCCTGATGTTGTTGCTGCTGAACGGGTCGTGCTGGCTGCCTTCCGCAACACCGAGGCGGCACAACTGGCGCTGCTGCCTGATTTTTCCATTGCACTCATCGGCGGCCGATGGAGCGATACAGCCATCACACTGTTGCGACTGAACCCGTGGATGGAGAAGGCGGAAATCGGCATCTCGGTTCCGATCTATGAAGGGGGTAAATTGCTTGCGCAGATCAAAATTGCCAACGCGCAGCAGGCGCAGGCGGTTGCCCGTTACGGCAGTCTCATCTTGAAGGCGTTTCGCGAGGTGGAGAGCACACTTGCCAACGAGCAATTGCTGAAAAATCGCGTACCCTTCGAGGAAAAAGCCCTCCTCGATCGAACCGAGGCTGTGCGCATCGCCACCATCCAGTATACGGCGGGGCGCCGAGATCTGCTCTGGGTCTCGAATCTCCAGTCCTCTCAGCTTTCCACTGAAGCCGAACTCGTCAGGGTTCGCGCTCTGCAGCACCTCAATCGCATCGGACTGCTGCTGGCGCTCGGCGGCAGTTTCGAAACGGTGCCTGCGACCTTGGCTCGTGAGACCCCATGATCGAGGAAAATTTTGGTGATGAAGGTCTTTTTTTCAGTATTACATTTCATGAGAATCCGTTAATTATATTGTTTCATATAAACAGTGTGTTCATTCGGCTCTTCGGTTAAACCGTCTTCCTTGTCGATATGCTGCAATCGTCGGCCGACCGGTTTTTGGATGCAATCAACGAAAAGCAGTGGGCCCGGAGTGCCATGCGAATCGATTTCGTGATTTGGGTTAATTCGCACCCGGGCGTACACGGAGGCATCCGTTACTTTTGACACCATTGGCGGCGCGATTCCACTCCCCGCCAGTATTACGAGAGGCTTGATGACATGAAGGAACCCGCCAACCAAACACCGGCAGACACGAAAAATCCTGGAAAGGGTGATCCGATTGCCGCACCGGGCAAAGGAATGAACAGTCTCGTGCTCGATCTCATCCGCCCATATCGCGGGTGGCTGATCATCGTGTTTGTCGCCATGCTCATCGAAACCGCCATGAGCATTGCAGCGCCTTGGCCGCTGAAAATCATTATCGATAACGTGGTCGGGAAACACAAACTGCCCGAATTCCTGACCTGGCTGCGCGACTTTTCCTTCGGTGAACACACGCTTGCCCTGGCGGGTGTGGCGGCGGCGGGCGCGGTACTGATAGCCCTCATCGGCGCTGTCGCCGGCTATATCGATAACTATTATACCGAGAGCGTGGCGCAGTTTGTGGCAAACGATCTCCGTCACCGTCTCTATCACCATCTTCAGCGCCTTGCGCTGCGCTACTACGACACCCATCAGATCGGCAACATGCTAGTACGATCACCTCCGATGTGGGCACGGTTCAGAGTTTTGCCTCCACGGCCTTGCTCAGCATCCTGGTCGATTCCCTGACCATCGTCGGCATGGTGGGGGTGATGCTCTATCTGAACTTCGATTTTGCCCTCGTCGCGGTGGGGGTGACGCCGTTCTTGCTGATGTTCGTCGCTCGTTTCAAAAAGGCGGTGAAGAACGCCACCCATGAGGTCCGCACGCGCCAAAGCGACATTGTGAGCGTCTTGGAGCAGGGTTTGGAATCCGTGCGCTCCGTCAAGGCATTCGGAAGGCAGGACATGGAAGAAGGGCGCCTGGACACGGCCAGCATGAAGTCCGTCGAGGCGGCGCTCAAGGCCCGGCGGGTGAAGTCGCTGCTCTCGCCCATCGTCGCCGTGACGGTGTCGCTGTGTGTAGCTTTTGTGCTCTGGCGCGGCGCCGGGCTGATCCTCAGTGATGCGATGACAGTCGGGGCTTTGACTGTGTTTCTTTCCTACCTCAACAAATTTTTCAAACCGGTGCAGGACCTCGCCAAAATGACCAACGTCATTGCCCAGGCGGCGGTCGGCATGGAACGCATTCAGTCCATTCTCGACGCTGACACCATCATCCCGCAAAAGCCTGATGCGCGAGATCCGGGCAAACTTAAGGGCGAGATCGTCTTCGAGCATGTTGCCTTCTCCTACGACCCGGAACAGCCGGTACTGCGCGACATCAATCTCACCATCAAGCCGGGCCAGCGCATCGGCGTTTGCGGTCCGACCGGCGGCGGCAAGTCCACCGTACTCAGCCTGATCCCGCGATTCTACGACCCGACCGTGGGACGGGTGCTGATTGATGGTGCAGACGCCACCGAATATCAATTGGATCCGCTGCGGTCGCAGATCGGCTTTGTTTTGCAGGACACGGTGCTCTTTGCCGGTACGATCCGTGACAACATCGCCTACGGGCGGCTCGAAGCCACGCCGGACGAGATCGTCGAAGCTGCGAAAATGGCCAACGCCCACGACTTTATTCTCCAGATGCCGCACGGCTACGACTCGCTGGTCGGCGAGCGCGGCCTGACGCTTTCGGGTGGCCAGCGTCAACGCCTCGGCATCGCCCGCGCCATCGTCCGCAACTCGCCGATTCTCATCCTTGACGAACCCACCGCCGCCCTGGACACGGAATCGGAGAAGCTGGTGATGGAGGCGCTCGAACGCCTGATGGCAGGACGCACCGTTATCACCATCGCGCACCGCCTGAGCACCATACGTGACGCCGACAAGATTGTTGTTCTCAAAGGCGGCATTGTCGCCGAAGAAGGCACGCACGATGAGCTGATCATACGCAACGAAATCTACGCCGAACTGTATCGTATCCAGGCAGGGGCAACGCCCGCCCCTGAAGTGTCTGCCGAAACCCAGCCGTAAACCAAAGAAGAACCTCAACTTGGTATAAAAATATGTCAAATCGATCACTTCTCGTTCTTCCCGACGACAGCGGTAAGCCCATCCTCGACGCTATTAACGCGGCCACGAAAAACCTCCGCATCAAGATGTTTATTTTTTCCGATCCCGACCTGATCGCGGCCGTCATCGCCGCGCAAAAACGTGGGGTCAAGGTCCAAGTCATGCTCAATCCGGCCCGCCGCGACGGCGAGGAGGAAAATGTCGCGACCCGTGCGGCACTCGAGGGAGCTGACATTGAGGTGAAAGACAGCAACCCTGAATTCGGCATCACCCATGAAAAATCAATGGTCGTAGATGACGAGACGGCCTTTGTCAAATCCTTGAACTGGGCAACGAAAAATCTCACCCTCACCCGCGACTACGCCATTGTTACGAGTCATAAACATGAAGTGGATGAGATCATTGCCGGCTTCGAAGCTGATTGGAATCGTAAGGATTTTGATCCCGGCGAGAATGCCCATCTCATCTGGTGCCGCGGTAATGGCAGGCAACGCATCGCTCGCCTGATCGACGGGGCCAAACATACCCTTTTTGTCCAAAATGAGCGCTACCAGGACGCCGTGATCATCGAACGATTGGTCCGCGCTGCGATGCGAGGCGTCAAAGTTCACGTTATGGCGATTCCGCCCCATAGTTTGAAAAAGGAAAAATTGGTCGAAGGGGTTGGCGGCCTGCGAATTATGGACGATGTCGGGATAAAGATCAACAAACTCAAGAACCTCAAGCTGCATGGTAAAATGATCCTGGCTGACGGCTGCCGCGCCATCATCGGTTCGATCAATCTCGCCCCCGGCAGTTTCGACGACCGGCGTGAACTGGCGATTGAAGTCCATGATGACGAGATCGTCGAACGGCTGCACCAGGTCGCCAAGCACGACTGGGAAAATTCCCACCCCCTTGATCTTTCCGACGAGGGCTTGTTTGCCGACCTCGAAGACCGGAAAGAAGGAAGTTCTGAAAAACTCGTGCTGAACGTCCATGAGAACCATGACAACGAAGACAAGAAAGCATAAGCAGAGAGGGCGTACCGTGACCGAAACCGGAAATATTGCTTCTTTTTTCGGAGGAAGAATGAAATCGCTGTTTGTCGCACTGTTTGTATGTATCTGCACCTGCTCAGGGGCCGCAGCCGATAGTGGAAATCCAGCGTCAGGGGCGGAGGTGCAAATCAATCTCTGTTCCGAACCCCAGCAGATTATCACAGCGCTGCAGCTCAAACATCAGGGGAAAAAATCACGGGAAGCCTGGTATTTCGATACGGCCGGGCTCGATCTCTTCAAGAAAGGCGTCCTCCTTCGCCTCCGCCTCTCGGGGCAGAAGTCCGAGCTGACCTTGAAGGTTGCGCATCAGCACTGTGCCGCGATCAATCCGGCGCTTCTGCCGGCGGGTGAGGCAAAATGCGAGTATGACATGCATGGCGAGCAACTCGAGGGTGCCGTGTCGATCAACAGGATGCTTGAGAAGAAGCAGGTTCAAGAGTTGTTCAAGGCAAATGTGGTGCTTGCCGACCTTCTCAGCCCGGCGCAGATCCGTTATCTGCAGGAAGGCATTGCGGTTTGGCCGCTTCCCTTAGAACTGAAGCGCCTGGGGCCGGCCCACATTGATACCTACAGCAAGAAGGGCCAGGCCTTTGTCGTTGAAATCTGGCAGCTTCCGTCGGGTCTGCGCACTGTCGAAATCTCGCAGAAAAGCAATCTGGCGGCGGCTCGTCGTGTTGAATTTGACCTGAAGGAACTTTTGAACCGTAACCAGGTGAAGGTCTGTGAAGACCAGAGTTCGCAGGCCGGCCGTAAACTCAACGAGTATTTGAAAGGGCTCTAGAGCTCGGGCAAGAAGTGACCGGATTGAAAAAATAAAGATGCAACTGGCATGGTACAAATCTATTTTTTCCATGAAAAAGGGGTTCCTCACACAAATCTGTGCATGAGCGGTATTGCCGGTAAGTTGACCATGCAGTGGTAGAGGTTACAGATAAAGTTGTCAGCTGTTCGAAATCCATAGGCCTTGTGACTGATCACCTTGGCTTTGTTGTTGTGTCCCTCGACAACGCCGTTATTGATGGGCACGTGGAACCACGTCAGAATATTCTCTTCATGGCGTCGGACCATCCAGGCAAATTCTCGATTATCTGTTCAACAAGCATGAGTTCCTCTGTAGATAGATTATTGGCTGGCTGGCCTTCATCTACGTAAAAGAACTCATGCTTTTAAATTTGTTAAGCTGTTTTTACGCACCGTTTTGTGCGAGGAACCAATAAATGCTTGACTTTGAACACAGTTGCTCCCGGCAAGGGAGGGGAGTTTTTGTTTCCCAGGTGAGCCGGAGATGGAAGGCTTGAATGGGAATTCCCCTTACCAGTTGCTGCGGGCAAGAACCTCGCCCTGTCTGGACAGGGTAATCTGCTCCACTGGCACGGATTTGCCTGCCAGTTCCATGGCCTCCTTGATGATCCCGACCATGGAGGCGCAGCAGGGGACTTCCATAATCAGGATGGTCAGGCTTTTGAGATTACAGGTCCTGATGATCTCGGCAAAGCGCTGGACATAGCTCTTGGCGTCGTCAAATTTGGGACAGCCCATCATCACCACCTTGCCGGTGAGAAAATCTCCATGAAAATTGGGAGCGGAGACGGCGGCACAGTCGGCGGCCACCAGCAGGTCGGCATTCTGGAGAAAGGGTGCCGTTGGCGGCACCAGACGAATCTGCACCGGCCAGTGGCTGAGGGCAGAGGCGGCACCGCCCATGGAGGTCGGGGTATTGGCCGATTGACAAGTGCTTAAGGGGGCAAAGCTCTGGAGCTGGGCCGATGGACAGCCGGACGGTCTGGCGCCAGTCTGGGGCCCTTGCCTCTGCTCCCCCTGATTTTTCTGGCTGGCAAGGAACGCGTGCACCGCCTCTTCGCTGAAATCCTCGGCCTCCCGTTCAATGATCCGCAAGGCGCCGGTGGGGCAGGCACCCAGGCAGGCGCCCAGCCCGTCGCAGAGGTTGTCGGAGACCAGTCGGGCCTTGCCGTCAATGATCCGCAATGAGCCCTCCGCGCAGTCCGTCACACATTGTCCGCATCCGTTGCACAGCTCCTCGTCGATCTCGATAATCTTTCGTACTATTTTCATGGTGAAGTCCTTGTATGGGAAGAGGGGTTGAATCTGAAAGGGAGTTCTGTCGATCCCTGCTGACATGTCCCTGATTATAGCCGCAATATTTTCATGCGCCTTGACTTGAATCAAGTTGATGAAAAAATATTTTCCCGGAGTGTGATGAAACCGCTGCTCAGGGGGCAGACCGGGAAACGGCGCGGGAATCTCTGATGGTCTGCGGGAGAAGCGATGGAGGGGTTTGGAGTGTTCGCGGCGATCCGGCGGGGTCCGGAAGTGGAAGGAGTCCCCGGCTAGCCACCGGTTTTTGCCCGGATGGCTGCTGCCTCTTCTCTTCCCGTGGCAGTCTGGCAGGGGCTTGCGAGGTTTGCCGAGATGTCCAGGCTCAGATCCCCAAGGAGGCAGGCATCGTCGAAGACGGCGGCGGAGAGCCTCTCACTGTCATTGCGGGCGGGGCTGCGGGCGAGCAGTCTGGTCACCTCCCCGATCATCTCGTCTGCGGCACCAAGGTCCTTGAGCAGATCCACAGGGGTCTCGGACTGGGAAAGCAGGGCGGCAGCAACCACGGCGGCCATGTTGCCGCCCTCCTGCCGGCAGAGCTGCTCGGCAAACTCGGCCCGCCTGCTCACCAGAAGAAATTTTTGTTTCGCATCGTGGAGTTGTCCGCGGATTGCCGCCGCCAGCTTCTCCTTGAACAGATCAGCGGTGTTGGGTTGCAGGGCCGGCCGGGAGCCCAGGCACTGTTCGGCATGGGGGCAGTAGGAGGCGCAGCCGAAATCAATCCTGGGGTTGAGGACCTTCTGGCCGCATTGTCGGCAGGCGCGCTGGCTGTCATCCTTGAAAAATTCAAGCATGGCCCCGCATTGGGGGCAGGGGATTTCAAAGACGGCCTCGCCGCTCCAGTATCGGTTATCTTGTCCAGGACACTGCATGGAGCTTGCTCCTGAGGTTTATTAATGCCATGGGGGTTCTCCCGTTCATCGGGGGTTAGGATGCGGCTCCAGGGGGTTCGGATAAGACCCCTTTTTTCAGGGCGTCGATGCCGATACGCTCCATAAAGCGGGCGGTACGGGATTTGAACTTGGCATTGTCCTGATAGAAGCGCAGACATTTCTCCACCAGCTCCACCACCTGATCATCACTCAGCCCCTCGGCCACGATCTCGCCCAGGCGCGGATTGCCGCCGCCATTGCCGCCAAAGAGCAGGGTCCAGCCTTTTTTGGTGGCAAAGATGCCCACGTCACGGACATAGGGCTCAGTGCAGGACATCCGGCAGCCGGATATGCCGATCTTGACCTTGCCCGGCAGGGGCGCGGGGAAGGAGAGCTGCTCCAGGCGGCGGCCCAGGGCCAGGGAATCACTGGTGCCGTATTTGCACCACTGTGAACCGGGACAGGCCTGGACATAATGGACGCCATTCACCGCCACCGGGCGGGTCAAGGGTTTCAACTCGGCCTTCAGTCGTGCCTGTTCCTCTTCCTCCATGCCCAGAAGCCCCAGCCGTTGGGCCGAGGTGATCTTGGTCATGGGGACATGGTATTTATTGATGACGGCCACAATCTCCGCCAGTTCTTTGGGGGAAAACAGGCCCATATTGAGGCCGGGAACGACGGAGTAGGTTTTTTGGTTGATGGTCATTTTCTCACATGGGTTGATTCATTTTGTTTGCATCCAGCTCCCTAATACCAGAAGTCGGGATACCTTCGGCTATGGGGAATATTGTTTACCAGCAGTGCCACTAATAACATGATTAAGGCCCCGGCGCCAACAGGTATGAGAGGATAAAGAAATCCCAGGTCATGGATTCGGTCACTGCCCATCACCGCGATGAGGGCGGTGGCTCCACCCGGCGGATGCAGGGTTTTTGTGGCAAGCATGGCGGCAATGGCCGTGGCCACAGCCACAGATGAGGCAAGCCACATGTGCGGCGTTCCCAGAACCATGGTGCAGGCCGCGCCAATGATGGTGTCGGAATCGACAAAGGGATTTGCGATTCCAGATCCCAGAAGTTTGTAGCAGGCAACGCCAATAAAGGCCGAGATGATATGGCCGCCGAGAAGATTTCGGGGCTGGGCCAGGGGGCTTTTGATGGCGCCATAGATCAGGACCGCCGAGGCACCGAAAGAACCCACCAGCATTTCCAGATCGGTGGTGGTGAGGCAGATATTGAAATGCAGATAGGAGAGTGAGGAGATGCCCAGGAACGCGCCAATCCAGGACCACCAGATCTCGGAAAGATTGACGCCTGGCGGGCTTTTGGCACCGCCGGTCATTTTGCTGAAATATCTTTCGATGGCCTGCTTGACTGGATTCATGACGCGTGGCTCCTGGTGGAGGATGGCCTGAATTTCAAAAGGCAGGACACGGCAATAAGGCCGTGCCCTGCCGGGGAGAAGCAGTTATAACCTAGCCGAGGATGGCTTTGAGGTCAGCCTCGGGGGTGGTGACCGGCTTGATGTTGAAGTTTTCCACCAGGACATTGAGCACGTTGGGGGTGATAAAGGCGGGCAGTGTCGGCCCCAGATGAATAT